>JBBTJN010000059.1:0-32259 GCA_038059415.1 Elusimicrobiota bacterium | reverse complement strand
GGCCCTGCGTGTGGCCCAACATCTGCAAAGCCGAGACGGCCCCCGAAGCCGTCGCGCAGTTCCGGCCCTGCGTGTGGCCCAACATCTGCAAAACCGAGACGGCCCCCGAAGCCGTCGCTCAGTTCCGGCCCTGCGTGTGGCCCAACATCTGCAAAGCCGAGACGGCCGCTCCGCTCATCTAGATCGCCCCCGCCGCCAAACACGCTTAAGCCTTTAAAGCCGACTCGAAGCGGTATCGTGAGAAGACCCCAACCTCTCGGGGTCTTCTTCTTTTTTGGCTCTTGGTGTGCGCGAACTTAACCGGTTCGCCCGGCTTGCCCGCCGAAGGATCGTTTCCGCCGACATTGCCCGCCTGGCTGATTGCGAAAGCAGCCGGAGCCGATGGGGCTATCGCTCTATGGGCCCTCAGGGGGGCAAGCGCGGATGATCGCGCGTCAGGTGTTGAAGAGGCGGTCGCCGGCGTCGCCGAGGCCCGGAACGATGTAGCCCTTCGCGTTCAGCACGGCGTCGACCACGGCGGTGTACACCGGGACGTCGGGATGGCCCTTATGGATGAGGGCCACGCCCCGCTTCGAAGAGAGCAAGGTCAGCAGGGCGATGTTCTTCGCGCCGGCGGACCTGAGAATGCGGATCGCCTCGCAAGCGGAACCGCCGGTCGCGAGCATCGGATCGCACAGCACGACAAAATGCTCCGAGATATCCTTCGGCAGGCGGACATAGTATTTGACGGGCTCCAGGGTCTCCTCGTCGCGGTAAAGGCCGATGTGGCCGATAGAGGCCTTCGGGGCCAGTTCCAGGAGGCCCGGCGTCATGCCGAGGCCCGCGCGCAGGACCGCGACGAATGTGAGCGGCTGATCCAAGACCACGGCCGGCGCGGTCTGGAGCGGAGTGCGCACCGTCGTTTTGCGCGTGCGCACGCCCTTGAGCACCTCACAGCCAATCAACATGGCGACTTCGGCCATCAGACGCCGAAAATCCTGGGGATCAGTGGCCTTGTCGCGCAACCGCGCGAGCTTATCCTGAACGAGGGGATGATCGCTGACAAATAGTTTGGGCATATGGCCTCCGGTTATCGAATGACCCCGAGCACGACGGACTTCGGGCGGACGGGCTTCGCGGACACGGCGAGCGCCGAACAATATTCGCGTTCTCCCAGATCGAGCTTAGTTTCATCGGCGGCGTGGAGGAGCGCGACCGGCTCGCCCTGAGTCACGCGGTCGCCGACCTTCTTGAGCAGCTCCAGCCCGGCGCCGTAGTCAAGCTCCTGGTCCTTGAAAGCCCGGCCCGCGCCGAGAAGGACGGCGGCCTGTCCGATCTTACGCGCGTCGAGAGCCGAAACGAAGCCCGTCCCGGCGGCGCGCACTCTGCGGGACAGATTCGCCTTCGGCAGGAGGGAAATGTCGTCGATCACGGCGACGCTGCCTCCCTGGGCCTTCACGCAGTCGCGCAACAGGCGCAAGCCCGAGCCGTCCTTGATCCTGGAGCGCATCATCTCCGCGCCGGCCCGCGGGGATCT
Organism: Elusimicrobiota bacterium; assembly: GCA_038059415.1. Classification (GTDB taxonomy): domain Bacteria; phylum Elusimicrobiota; class Elusimicrobia; order UBA1565; family UBA9628; genus GWA2-66-18. The sequence goes on along the minus strand of JBBTJN010000059.1, from coordinate 30,743 downwards.
GGCGAGGCCCCCGAGCTTGAGCATCCAGCCGCCGAGCGCCAGCAGGCACTCGAGGTAATCGGAGGCGGTCTCGTCGCCGCGAAGAATTTCCACCGCCTGGCGGACCTCAAGCGCGTTGCCGACATAGCGTCCAAGAGGCTGCTCCATCGCGGTGAGCACGGCGACGGCGGGCATGCCGAGGCCCTTCGCGGTCTTGACTAAGGCCCGGGCGAGCCCACGCGCGCTCTTCGCGTCCCGGAAAATAGCCCCGGAGCCGACCTTGACGTCCAGCACGAGCGCGTCGAGCTCCTCGGCGGCCTTCTTCGAGAGGATACTGGCGACGATGAGCGACCGCGCGGGCACGGTCGCCGTCGCGTCACGCAGCGCGTACAAAGCGCGGTCGGCCGGGGCGAGCGCGCCGGTCTGGCCGAACATGCAGAAGCCGAGGTCGCGCACCTGCGCGCGAATCTCGGCGAGCTCGAGGCGGACGCGCAAGCCCGCGATGGACTCAAGCTTGTCGAGCGTGCCGCCGGTATGGCCGAGGCCCCGGCCCGACATCATCGGAACCGCGAGGCCGCAGGCCGCGGCGAGGGGGGCAAGCGCCAGGGATATGCCGTCGCCCACGCCGCCGGTGGAGTGCTTGTCCGCCTTCGCACGCGCAACCCTGCCCAGGCCGAGCGTCTCGCCGGAGTCCGCCATCGCGCGCGTGAGGCCGACGGTTTCCCTTTCGTCCATCCCGCGGCACAGCACGGCCATGAGCCAGGCGGCCAGCTGATAATCGGGAACGAGGCCTTTCGCCGCGCCGCGGGCGACGAACGCGAGCTCGCCGGGCGTGTGCCGTCCGCCGTCGCGCTTCTTGGCGATGAGATCGAGGAACATCATCTCTGCACGGCCTTGATCATGTCGCCGAGAACGCCGCGCAGGTCGTTGGACACGCGGGCGCCCAGCGCCAGCACGTCGCCGTGGTTCTGGTTCGCGCCAGGCAGGCCCGCGGCCATGTTCGAGGTCCATACGATCGCGGCCGTCGTCAGCCCCATCTGCCGGGCGGGAATGACCTCGGGAACAACCGACATGCCGACGACATCTCCGCCCAGCGCGCGGAAGGCGCGGATCTCGGCCGGCGTCTCGTACGAAGGCCCCCCGACGGCGACATAGACCCCCTCGTGCACGGGAACCTTACGCTTGCGGCACGCGGACAGCATGACATCGCCCAGGCGAGCGTCGTAAACCTTGGTCATGTCAGGGAACATCGTTCCGAACTCCTCCTCGTGAAACGCCCTCAAGGGATTGCAGCCCATCAAATTGATGTGGTCGGTCACGACGGTGAAGTGGCCGGGCTTGACCTTCTCGCGCATCGAGCCCACGGCCGCAGTCACGATCATCGTCTTGAGGCCCAGGGACTCGAGCGCGCGCACGGGCAGCGCGATGGATTCCATAGAGTGGCCCTCGTAGTAGTGAAAGCGTCCCTGCATGACGGCGACCGCGCGGCCGGCCGAGCGCCCCAAAATGAGCTTGCCTTCGTGGCCGGGGACCGTGGTGCGGGGGAAGCCGGGGATGTCGCGATAGGGAATCGTCAGCGTCTTCTCAAGAGGGGGAACAGCCTGAGCGAGACCGGAACCGAGCACGAAACCGACGTCGGGCGTGAAACTGGGGGCCTGTTTCTTGATGAACGCGGCCGCCTTGCGCAGTGCGCCGACATAGAGATTGAACTTCATATGCGATTCTATCACACTGCGCGCGCCGCAGGAATAGTAGAATCAGGCATGCCCACCGCGACCGCCGCCCCGACAGACCTGAAGTCCCTCACGAAGCGGATGCGCGTCGACATCATCCGCATGATCGAGGCGGCCGGCAATGGACATCCCGGCGGTTCGCTTTCCATCATCGACATCCTCGCCGTGCTGTACTGGAAATTCATCAAGCACGATCCCATGAAGCCGGACTGGGAAGGCCGCGACCGCTTCATCCTCTCGAAGGGCCACGCCTGCCCCGCGCTGTACGCGGTGATGGCGCATCGCGGCTACTTCTCCGCGGCCGACCTCCTGACTCTGCGCAAGCTCGGCAGCCCGCTCCAGGGCCACCCCGATCGCCTACGCCTGCCCGGCATCGAGTTCTCAACAGGCTCTCTCGGCCAGGGGTTGTCGGTCGGCGTCGGCATGGCCTGCGCGGCCAAGCTCGACAAACAGGACTGGAAAACCGTCGTTGTCCTGGGCGACGGCGAGATGCAGGAAGGCCAGTGCTGGGAGGCCTTCATGTCCGCTCCCAAGTTCAAGCTCGACAACCTCATCGCGATCGTCGACTTCAATAACGGCCAGATCGATGGCCCGGTCAACGAGGTCATGGACCTCGAGCCTCTCGCCGACAAGCTGAAGACCTTCAATTGGGAAGTGCAGGCGGTCGATGGCCACGATCTCGCGGCCGTGGAGAAGGCGCTCGCTCAATCGTGGGCCGCAAAGGACGGCAAGCCGCAGGTCATCGTCGCCAAGACCGTCAAGGGCAAGGGAGTCTCCTTCATGGAGAACAACATCGCCTGGCACGGAAACGCTCCGAAGAAGGAAGACGCCGACAAGGCCGTAAGGGAGATCGAGAATGGCCGCTAAAGCGACGCGCGAATCCTTCGGCGAGACGATCCTCGAGATCGCCGAGACGAACCCCAACCTCGTCGTCCTGGACGCCGACCTCTCGAAGTCCACGATGACGCAGCCATTCATGAAGAAGTACCCGGCGCGCCACTTCGAGATGGGCATCGCCGAGCAGAACATGGTCGGCGTAGCCGCGGGCTTGGCGCTCTCCGGGAAGATTCCGGTTCTGACCTCGTTTGCCTGCTTTCTCATCGGCCGCGTCGAGTCCATCCGGATCAGCGCCGCCTACAATCAGACCAATATGAAGCTCGTCGGCACGCACGCCGGCATCGGCATCGGCGAGGATGGAACCTCGCAGATGGGCCTCGAGGACGTGGCCGCGATGCGCGCGCTCCCGCACATGACCATCCTCCAGCCCGCCGACCACGCCGAGACCCAGCAAGCCGTGCGCTGGATGATCGAGCATAAGGGCCCGGTCTATATCCGTCTCACCCGCCAAAAGATGCCCGATGTCCACGGCTCGGACTACAAGTGGCGGCCCAATAAGATCGACGTGATCTTTGAGCCCGTGAAGAAACCCGCCAAGTACCAGGCGACGATCATCGCCTCGGGCGGTCCGGTGCCGCACGCGGTCGAAGCGGCCAAGCTTCTGGAAGCGAAGGGCTTCGCCGTGCGCGCGGCCAACGCCTCGACTTTGCTGCCCTTCGACGGCGAGACCGTCTCCAGGCTCGCGACGGACTCCCAGCGCATCGTCGTCGTCGAGGACCACAACGTCAACGGCGGCCTCGGTTCCGCCGTGTGCGAGGCGATCGCCGAGCGCGGCCTCGCCTGCCCAGTCGTCCGGCTCGGACTGCGCTCATTTGGCGAGTCCGCCACACCCGAGCAACTGTACGAGAAGTACGGCTTCACCGCGCCAAGCATCGCCGAGGCCTGCCTCAAGAACCTCTAAAGCGGCTTCCAACCCGGAGATGCCGGCGCGCAGCCGCCGTTTAAAATATCGGGCGGCATGGCCGATCCGTTGCGTAAGAAAGGTCGTGAACAAAAACCCCCAGAAACTCGCGTCCCCGCCGGCACCTGACACCTCCCACCACCCGGGCCGTACCGGGATCGATTTGTTGCATGACCCCTTGTACAACAAGGGAACCGCCTTCACTTACAGGGAGCGGCTCAAGCTCGGCCTCCTCGGCCTGCTCCCGCCCAAAGTTTCGTCGCTCGCCGAGCAGTCGGTGCGCGTCATCACCAATGTCCGCAAGCGCGCCACCGACCTGGAAAAGTACGTGGACATGCTGTCCTTGCTCGACCGCAACGAGACGCTCTACTACCGCGTCGTCACCGACAACATCGAAGAGATCATGCCGATCATCTATACCCCGACGGTCGGCAAGGGCTGCCAGCTGTACGCGCATCTCTTCCGCCGGTCGCGCGGCCTGTTCATCACGAAGCATGAGAAAGGCCGGATCCGCGAGGTCCTGCGCAACTGGCCGCGCCGGGACGTGCGCGTCATCGTCGTCACCGACGGCCAACGCATCCTCGGCCTGGGCGACCTCGGCGCCAGCGGCATGGGCATCCCCGTGGGGAAGTTGGCGCTCTACACGGCTTGCGGCGGCATCCCGCCCGGCGCCACCTTGCCGATCACGCTGGACGTCGGGACGAATAACCCCATCCTGCTCGCAGATCCGTTGTACCTCGGCACCACCGAGAAGCGCCTCGACGGCAAGGAATACGACGACCTGATCCAGGAGTTCGTGGAGGCCGTCTCGGAGGTCTTCCCGAAGGCGCTGCTTCAGTTCGAGGACTTCGCCAACCACAACGCGTTCCGCCTGCTTGAAAAGTACCGGCACGAGATCTGCTGCTTTAACGACGACATCCAGGGAACCGCTTCGGTCACCTTAGCCGGGCTGTACTCCGCTTGCCGCATCACCGGGCGAAAGCTCACCGAGGAGAATATCCTGTTCCACGGCGCCGGAGAGGCGGCCATCGGCATCGGCGACCTCGTCGTCGGCGCGATGGTGGCCGAAGGTCTGACCAGGCAGGAAGCGATGTCGCGCTGCTGGTTCATGGACTCCAAGTCTCTCGTCGACAGCAGCCGCACCGACCTGCAGGATCATAAGAAACCCTACGCCCACGCGCATGCCCACGGTCCGGTGCCCGACCTCCTCGCGGCGGTCAAGGCGATCAAGCCCACAGCGCTCATCGGCGTCTCGGGCCAGGCCGCGCAGTTCACGAAGGAGATCATCGAGGAGATGGCGCGGCTCAACAAGCGCCCTCTGATCTTCGCGCTGTCAAACCCCACCTCCAACGCCGAATGTTCGGCGGAGCAGGCTTACGGCTGGTCCAAGGGTGGGGCGATCTTCTGCAGCGGCAGCCCTTTCCCTAAGTGCGTCTACGAGGGGCGGACCTTCGTTCCGGGACAGGGCAACAACGCCTACATCTTCCCGGGCGTCGGGCTGGGCGTCGTCGCGACCGCCTCCAAGCGCGTCACCGACGAGATGTTCTCTGCGGCGGCGCACGCTTTGGCCAACCTCGTCACCGAGGGGGACCTGAAGCAGGGAGCACTGTTCCCGCCTTTGACCAAGATCAGGGAGATCTCGGCGCGCATCGCCGAGGCCGTCGCCGAGGTGTGCTACAAGCGCGGCCTGGCGACCGAGCCTCGTCCCAAGGACCTGCGCAGGCACATCGAGGCCCTGCAATATCAGCCGGAGTACAAGGACTACGTTTAACTGGAGAATAAAATGAGCGCTGTCGGCACCCCGGAAAGACCCCTTTGCGTGGCGATCATCGGCGCCGGACCGTCGGGCTTCTACGCCGCCGAAGCCCTGCTCAAGGCGCCCGGCCTGACGGTTCGCGTGGATATCTACGACCGCCTGCCCACCCCGTTCGGGCTGGCGCGCGGAGGCGTGGCCCCGGACCACCAAAAGATCAAGTCCGTCGTGGCGGTCTATGAAAAGGTGGCCATGGATGCGCGCGTGCGCTTCCTGGGCAACGTGATGCTCGGCCGGGACATCAATATCGAGGATCTGCGGGCCCGCTACGACCAGATCGTTTACGCCGTCGGCTGCGAAAGCGACCGGCGCATGTCGATTCCGGGCGAGGATCTGGTCGGCTCATACTCGGCGACGGAGTTCGTCGGCTGGTATAACGGCCATCCCGACCACCGTCACAAGAGGTTCGACCTATCCTGCAAGAACGTCGCGGTCGTCGGCATCGGCAACGTCGCGATGGACGTGACCCGCCTGCTGGCCTGCGATCCTGAGCGGCTCGCTAAAACGGACATCGCGCATTACGCTCTCGACGCGCTGCGCGCGAGCAAGGTCGAGACCGTGTGGCTACTCGGCCGCCGAGGCCCCGCCGAGGCCGCCTACGCTCCCGTCGAGATCGAGGAGTTCGGCAAGCTCGAGGGCTGCGACCTCGTAGTCAAGCCGGAAGAAGCCGTCGTCGGCCCGGTCTCGCGCCTCGAGACCGCCGACGCGAATGACAAGAAGAAGGTCGCCTACGTCCAAGAGCGCGCGAAGCGCGGCGAGGGAAGCCGGTCCCGAAAAATTCGCCTGCGCTTCTGCGTCTCGCCGGTCGAGATCATCGGCGAGGGCGGCAGCGTAAAATCCGTCAAGCTGGAGAAGAACAAGCTCGTCGACGACGGGAAGGGCGGAGCGAAGTGCGTCGGCATCGGCGAATTCGAAACGATCCCGGCGGACATGATCCTGCGCTCGGTCGGCTATCGCGGCATTCCAATCCCGGGCGTGGCCTTCGACGAGAAGTCGGGACACATCCCGCACGCCGACGGGCGCGTCGTCTCCGGCGGCGCGCCTCTCCCGGGAGAGTACGTCGTCGGCTGGGCCAAGCGCGGCCCCTCGGGCCTCATCGGAACCAACCGGGCGGACTCGGTCCTGACCGTGCTGTCGATGCTCGAGGATCTGAAGGCCGGACGCCTGCCCTCCCGGGCGATCGACGCTTCTGCGGAAGCCGCGCCGAAGCTTCTGTCTTGCCGCGGCGTCAAGACCGTGAGCTACGCCCAATGGAAGAAGCTCGATGAGCTCGAGCGCCGACGGGGCTCGGAAAAGGGGAAGATCCGCGAGAAGTTCACTACGATCGAGGAGATGGTCGCCGCGATCGCCGACTCTCGCCCACGCGAGTCCGGTCAACCCGAACCCGAACTCAGGGCCTAAGAGGAGCGCTCGACGAGCCAGACGACGCCCGTGGAAACGCAGTAGAGGCCGAGCAGGACGACCCCGAACAGGATGGTCGTCGCGATCACGTCTCCGGGCGTCAGGAAGGCCGAGGTCGCGAAAATCGCGACCGAGGACTCGCGCCAGTACCTCAGCATGGGCCTTGAGCGCACCAGACCGAAGCGCGCCAAGAAATAGAACAGCACCGGCGCCTCGAAAACGACGCCCGTGCCCAGCACTGTGAAGAGGAACAGGTTCAGATACTCGGCGGGCTTCAGGTTGGGACGCAGGCCCGCCTGAACGGCCTCGTCTATCAGGATGCGCGTGAGGACGGGGAACGCGGTGAAGTAGGCGAACACCGCGCCCGCGATAAAGCACGCGCTCGTCGCGGACGTGAAGGTCACCGCCATTCGCCGTTCGCGCTCGCGCAGGGCGGGCCTCACGAAGGCCCACAACTGGTAGAAGAGGTAAGGCGAGATGACGAACACGGAAGCCCAGAAAGAGAGCCTCATCATGGACATGAACGGCTCGGCGAGGCCCGTGTAGGCGAAAGGGGAAATCATTTCCGGAACGCAGCGCAGCAGAGGGCGCTTGGCCAGGTCCCAGAGGCGAAAGCGCAGGAAGTAGCCGCAAGCCGTCGCGAGAAAAAGGGCAATCGCGCAGTTGACTAGGCGGTCGCGCAGCTCGCCGATATGATCCCACAGCGGGAGGCGCTTCTCCTCGGGAAGGTCCTCGGCAATCAGCTCCGCGCTCACATTCCTCTCCCGTCAAAGGCCGCGGGGATGTGCTCGGCTCGGCCCGCGTCGAGAGCGACGACGTCGAAGCGGCACGGCCCGGCCCAGGCACGCGCCTTCAGCCACGCGCTCGCCGCCTTGATCAGCCTGCGGCGCTTAGCTTCGCCGACCGAGGCGGCCGCACCCCCGAAAGAAGAGCCCGCGCGCGCGCGGACCTCGACGAAGACGACCTCGTCGCGGTCCTTCGCCACGATGTCGATCTCTCCGGCCTTTGTCCGGAAATTCCTCTCGATGACGGTCATGCCTTTGGCGCGCAAGAGTTCCACCGCCGCGTCTTCCGCCGCCCGCCCCGTTTCAGCGCGATTCAAGAAAGTGCCCCTTCCAGCAGCCGTTGGAGAGGGGCCCGCTTGAAAACCGGCTCATACGTGAGGCGGTGCGCCTTGCACGGGCCAAGCTTGGCGAGCGCGCTCAGGTGCGCGCTCGTTGCGTAACCTTTATGTATCTCAAAGCCGTAGCCGGGATGACGGCGCGAGAGGCGTTCCATCCAACGGTCGCGCACGACCTTCGCGATCACGCTCGCCGCGGCGATGCACAGCGACTTGGCGTCGCCGTCCACTATTGTTCTCTGGAGAAGATCGAACTCACGAAGAGGCCGCGAGCCGTCCACGAGCACCAGCACGGACTCCATCCCCGACTTGGCCGCCGCACGCCGCGCGGCGCGCGCCATCGCGGACAAAGTCGCCCGCAGAATATTGTCCCGATCTATGGACCGGGGATGAGCCCAGGCGACGGAAATGACGGCCGCCTGGGAACGAATGACCCCGAAGATCTTGCAACGGCTCTTCGGGGTCATCTGTTTCGAGTCGCGAACCTTGCGCAACGCCGCCGATGGGACCCTCGGCAGAGACACGGCCGCGACCACCACGGGACCCGCGAGAGGTCCCCTGCCGGCTTCGTCAACGCCGATCACCGCCGCGATGCGTCCGGACTTGCGCGCGTCGTCGTCAAAAGCCCGACCGTTCAATTACTTGGCGACGGCTGAGGTCGCGCTCGACGCTTTATGCGCCTTGAAATTATTTTCCCCAGCCTTCCTTGGAGCCTCGACTTGCGGGGCCTTCGCTTTGGCCTCGGCCTTGGGCTGAGCGGCGGTCTCTCGGTCCTCGATGCGGGCGGACCGGCCGGTCAGGTCGCGGAGATAGTAGAGGCGGGCGCGGCGGACCTTGCCCTCGCGCACGAGCTCGATCTTGTCGATGTGGGGAGAGGCGATCAGGAACGTTCGCTCCACGCCGACGCCGAAGGAAATCTTCCGAACGGTGAAGTTTTCGCTCGCGCCGCGTCCGCGACGCACGATGACCGCTCCCTCGAACACCTGGACGCGCTCGCTCTCGCCTTCCTTGACCTTCATGTATACCTTGACGGTATCCCCGGGACGGAAATCCGGAACCTTAGACTTCTTCTCTTCCATTGCAGCCATCATACGCTTCTCCTGACGTTTCTTATTTCGCCCGTTCGATCAGATCGGGACGCTTTCGCTTGGTCGCCTTGGCGGCGGCGGCATGCCGCCACGTGGCGATCTTCGCGTGGTCTCCAGAGAATAGAATCTCCGGGACCTCGCGGCCCCGCCATACGCGGGGACGAGTGTACTGCGGAAAATCGAGCAGACCGGTCGCGAACGACTCGGACACGGCCGCGCCTTCCTTCTTGAGCACGCCGGGGATGAGGCGCGCCACGGCATCCGCGACGATCATGGCCGGGAGTTCTCCGCCGGTCAAGACATAATCACCGACCGATATTTCTTCGTGAAACAGGTGAACCAGCCGCTCATCGATCCCTTCATAATGGCCGCACACGAGTATGAGGTGCGCTTCCTGCGAAAGCCTCAACGCCGTTTTGTCGTTGAAAGTCTTTCCCTGCGGGGACAACAAGATGGTCTTCGAATTCCTCTTCTTTATGCTCTTGATGGCCTTCTCCAACGGATCGGCCATCATGATCATCCCCGGACCCCCGCCGAACGGACGGTCGTCGACTTTGTGATGCCTGTCTTGCGTGAAATCGCGCGGATTCACGCAGGCCCACTCCAGCAGGCCCTTGTCCTTGGCGCGCGCCATCATGCTCGCGTCCATGACGGACGAGAACATGCCGGGAAACAAAGTCACAAAGTCGATCTTCAAGCTAGTCGATCTCCACCGCGGCCCGCACCCCGGCCTTCGCGGCGGCCACGTTCACGAGGGAGCGGATCGCCTTGATGACCTTGCCCTGCTTGCCGATGACCTTGCCCTTGTCCGTCTCGTCGACGAGGATGTCCAGGACGGTGGTATCGCCGTCCTGCTCCTCCTCAATGGACGCCGCCTCGGGCCTGTCGACCAGGCGCTTGACGATGAAGAGCGTCAGGTCTTTCATCAGCATCTTACTTGGCGGCGGCCGTCTTGGACGCGGCCTTGACGAGGGTGCGGACGGTCTGCGACGGCTGCGCGCCGACTCCGATCCAGTACTCATAGCGCGCCTTGTCCATTGCGACCTTCTTGCCCTGCGTTTCAATGCGGGGGTTGTACGAGCCCAGGACTTCAATGGGCTTGCCCGTGGCGCCGCGAGCCTTCTCGATCGCGACGACGCGGTAGTAGGGCTGGTGCGGCTTACCCTTGCGCTGCAGCCTGATAACGACCATGTGGTTCTCCTTTGCGACTGGTTCTCCGATCTTACAGGTGGTTCTCCGATCCGAACGCGGCCCGGGCCTGCATCCCGAGCTCACGAAAAGCGGCGGCAGGATCCTTCGCCGCGAATACGGCCGACCCAGCGACGAGGCTGTCGGCCCCGGCCGAGGCGGCCTGCGAGATGTTGGAGGCGTTCATTCCGCCGTCGACTTGGATCCAGCAATTGAAATTATTGGCGTCTATCACGGCGCGCAGCGCGGCGATCTTGGGCATCATGTCCGGCATGAATTGCTGTCCGCCGAAGCCTGGCTCGACGGTCATGACCAAAGCGAGGTCGCAGTGCTCAAGCGATTTGATCAAGCCGTCGATGGAGGTCTTAGGTTTGATCGCGAGCCCCGCCTTCGTTCCGAGAGCCTTGATCCTGCTCAACGCGTCGTTCGCGTCGGCGACGGCCTCGATGTGCAATGTGACGATGTCCGATCCCGCCTCGACAAACCAGGGCGCGACGTCGAGAGGATTCGTGACCATCAGGTGAGCGTCCACGTAAAAGCCCTTCTTCTTCGCGAGCCGAACAAAGTCGGGGCCAAAGCTAAGATTCGGGACAAAATGACCGTCCATCACATCGACGGAAACCCAACGGCAACCCGCGGCCTTAACGACATCGAGCTGCTCGCCCAGGCGGGAAAGATCTCCGGCCAAAAGCGAGGGGACGACAACAGGGGTCTTGGCGGCCACTATCACAGATCCCTTTCCTCAACCAGGATGCCATTCATATATATCTTGACCCGCGCCCCGCCGGTCTCGCTGACCGGAACCTCCACCTTAGTGCCGGGCTTACGCACGCCGTTGAACAGCTCTCGCTCTCCGTACTTGTCGATGACGACGATGCGAACCTGACTCTCGGAGCCGCTCTGGGGCAGTTCGTACGTGAAGATTTCGGTGGCCACGGTCGGCGCCGCGCCCTTGCGGCCGCTGACGAGAAGCGAGACCTTCGCGTCGGGGGAGAGCACGGTGTCCGGGGTCGGCGTCTGGGTCATCACGGTGCCACGGGGAAAAAGAGAGGTGTTGTCGGTCTTGATCTCAATCTTGGCTCCGGCACCGGCGGCCCACACCCGAACCTCGTCGAGGCTCTTACGCAGAAAGTCCGGCATGAGCGCCACTCCCGCGGGGGGCGCGCCGCCGGAGATCACGAGGTTGATGGGAGCATCGCGCCCGACGCTCGCCTCGGCCTTCGGGTACTGGGCAAGCACCATGCCCTTGTCCTGCTTAAGCGAGTAGGCTTCGCTCACCTCACCGAGGGCGAGCTGGGACTGGCGAAGCATCATCTCGGCATTGCGCAGAGGCAGTCCGACGACGGCGGGCGCGAGCACGGTCTGCCCGCCCTGGGCGACGACAACGCGAATGGTCTTGCCTTCACGCACGATGGTCCCGGCGGGCGGGTCCTGTCGCAGCACTGATGAGATCGGCACCGACGCGTCGAACTCGACGCCCGTCTTGCGCAGGCCGAGATTCAGCGGCGCCAACTCGTCGAGCGCGGAGGCGATCGAGCGGCTCCTCAGGTCGGGGACGGTCTGCGTGCGGCGGGAGTGAATGACGCCCTCGAGGCCCCAGTTCAAAGTGACGTAGGCGAACGCAAGAAGAGCCGCCGCGACGGCGACGACTTCCAGCGTTCGAACTTCGGCGGTTTTCGTGATCAAATTGTTTTCCCGGACAACGACAAAATACCACCGACGGTCAAGCGCAGGCCGTTGGCGAATTCAGCAGCGTTGAGCGGCTTTTTTCCCTCTGGTTGCACTTCGAGGAACCACAGACGACTGCGAGAGGAGCATTCTATCAAAATACCCCTGCCCCGTTCAATGGCCAGGATGACTCCGGGGGTCCCCACTGCGTGGGCATCGGAGAGAGAAGCGGCCTCCGTTTTGAGGACCAGGACCCTGCCGGAGGCCAGTTCCAGCCAAGCGCGCGGCCAGGACCGGAATCCGCGCACAAGCCGGTGCAATTCATCGGCCGGGCGCGACAAGTCCAGGCGAGCGTCCTCGCGCTTGATGAGCGGGGCGACGCTGGCCGCTCCTTCCTGGGGACGGCGAACGATCTTTCCCGCGGCTAAATCGGACAAGGTCGCGGCAAGAAGCTCGACGCCAAGCCCGCTTAACCGCGACAGAAGAGCGGGGGCGTCTTCGTCGGCAAGAATATCCGTTTCACAAACCGCCTGAACGGGCCCCGTGTCCATTCCCTCATCAAGCCAGAACAAAGTGACGCCGGTCCTGTTTTCTCCGCGAACGAGCGACCATTGCACCGGGGCCGCGCCGCGGCACTTCGGAAGCAATGAGAAATGCGCATTGAGGAGGCCCCGCTTCGTCGACGAGAGCACGTCGGTCTTCAATATTCGGCCGTACGCAACGACGACGCCGAAATCCGCGCGCAGGGCCTTGAGCTCGACGGCGATCTCGGACGGCTTCGTCGGCTGAAGGACCCTGAGGCCGAGTTCAAGCGCCGCGGACTTTACCGGAGTCGGAGAAACCTCGAGCCCGCGCCCGGAAGGCTTGTCGGGTTGGGAAACGACCGCAACGACCTCGGTCTTGGCGGCGAGAAGCTTCAGGAACGGGACGGCGGTCTCGGGCGTGCCGAAAAAGATCGTTTTCATCGATGCTCAATCCCAACCCGGCTTGGCGGTTTTGATGACATCCAGCGCCTGGAGCCGAGCTTCGAACGGAAGGCGGTCGACGTAGAGTCTGCCGTCGAGGTGATCGATCTCGTGCTGAAACGCGCGCGCGAGCAGACCTTCGCCGAACAGCTCGCACAGCTCTCCGTGTTCGTCGCGCGCGCGCACGCGCACGCGCGAATGACGGCACAGCTTCGCGTACACGCCGGGCACGGACAAGCAGCCCTCCTCGTCGTTGGTCTCGCCCTCAAGAGAAATAATCTCGGGATTGATCATCACGATACGGCGCGACTTGCCCTCAGGCTTGACGTCAATGACCGCGACGCGCAAGGAGAGTCCGATCTGCGGCGCCGCCAGGCCGACGCCGCGCGCAGCCGCCAGCGTCGCCCACATGTCCTTGAGCAAAGCGGGGAGCTCGTCCTTGAACGCCGCGTAGTCGAGCGAGGGACATGGTATCTTCAGAACCTTTTCGCCATGCTTTATGATTCGACGAACAGGCATAGGACCTCTAAAGATCGACGGCGTGTTCGACGCCGGGTCCAAGGATACGAAAGCGCACGGGCAGCTTATCGGTCTGCAACGAACCCCAGGTCATCGCCAGGCGCTCAAGCTGGACGTCGGAGGACAACTTCATGGAGACGCCGAACACGACCTCCGTCGCGCTGACGGCCTGCGCGGCCTGGGTGATCGCGTAGAAAGGATCATTGGACACGACGAGCATCGGCGTCACGGTCTTGCCGTTCTTCTCGGCGGCCTCGATGACCTTTGTGAACAGGCGCTCCTCGTCGTTATCCATCGAGACGGTCTCATCGATCAGGCCGAGGCCCTTGCGGACGCGCGCGGTGAACACCACGAGTTCGGTCGTCTCCGTGTCGAGAGTCTCCAGCGTTTTAATGAGGTGGTAGAGGTTGCCCGGATCGCGCACCGCCACGAGCACGCGGCTCGGACGGTCGATCTCCTCGCGCATGATCGCGAGATCCGTGGCGCTGCGCAGATTGAATTTCTCGCGATGCTCGCCTTGCGCCTTCTCGCGCTTATTGAGCCGCTCGCTGATCTTAAAGAGCACGAAGAAGAATGCGGTAAACCCAAGGCCGAAGACGGTCGCGACCTGCTTGGTCAGGAGGTTGACGAGGCCCACGGCCAGCACCAGCAGGAACAAAGCGGCGAGCCCGAACGGCAGTTCGAGCGGGCCGATGGTGATGTTGCCGGGAAACTTCCACTCACGCTTCGCGGGGTCTTTGAAGCGCAGGACGAGAACTGCGGCCGCGTTGAAGATGAAGCTCCAGATCAAGCCGAACGCGTAGGCCTCGCCGAGCAGGTACACGTCGCCGCGGCACAGAACGACCGTGGCCACCTGCATGAGGACGACGAGGTTGATCATGCGATGCGTCGTGCCGAAGCGCAGATGCAGGTGGCGCAAGAAGTCGGGCATGATCCGGTCCTCGGCGAGGCGGTTTAGGACCCCGTTGGAGCCCATGATCGACGTGTTCACGGCGCCGGACAGTATGATGACGCCGACGAGCACGACGAACGCCTGGAGCAGAAGCAGCAGCCAATGCGGCCCGGCCATCGACATCGCGAGACCGGACAGGAGGTTGTCGGCATAGGCGCGCCGAACGCCGTCGGGGACCAAGCCGACGGCGAGAAACGAAATCGTCCCGGTCAGAATGAGCGCGAAGAGGAAGATCGCCGTCGCCGCGCGCTTGAGGTTCTTGAGCTTGGGCGCTTCCATTTCGCGGTACACCTGAGCCAACGTTTCGAGGCCGCTCATGCCGAGGAACGCGTGGCCGAACGCGACGAGCAGCCCGAGCTTGCCCAAGGTGAGGCCGGGCGGGAACCAGCCCAGCGACTCATGCGTGAAAGTCGGCCGGAGGGGCGGCCAGACGAAGCCGCGCGCGTAGATCGTGTACGCCGCCCAGACGAAGATCACGGCGCTCATGACGGAGACAAGCAACATAATCTTGATCGCCTTGTCCGAGGATTCCTCTATGCCCCGGATGTTCTGGCGCCAGAAGTAGGCGATGACGCCGAGAGCGAAGATGACGGAAAACAGCTTCGGGTCGACAGCCCAGTTGATGTGCAAGCGAGGGAAAGCGGAGTTGACGAGCCCGGCGAGGTACTGGCCGGCCGAGACCGAGCTGATCGCGCCGGTAAGGATATAGTCGAACATGAGCGCCGAGACCGATATCTTGGCGAGGTTGCCGCCCATGGACTCGCGCACGACCTTGTACACGCCGCCGCGCACGAACATGCTCGAGCCCTCGACATACAGCATCAGCATGGGGGCGGCGCACAGCATGACGCCGAGGATGAACCATGGCGCCGCGGGACCGATCGCGGTCTCGACGATGCCGCCGATGTACCAGGCCGTCGAGGCCAGATCGCACAGGACGATCGCCGCCGCGCGCCAAAAGGAAATGAACGACAGCATGGCCGTGGTCAGGACGACGACCTCGGTGACGCGCCGCCCGGGGCGGGGCTCAGGCCTCAAGTTTTTTGATCAGCTCGAGGGCCGCGGCGGGAAGGGAAGACGCTACGAGCTGATCGATGAGCGCTGGCTGGAACAAGGACGACACGCCGCGCAGGAGCTGGAGATGCAGAGGGAAGGCGTCTTGCTTGTTCGGCGAGAAAAAGAGGAACATGACGCGAATGGCGAGATCCGCCTGCTTCGGATCGGGAATCGGTTTTTTGAGGATCGCCATGCCGGCAAGAATGCCCGAGATGCCGTCCATGCGCGCGTGGGGAAGGCTTAAACCGGTATCAAGCGTCGTCGAGATGCCCTGCTCGCGCTCCTGAACCTTGGCAAGGAACGCGGTCCAATCGGCGATGCCTGCCTTGCCGCAAACCGTCGCGGCCAACGACTGCAAGACCATGGCCTTGTCCTGGCCCTCGGATGGGAAAAGGATGGAGTCTGCGGAGAGGATCAACGAAACCTTCAGACCCTTGGCCGCGCGCGTCAGGGACGTGGTTTTCGAACTCTCGCCGGCCGCCTCAGGGGACTTCTTCTGGAACCAGGACATTGTGGGGTGCCGAAGCTATTATCGCACAACTCTCACAGGGTGTCAAATGCCGCCGGCGTAAGGCCGGCACCCGCCCTGTCTAAAAGCGAAAGGCGATGGTGATGCGGTTGACGGAGCCGAGGGCGCCGAAGGGAATCCAGGCATAGTCGAGGCGCAGCGCGGAAAAGTCGAATCCCGCACCGGCGGAGGCGCCGGTGAGCCTGTCCATGCCGCGCCCGCGGTTCTGGTCATAGCCGCCGCGAATGGATATGACCCACGGCTTGGCCGAACCAACCTTCGATGCGGGAATACGCGCCTCGACACCAAGCGAGACATAGGGATCCTGGTCGACGGGCAGATTGACGTCGAGGCCGACGTCAAAGGTCGGCGACATCCGCCACAAACCGCCGGAGCGAATACGGACCGGCAGAGGATCGGAGGAGGCGCCGAGCTTCAGAGGGGGGCCGACGTTCTGGATTGAAACACCGGCATCAAGAGGCCCGTCGCCGATGTCGACGAAGTGCCGAGCGAGAAGACCAACGTCCACGGCGCAGGTCATGGCGCTGCGGTCGTCGAGCTGCGAGCGGATGATCTTGAGCCCGCCAGCCAGCGAGAGAGGGCCAACGAGACGGCGGGCGTACCAGGCGCCGAGCGCCAAATCCGCCGGCGCGAACTTGCCGGTCGCGTCTCCGAGGGAGTTGTACGAGGTCTGCTCACCCTGCGACGCGTAGAGCAGTCCCACCGCGAGAGCGCCGTCACGGCCGAGGGGGCGCGCGTAGGCGACGGACCCTGAGTAGGAGGATTCGAGCAGCGCATCATAGTCCACGGCGACCTCGCTCGGGCCCTCGGCCGCGATGCGCGCGAGCGACGCGGGATTGAGGAACACGGCCTCGGCGCCGGCGCCCGCGGCGGCGCAAACGCCGCCCATCGCCGAGGCGCGCGAGCCGCCCGGTGATGTCAAGAAAGCGGCGCTCGTGGTCGCGGCCGCGCGCGAGGAAAATGCTCCTCCGGGGAAGAGTCCTGCGCGGGCGGGAATCGCGGCGACGACGAACGCTGCGAGAAGAGCTAGACGGGCCAGACCGGACCCCGCCGCGTCTTTTTTTCGGGCGGGGGAGCAGGATTCGCATCCGCCGAACCCGCCTGCGCCGGGACCTGCCCCGTCGTATCCGGCTTCTCCGGAGCCTGCGAAGCGGGGGGCACGGCGATGATCGCGCCCAGCTCCATTCGGATCGTTTCGTCGGCCGACGGGGCCGGCTCGGGCTTCGGTTGCGCAATGGCGTCCAGCGCAGGCGAAGGCGGCGCCTCGACGACGATCTTAGCCGGCTCCGGAGCCGGAGTCGGATCCGGGGTCCTCTCGGGCGCCGGGGCCGCGGCCTTCATACTTTCAACGGCACGGGTCAATTCGCACAGACGGTCAATCAAAGTCTTGTCGCGCGTGGAAACCGCGGAGAGCTCGTCGTCAACCCGCTTGGCCAAGGATCGCAGGTCCCTATGGAGATCGGTCAGTTCCACCTTGATGTTCTGGAGATAGACGACGGCGGGGCTGATGCCGCCGGTCGCATTTGTCGCATCCTTGCGCTGATCAGGCCCGGAGTGTTCGGCCTTTATTTCGACCTTGGGCTTCATTTCCGGTTCGCGCACTGGATGCGAAACAATCTCAACGAGCGGAGGTTCATCGGGGATGTACACCGGGCGAATGGCTGCGGAAACCGAACCATCCTTATCCACGCCTTGCTCACCCTCGGTCACATCCGCTGCCTCGGAGGCGACGCGGTATTGGTCGAGGAGGAAGAAGAAAAGGATTCCGCTGCCGAAGAGCCCCGCCGACGAGATGTAGAACCAACCGTCCGTCAATAGTCCCATGATACGAAATGGTATCCGTCCCGGGGAGTAAAGTCAACCGAAGTAATTAGGTATAATGAGGGAGTGATGATGAGCCGGCCTCCGTATCGCCTCGCTTTTTGCCCTCGCCTCGAGGCCGAAAGGGCGCTCGTGAGCCTCGCCGAGCTTCATGATCGCTTCAGCCCCGCGGAGATATCCGAGCTCGAGGCCCTGCCGGAGCGCCGCAAACTCGACCGGGTAGCGGGACGCCTCGCGGTCAAGAGCGCGCTCTGCGCGCATTTCCTCGACGAATACGGCTGGGAAGCGGAGGCCGTCGAGCTCGAGGTCTTCAACGACGATGCCGGACGCCCTCTCCTGGCTTTGCCGAAAGGAGCGCCGGCCCCCGTGCCGTCATTTTCGATCTCGCATTGCGCGCAGGGAGGCGCCGCCGCCGTCGCGGCGCCCGGGCGCCGCGTCGGCGTCGACATCGAGACGATCGTCCCGCGTCCGACCGAGGTGATCGCGTTTGTCGCTTCGTCCGACGAGCTCGCCTGCGGCCCGTCCGATCCGGAAGGCCAAGCCCGGCTATGGACCGGGAAGGAAGCGACTTTGAAGCTACTGGGGCTCGGACTCGACGCGGATGCGCGCGCCGTCCGCCCTGAAGCCGACAGGGTGACTCTGACGGGCATCCCCGCGAAGACGTGGACGACGCTCGGCTCGCCGCGCGTACGGCTGGACTACGACGGCGTGGAGGGCGCGCGCATCGCCGTCGCCTACACGGGAGACTGACCACCATGGACAAGGAAGCGGTGAAGAACGCTAAACCCCCACGGCACCTCGCCGCCGGCATCGTCAAGCTGCGAGCGGCCGTCGAAAAGGCGT
This sequence comes from Elusimicrobiota bacterium, assembly GCA_038059415.1. Lineage (GTDB taxonomy): Bacteria > Elusimicrobiota > Elusimicrobia > UBA1565 > UBA9628 > GWA2-66-18. The sequence continues at coordinate 12,270 of JBBTJN010000059.1, read as the reverse complement.
CCGCCGGCGGCGGTCCCGCCCGCATCGAAGCCCATAAATCTCGTGGAAAGCTCACCGCCCGCGAACGCATCCACTATCTCCTCGATGAAGGCACGTTCCAGGAGCTCGACCTCCTCGTCTCCACGCGCGCGACTGATTTCGGCCTGAAGGACAAGGATATTCCCGGCGACGGCGTGATCACGGGCTTCGGCCAAATCAATGGACGAGAGGTGTGCGTTTACGCTCAGGACTTCACGGTGCTCGGCGGCTCGCTCGGCCTCGCGCATGCGAAGAAGATCGCGAAGGTGATGGACCTCGCCTACGACAACCGCGTGCCGGTCGTCGGCCTGCTCGATTCCGGCGGCGCCCGCATCCAGGAAGGCGTGGACAGCCTCGATGGCTACGCGGAGATTTTTCAAAGGAACGTCAAATGCTCCGGGGTCATCGCTCAAATCTCCGTCATCCTCGGGCCGTGCGCCGGCGGCGCCGTGTACTCGCCCGCGCTCACCGACTACATCTTCATGGTAGAAGGCATCTCGCAAATGTTCGTGACCGGGCCCGACGTCGTGAAGGCCGCGACGGGGGAAGAGGTCACGCTTGATGGACTCGGAGGATCGGAAGCTCACAGCGCCAAGTCGGGCGTCTGCCATTTCGTCGCGAAGTCCGAGCCCGACTGCTTCCGTCAGGTGCGCGAGCTGCTGGGCTATCTGCCGCAGAATCGCTGGGAGAAAGCGCCCCGCGTGGCAAACCCGGATCCGATCCGCAGGTCGGTTCCGCTTCTCGAGAAAATGTGCGACCTCGACCCGCGCAAATCCTACCGCGTCCACCACATCGTCTGGCAGATCGCCGACGAGCACAAGTTTTTCGAGGTCCAGGCCGGCTACGCCAAGAACATGGTCACCGGCTTCTGCCGCATGGGAGGAGAGGTCGTCGGCGTGATCGCCAACAACCCGGCGCACGTCGCGGGCGCACTCGACATCAACGCTTCCGATAAGGCCGCACGTTTCATTCGCTTCCTCAACTGCTTCAACATCCCGATCCTGACCTTGGTGGACGTGCCCGGCTACTGGCCCGGCCTCCAACAGGAGCACGGCGGCATCATCCGCCATGGCGCGAAGATACTGTTCGCCTACGCCGAGGCGACGGTTCCAAAGATCACCGTCATCTTGAGAAAGGCATACGGAGGCGCCTACATCGCCATGAGTTCCAAGCACCTGAAGGGGGACTTCAACTTCGCCCTGCCCTGCGCGGAAATCGCGGTCATGGGCCCGGCGGGCGCCATCGAGATTCTCTACTCGCGCGAGCTCGCGGCCTGCAAGACCGACGCCGACAAGGCGGCCCTGCGCGCGAAGCTGACCGCTGAATACGCGGCCAAGTTCGCCTCGCCTTATCAAACGGCGTCGACCGGATCGATCGACGAGGTGATCGAACCCTCCCTGATGCGCTACAAGATCGTGCGCGCCCTGCGCTTCCTCAGGGACAAGCGGGTGCCCGGAACGCACGAGAACCGGGGGAACATCCCTTTATGAATGTGCTAAACTTCGCCAAGTGATCAAGGCTCAGATTCTCGTCGTCGAAGACCAGGCCGCCACGGCCTCGCTCATTCTTGAGGTACTCAAGGGGGAAGGCTACGAAGCCCAAACCGTCGACTCCTTGGCGAAAGCGCGTGCGCGCCTAAAAAAACAGCCGCCCGAGCTTATGCTGCTTGACCGAAACCTCCCCGACGGCGACGGCGTCGATCTTCTGGCCGAAATCCGCGGAGATGCGAAGCTCGGGTCCCTGCCCGTCATCATCCTGACCGCGAAGAAGGACGTCGCCGACAAGATCGCCGGCCTGCGCGTCGGCGCCGACGACTACATCGCGAAGCCCTTTAATACCGAGGAACTCATCGCGCGCGTCGTGACGGTCCTTCGCCGCACCGGCAAGGTCGAGGAGCCGACCATGGTCGAAGCCGGCGGCGTCAAGCTCGACCGCGAATCGCGCAAGGCCTACATCGGCGGGAAGGAAGTTCTGCTCTCCGCGAAAGAATTCAACCTGCTCTGGTTCCTCGTCGACCGCAAGGGCCGCGTTCTGACGCGCGACTTCCTGCTGCAGCACGTCTGGGGCTACGACTCGGGCATCGATTTGGCGACGAAGGTCATCGACGTGACGCTCTCCCACCTGCGCAACAAGATCGGCGCGGTCGCCGACAAGATCGTCTCCGTCCGCGGCTTCGGCTACCGCTTCGACGCCTGAGCCCGGGCTCCAGACATGTCTGCTTTACCCTTCGAAGTCGCCCGTCGCCGCACATTCGCGATCATCTCGCACCCCGACGCGGGCAAGACGACGCTGACGGAAAAGCTCCTGCTGTACGGCGGCGCGCTGCAGCTCGCGGGCTCGGTCACCGCGCGCAAGAACCAAAGCGCGTCGGCCTCCGACTGGATGGAGCTCGAACGCAAGCGCGGCATCTCGGTCTCCTCGACCGTGCTCCAATTCGACTACGAGGGGCACCGCATCAATCTCCTCGACACTCCGGGCCACAAGGACTTCTCCGAGGACACCTACCGCGTGCTGACCGCGGTCGATGCGGCCGTCATGGTCATCGACGCGGCTAAAGGCATCGAGCCGCAGACGCTCAAACTCTTCGAGGTCTGCCGCCTGCGAGGCATCCCGATCCTCACCTTCATGAACAAGCTCGACCGCGAGACGCGCGATCTGCTCGAGCTGCTCGACGAGCTTGAAAACATGCTCCAGCTCCATCCGTATCCCGTCAACTGGCCCATGGGCGTGGGGCAGCGCTTCAAGGGCGTCTATGACCGCACGACGCGTCAGGCGCATATGTTCGAACGCACCGTGCGCGGCGCGTACAAAGCCCCCGTCTCCGTCGCGGGGATCGGCGACCCCGCCGTCAAGAACACGCTCGACGCGGACTCATATCATCACTTCGTCGAGCAGGTCCAACTGCTGGACGCCGCGGGATCCGGCTTTGACGCGGTCGACGCGCTGAAGGGGGGCACGACGCCCGTCTTCTTCGGCTCGGCCGTGAACAACTTCGGCGTTCAGTTGCTCCTCGACGCTTTACTCAAGCACGCTCCGTCGCCCGCGCCTCGCGCCTCGACCCCGGGCCTGATAGCGCCCGACCGCGACTCGTTTTCAGGCTTCGTCTTCAAGATCCAGGGCAACATGGACCCCAAGCACCGCGACCGCGTCGCATTCGTCAGAGTGGTTTCCGGTCGATTTACCCGCGATCTGACCGTAACTCATAGCCGCACCGGGAAAGCCTGCCGATTGGCCAACGCCCATAAGATCTTCGGCCGCGACCGCGAGATCATCGAAGAAGCGTACGCGGGCGACGTGATCGGCCTCGTCGGATACGCCGACTTCGGCATCGGCGATACTCTCAGCGAGGACCCGGAGGTCGTCTTCGATGAGATTCCACGCTTCGCGCCCGAGTGCTTCGCGCGCATCAGCAATCCGAATCCCTCGAAGTACAAGCCGTTCGCGAAAGGCATCGAGCAACTCCTGCGCGAGGGCGTCGTGCGCGCCATGACCCCGCGCGATACGGGCGACGCCAAAACCATGCTGCTCGCCGCAGTCGGCCCGCTCCAGTTCGAGGTCGCGCAGTTTCGCCTTCAGTCCGAGTACGGGGTCGACTCGCGCCTCGAGCTGATGGAGTGGACGCTCGCGCGTTGGATCGGGCCGAACACGAAACCGGGCGCCGTGGACTCCGCGGCCTTGCCGATGAGGTCCGCGCGCGTCAGGGACGAGGAGGGCAACGAGATGATCCTGTTCCCAACGCCCTGGTCCCTGCAGTACCTTACGGAAAAGCATCCCGAGATCGAGCTGAAGCGCCTGCCTCCCGCCAAGGTCACGAAGCGCTGAAGAGGCTACTTCTCCGGGATCGCGGCCGTGAACTTGAGCTGGTCGCCGGTCTTCAGCTTGCGTCGCGAGGCTTCGCCTGACGAGAGCTCGAGCACGAACTGGCCCCGGCCGCCCGCCGTGACGATCTTGTCGTCCGGGGTGTCCACCGTCGACTCGCGGAGCTTCTCGTAAATGACGGTGATCTTCTTGTCAGGCCCGATCCATAGGATGTCGAGGGGGACCAAGGTGTTCTTCATCCAGAAATTCAGGTCCATCTCCTGCGAGAATACGAACAGCATGCCGTAGGTGCGGGGCATCTTCGTCACGCACATGAGCCCGACCTCGCGCGACGCAGGCGTGTCCACAATGTCGATCTTGATCGTCTTGCCGTCAGGGAAAGTCAGCGTCGTCTTCTTGGCGGCGGGAACGGTCTGCGGCAGGCACTTTTTTGAGGAGGGAGAGGGATCGACGGCATGCGCGATCGGCGTTAAGGCGAGCAGGAGGAGCAGGGCTTTCATCGGGTTTTCTCCTGATCAGGCTGTGACTTGACGAAACGGGAAATTTTAAGGGCCTCATCGGCCCAGCCTCGCGTGCCCCAGGGCCCGAGACGGCCCCAGATCAACCTCGCCATATCGTGAAAGAATACGCCTCGCGCCGGAGCGTCGCCATAAACGCCGGAAACGGCGGCCTTCAATCTCCGGCCGAACTCGGCTGGGCCGACTTCGTCTTTTTGGTGCAGCCCCCAGTCGAAGATATCGCCCGGAAGAAGCTGAACGTCGTTGATCTTCACGTATTCGTTCCAGCTCTTCATCATCGCCGCGTACTGGGGCTTGTCCGCCTCATAGAACATGAGCGCGTCGATGTCCGCGCCCGCGTCGTTCATCATAACCGGATCCTGGCCGTGATGCCAGCCCTTCTCCCAGGTGAGAGTGAACACCCACAGCGGCTTGCCGTTAAGCCGCGCCTTGATCTCGCGCACGATCAACGCGACGCGACGCGCGCGCCACCACTCCCAAGCCTCGACGAACTCCAGGTCGCGGCGCATGATCTTCTTGCGCGCGAGCCAGATCATGCGCTCATCACGAGTCAGCTTGCGCCACTCAGGGGGAACGAAGACCCCCGGCATCTCGACGACGAAGTCGTCGACGAGTTCGTAGCCTCCAAGCGCGTTGCGGATATAGTCGAGGCCGACCCAGTCCACGTTCGGGTCGTCTGCGAAAGGCTTCAGAAAGGCGGCAACGTCGGACACGCGCTTGCGATCTCGGATGGAAATCGCGCGCGTGACAACGGGCTTGCCGTCTTTGATTTCCAGGCCATATTCATAGCCGCTCAATACCTCTTTGGACATCGTCAAGGAGAACATCGCGTATACGCCGAACTGAAGGCCGCGCTTGCGGCACTCCGCAGCCACCTTCGCAATCATCTTAAGATTGGCGTCCACCCAGATGACATCCTTTCCAATCCCGGGTGTCTGGCCGCCAAGCATGAAGAAAGCGTCCGCGCCGATGTACTTCGCCCAATCGAGCAGGCCGCGCCAGTCCGTCATGTTTCCGTCCGGACCCTTGACCTGCATCGATGCGAGCGGCGCCACGCTTTCGAGCGTGGCCACGACGAAGCCCTTCGGCATCGGCTTCGGCTTGCGCCGCGCGATCTTGAACGGAGAAACGGTCAAACGCTCGGCGAGATCGGGGCGCCCCAGCAGAGCGGGACGGTAATCGCCCGGAGGAGCGTTCCACGGCACGGGCCACCGCGCCGTCCATAAGCCGGGGGCGACGCGGCGGGCGCTCATTTCGCGTATGCCGGCGATCGTCGTCAAGGTTTCGGAGCCGCGCATGACGACAAAGCGCGGCGCGACCGCGCTGAAGGACTCGTCCAATGCCGGGTCGCCGCAGACCAAGGACAGCTCAACGATGTCGTAGTGGAGATGCTCAAGCTTCGACGCCGCGAGCTTCAATTCCCGGTGCCTGACGCGGACGCTCCAAAGCGCGAACACCGCGACGTAGAGCAGCGCGACCGCCTCCAAAAGCACGAGTCCGCGGTACATTGATCGGGGAAGGCTCATGGATGGAAGATTCTACTTGATACGCATATAAAATATGTTTCCGAAGTTTTTTGATATACTGCGAATCTCGACAACCGTTCGATTAGGAGGGCGCGAAATGGTGACCGGACTGGTGCTGGTGCGTTTGATGGCGGGCAAGGAGAAGATGGCGCTTTCCCGTATCAAGGAAATCATAGGCGTTTCTCATGTCACCGCCGTGTTCGGGCGCTGGGACCTCGTGCTCGACATCGAAACCGAGGATGTCGCAACCCTCTCCAACGTCGTCGTGCGCGACATCCGCGCCACCCCGGGAGTGCTCTCCACCGAGAGCCTCGTCACGACCTCCATCTAAGTGATCATTCGGTGAGCGAGCCCGTGCTCCGCGTCCGCGGTCTGCGCACGCACTTCATTACGCGTGAACGGACCGTCAAGGCGGTCGACGGCGTCACCTACGACCTCTACCCCGGGAAGACTCTCGCCGTCGTCGGTGAGTCGGGCTCGGGGAAAAGCGTTCATGCCTTGTCCATTCTTCGGCTTCTTCCCGAGCCGCCGGCCAAAGTGGTCGGCGGGGAGATTTTATTCAACGGGCGAGATCTTCTCAAGCTCAATCAAGAAGATATGCGCGAGATTCGCGGCAACCGCATCGCGATGATCTTCCAGGAGCCGATGACGAGCCTGAACCCCGTCATCAAGGTCGGGGAGCAGATCGCCGAGGCCATCGTTCTGCATCAGGGCGTCTCCCAGGAGAAAGCCTGGGCCAAGGCCGTGGATCTCCTCAAAAATGTCGGCATTCCGCATCCCGAGGAGCGCGTCAACGACTACCCCCACCAATTCTCCGGCGGCATGCGTCAGCGCGCGATGATCGCGATCGCGATCTCCTGCGAGCCCGACGTCCTGATCGCCGACGAACCGACCACGGCCCTGGATGTCACGATCCAGGCCCAGATCCTCGAGCTGATGCTGGACCTCCAGCGCGAGTACCACATGGCGATCGTGCTCATCACGCACAATATCGGCGTCGTCGCCGAGATGGCCGACGACGTCGTCGTCATGTACGCCGGCCGGCCCGTCGAGCACGCGCCTGTCGATGAGCTCTTTAAAAATCCAAAGCACCCCTACACCAAGGGCCTCCTTGGTTCCGTGCCTTCGATCTACATACGCAAGGAGCGCCTCGCGGCGATCACGGGCCAGCCTCCGGACCTCAGCGGCGGCTTCGTCGGCTGCCCGTTCGAGCCGCGCTGCGGCTGCGCGAGCGCGCGCTGCAAGACCGACGATCCGCCCCAGTTCCATCTCGCGGGCGAGCGCATGTCCAACTGCTGGGAAAACGAGGAAGAGGCGACCGAAAGCTCGCACCGCCACGAGCCGACGGGGGGAAGGACATAAGCATCACTCCCATCCTCGAGGTCAGGAACCTCAAGAAGCATTTCGAAGTCCGCAAGGGGCTCTTCGGCGCGAAGACCGCAGTCAGGGCGGTCGACGACGTTTCCTTCAACGTGATGCCCCAGGAAAGCTTCGCCGTCGTCGGCGAGACAGGCTGCGGGAAAACCACGCTCGGCAAGCTCGTTCTGGCGCTGGAGAACTCCACCAGCGGCTGCATCCGCTTCAACGGTCAGGACGTCTCCACGATGAACGGCGCCGCGCTGAAGAAAATGCGCGGCGAGATGCAGGTTATTTTTCAGGACCCCTACTCGAGCCTCAATCCACGCATGACAGTCGAAGACATCATCACCGAGCCGTGGGTGATACATGACATGTATGTGAACCATGACGAGCGTGCCAAAAAACTCGCCAAGCTTCTCGACGATTGCGGAATTGCCAAGAGCTATCTGCCACGTCATCCCCATGAATTCTCGGGCGGCCAAAGACAGCGGGTCGGCATAGCCAGGGCCTTGGCGCTCGACCCGAAATTGATCGTTGCTGATGAGCCGGTTTCCGCGCTCGACGTCTCGATCCAGGCGCAAATCCTCAATCTGTTGAAGGATTTACAAAAGGAGCGAAAGCTGGCGTATCTGTTCATCTCCCATGACTTCGCAGTGGTGCGTCATTTGTGCACCCGAATCGCCGTCATGTATTTAGGCCGCATCGTCGAAACCGCCGATTGCGAGACGTTATTCAACGATCCTCAGCACCCGTACACCGAGGCGTTGTTGTCCGCCGTTCCCGTCCCCGACCCCTCAATTGAAAAGCGCCGCAAACGAATTCTTCTCAGCGGCGACGTCCCTTCGCCGCTGAGGCCGCCTCCCGGCTGCCGCTTCCACCCACGCTGCCGCTACATGAAGGACGCCTGCAAAGCCAACGACCAGGCCCTCATCGAAGCCAAGCCCGGGCACGAGGCCGCCTGCGAAGTTCTCCCTTTCAAAGACGCACCCAGCGCCGCCGCACTCATCGAACTTTAGGAGAAGACCGCCATGTCCACCGCCACGCACGTGAAGGAAGCTCACAAGCCCTACATTTCCGATAAGACGGTCATGGAAGAGTACACCTGGCCCGCGGTCATCGTGGGCGCGCTCCTTGGCATCGTCTTCGGGGCCTCGTCGCTCTACCTCGTGCTGAAGGTCGGCATGACGGTGTCGGCCTCGATTCCGATCGCGGTCCTCTCCATCACTCTTTTCCGCCTTTTCTCCAGGTTCACGGGCGCCCGACAGACGACGATCCTCGAAAACAACATGGTCCAGACCGTCGGTTCGGCCGGCGAGTCCATCGCCTTCGGCGTCGGCGTCACGATGCCCGCCCTGATGATACTCGGCTACGAGATGGACGCGGCTCGCGTACTGATCGTCTCCTCGCTGGGCGGCCTGCTCGGCGTACTGATGATGATCCCCCTGCGCCGCGCCTTCATCGTCAAGCAGCACGGCGTTCTTCCGTATCCCGAAGGCACCGCGTGCGCGGACGTCCTGATCGTCGGCGAGCAAGGCGGCTCGAGCGCCAAGACGGTGTTCACCGGCTTCGCCATCGCCGCGGTCTACAAGGTCCTGATGAGCGGCCTCAAGTTCTGGAACGACACGCCCGAGCGCATTCTCACCTTTTTCAAGGGCGCCGCGATCAGCGGCGAGGTGGCCCCCGAACTCGTCGGCGTCGGCTACATCATCGGCACGAAGATATCCTGCGTCATGGTCGCCGGGGGCGTGCTGGCCTCCTGGGTGCTGATCCCGGCGATCAAGCTCTTCGGCGACGGCCTCACAGCGCCGCTGTTCCCGGCTACGAAGCTCATCCACGACATGACCCCGGCCGAAATCTGGAAATCCTACATCCTCTATATCGGCGCGGGCGCGGTGGCGACGGGAGGCATCATCTCCCTGTGCCAAGCTCTCCCGACCATCTACGCCTCGCTCAAGTCCGGCATCGCCGACATCCTCGCAGGCGGCATCGCGAAGGCCGCCGGCCCGAAGCTGCGCACCGACGACGACCTGCCCAACTCGGTCGTGGTGATCGGCAGCCTCATCCTCGTGCTCGCGATAGCGGCGGCGCCGGGCCTCGGCCTCGGCTTCAGCCTCAAGGGCATTCTGGGCGCGATCTTGATCGTGCTCTTTGGCTTCTTGTTCGTGACCGTGTCCTCGCGTCTGACCGGCGAGATCGGCTCATCATCGAATCCGATCTCGGGCATGACGGTGGCGACTTTGCTGCTGACTTGCCTGATCTTTGTTTTTCTCAACCAGTTCGATCCGACCGGCGGCTGGGTCGGAAAAGGCGCGCGCCTCACCGCGCTCTCGATCGCGGCGATCGTCTGCATCGCGGCCTCCAACGGCGGCACGACCTCGCAGGACCTGAAGACCGGCTACCTAGTGGGAGCCACGCCGCGCTATCAGCAGTTGGGCCTTCTCGTGGGAGCGCTGAGTTCAGCACTCGTGATCGGACTTACGCTCATCCTCCTCAACAACGCGAGCACGACATACGCCAGGCGCAATTTCCCGGGCATCACGGCGCCGGTCGCCGACCTCATGGTCAGCGAGGGTCTCAAGGGCTCCGACGCGGCCCTCGACGCCGCCGCCTACAAGGTCTGGCACGTGGGCGAGGGTGAGGTCGCGGGCCTGCCGCAGGGCAAGTATCTCGTCAATGACTCCGGTTCCATCAAGTATCTCGTAGATCCCGGCATCAACGGCGTGGAGACCACGCGCCTCGACGGGACGAAGGTGCTCAAGTACAACGCCCCCAAGGCTCGTCTGATGTCCCTGATCATCGACGGCATCCTGACGAGCAAGCTCCCGTGGGGTCTGGTCCTGCTCGGGGTCGGCATCGCTCTGGTCCTCGAGCTCTGCCAGGTGCCATCGCTGCCGTTCGCGGTCGGCGTGTACCTGCCGCTGTCGTCCTCGACGCCGATCTTCGTAGGCGGCCTTACGCGCTGGATCGCGGACCGCTGGACCAAGAAGTCCGAGACCGAATCGGACATGAGCCCCGGCGTCCTGTTCTCCTCGGGCTACATCGCGGGCGGCGCCATCGCCGGCATCATCGTGGCTCTTGTCACGATGAGCCCCGCCATCGCGGCGCACCTGGACATGAGCGAGAAGTTCTCCGCCCTGGCGCACAGCGACCTCACCTCGGTCGCCGCCTTCGGCGTGCTCACGGCCCTGCTCCTGCTGGTGGGCGGGGAGAAGTGGCTGGCCGACAAGAAGAAGCGGACTTAACCTCTCGCCTGCCTCTCCAGCTTCAACCCAAGTTCGAGTCCTCCTCCCGCAGCCAATTTCGCCGCAGAGAAAGCCCTTCGGCGAATTCGCCGAGGGGCTTTTTCATGGAACAATTTGGGCGGCTCAATCGTATGTAGTATGTGGACCATTTCGAACCGGTCGAAAAACGCATCAAGTCTATTCGCGGGCATCGCGTCATGCTCGATTCCGATCTGGCGACGATCTACGGCGTTTCAACCAAGGCGCTGAATCAGGCGGTTCGGCGGAATCCGAATCGATTTCCGGCCGACTTCATGTTCCAACTGTCGAAATCCGAGGCGGCGACTTTGAGGTCACAATCTGTTCAAAGATTGGACGCGGAGGTCATCGTGGCCATGGACGCCTGCTTCTCCGGGGCGGGGGGGAAGGTCCGTCTTGGCCAAAGGCGCGCGGCCGCTCGTGACGAAGGTGGAGACCGGGACGGTGCCACAGAACCTGACCGTATTCACCGCGGCCTCGGGCGAGCAGATCACTAGCACACTGGAAGACCAGGGCCACGGGACCTTTACCTACTACTTCCTCAAGGGACTCAGTGGCAACGCAAAGGACGCCTCAGGCGCAGTCACAGCCCAGGGTCTCCAAAACTACCTCAAGCCCGAGGTCCAGGACGCGGCCCGCAGGCAGAACCGGGACCAAGAACCGGTCCTGCACGGACAGGGCGACCGGGAACTCGTCCGGTTCTGATAACGTCCTATTCCCGTTGTGGATAAGTCTTCGGAATTTCCCATCCAAGCGATCTAGACGGGTTCTGGGCCCTCAGCCAGGTTCTGATATCGTCTGTTTCCCGCAGCCCTTTGTTTTCATGTTCAGAGGTTCACTGACCGGGCTTACCGGCGGCCTACAGCCAGAATAAGTTTTGGTAAAGACCGCCGGAAGAGGCTAGGTCACGAGGCTGGCAATGGCAGTAAGTGTTCCGGCTTCTTCTGTTCGTCAAATAGCGGGCATTGCCGTGACTTTGGCGTGGAGCGCGCGCGCGGCGAGCACAGTCGGCTTGACGTTTCGGCCACCGGGATCTTTAGTCAGCAGTTCTTCAATGGCGGTAGTGAGTCCTTCGAGATAGCCTAACAACTCCGAGGGAATGGCGGTCTTGGGGTCGGCGAGATACTTAAGCTGCTTGGTTAGGGCGGCAAGCTCTTTATTGCTCAGGGGGGTGATTCCCGTTTGTCCTTGCTGAGCGGCGAGTTCTTGCTCCGTCAGATTGGCGATTGCGAGCACAGCGACTTCAATCTTGGGATCGATCGGCGCCATTCTTTGGTCGCCAGGATTGTTTGCCCTCGTCGGGTCGACGGTTTCATCGCCCCCTGCGCCGGGTTTTAAAAATAGCTGATCCAATGTCTCCTTGAGACCGGCGCCGCCGTGCGGCGCGGTTTGAATTGTGGCGGCAGTCTGCTGAAGGCCGGTCAGGGACGACTGCGGCACCTGCGTCAGCAAGACCGCAGACGGGATGGCGATGGCTGAAGCCCCGATTCTCGGGATAACGGAGAAAGCGTTGAGAGGCGCGTAGACCGGCGCTACGCGCGCTAGAAGGGGAACCGTCCGCATGAGGGGCTGAGAATAGGAAAGGGCGTGCGCGCAGGGACAGAGGGCGATCAAGACGGCGGCAAGAGTCAAGTGAGTCATAATTTCTCCGATGAGAAAATCTGAACTGTGAATGTATCGAAAAGACGGGGTCATGTCAAGTTCCAAGGTGTAATTGGGTGCAGAACCACCATCTCGTTGACTTTTTCTATTCTGTATGCTTATATATTA
>JBBTJN010000058.1:0-5789 GCA_038059415.1 Elusimicrobiota bacterium | reverse complement strand
GTCATGATCACCTTCGACGACGGGTACATGAACAACTACGATCTCGCCTTTCCCCTTCTGAAGGAGTTCGGCATGAAAGGCTGCATCTTTCTCGTCTACGAGACGCTGGAGAAGCACAACAGCTGGCATGATCCTAAGACCGAGCCCTGGCTCAAGATGCTGACGTGGGCGCAGATCCAAGAGATGCAGGAGTCCGGTCTTGTCGAATTCGGCTCGCACACGATGCGCCACCGCAACCTAGCCGAGCTGCCGCTCGACGAGGTGAAATGGGAGCTCACGCAGAGCAAGAATCGTCTAGAGGAGAAACTCGGCCGAGAGCTGGTCGGCTTCGCCTACCCTTACGGCGCCGGGGCGTACAAGCCCGACGTGCGCCAGGCCGTTCTCGACGCGGGCTACCGCTTTGATTTTTCCGTCAGGCAGGGGATTTCGGCGCTTCCCTGGGACCGGGAGGAGGAGGCGCTCAGGCGCCTCCTGGTTCGCGGCGACGACACTCTGTTCGACTTTCACCTGAATATGACCCGCGGGAAAGCCCGCTTCTGATGGAGATCGCCGACCCTCGGTCAATGCTCGTCATTCAATTGCGCCGCCTCGGCGACGTGATCCTGACTACGCCCGCCCTGGAAGCGTTGAAAAATAAATTTCCGAAGACGAAGCTCGACTTCCTCGTCGAAGCCCCCGGCGCCGAGGCCGTGGCCGGGCATCCGGCCATTGACGAGGTTCTTGTGTACGACGCCGAGGGCCCCTTGGACTCGCTGACTTGGGCGTTCAAGATCCGCGCCCGCCGCTACGACTGGGTCATCGATTTCCTGGCCAACCCGCGCACCGCGCTGCTGACGGCGCTGTCGGGCGCGACGGTGAGGGCCGGCCCCGCTCACGTCGCGCGACGATGGGCCTACAACCGTCGCATGCTCCAGTCCCCCCAGCCCTGCTACGCCGCGCTCGAAAAGGTCCGTTGGCTCGCCGCGCTAGGAGTCGCGCCCGAGGACGCCCCGGAGTTGCCCAGGCTCATGTTGGCGCCGCGCCCCGACAAAGTTGAAAACGTCGTTGGTCTCGTTCCCCCCTCGCGCAAGGAGACCCGCCGCTGGCCCGCTGCGTCCTATGCGCGTCTTGGACGCCTGTTGCGCGACAAACACGGCTGCGCGCTCAAGGTGTTCTGGGGCCCGGGCGAAAGGGATTTAGCCGACGAGGTCGTGCGCGGCATCGGCGAAGGCGCATACGCGATCGCCGAGACGCGCGCGCTCTCGGACCTCGCTCGGGAGCTCGCCTCGTGCCGCGTCGTGGTGGGCAACTGCGCGGGGCCCAAGCACGTGGCCTTGGCGCTCGGCGTGCCCACGGTGACGATCCACGGCTCCTCAGACCCGGTCGCCTGGACTCCCGCGCACGCCGATCACCGCTTTGTGCGTCTTGAGGAGCTGGACTGCATCGGTTGCCGCTCGAACGATTGCGCCTACAATCTTGAGTGCATGCGCCGGCTTCCCGCCGAGCGGGTGCTGCCCGCCGTCGAGCATTTGCTCGCGAGGACGCAGGTGCGCGCGTGACCTGGTCCAAGCGTCGCGAAAAGCTGAGAAGCTCGGCCGGCGGACGCGCGCTCCTGGGAGCGGCGTCCCTGGCTTTCGGCGCCGGCGTCCTCGCGCGCCGCGGGCTGTACGCGGCCGGCCTGCTCAAGAGCAAGCGCATCAAGGCAAAGGTCGTCTGCATCGGCAACCTGACCGCCGGCGGCACCGGCAAGACCCCCGCCGTGCTGCTCGCGGCCGAGACCTTGCGCAAGCGCGGCCATGAGGTCGCGATACTTTCGCGCGGCTACGGCCGCCGAGCCCCGAAGAAGGAGGTGAGCGTGCTGCTCGACGGCCGCCACGTTGACTGGCGCGAGTGCGGCGACGAGCCGTGGATGATACACCAGTCCCTGCAAGGCCAGGGCATCCCCGTGCTTGTCTGCCCCGACCGAGCCAAGGCCGGAGAGCTCGCCGTCGAGATGTACCGCAGCCGCGTGCTGATCCTCGACGACGGCTTCCAGCACCTGGGCCTGCACCGCGACCTCGACATCGTGCTGGTCAATGCGCGCGATCCTTTCGGCGGGCGCCGCCTGCTTCCTCTCGGCGACCTGCGAGAGCCGCCCTGCGCCCTGCGCCGCGCCGGGATGGTCGTCATCACGCATGCCGATCGCGTGACGGCCGTCGAGCTCAAGCGCCTGCGCGAAGATATCGAGCAGATCCATCCCGGAGTGACGGTCATCGAGTCCGCGCACAAGGCCGACCACCTGCTTGATGTGAAGACCGAGGCCAAGCTCCCTCTCGCGAGACTAAAGAACCATGCGGTCGTCGCGCTTTCGGGCATCGGGGATCCGCTCTCGTTTGAAGCCCAACTCGAGGGCCTCGGCGTCAAGATTGCCCAGTCGTGGCGTTACCCCGATCATCATCCATACACGTGCCGCGAGCTCAGTTCCATCGATGACCTTCGCGGCGGATTTCCCCTTATCATGACCCATAAGGATTTCGTCCGCTTGCCCGAGGACTGGCGTGAGCGCCTGTCCGGCAAGGTGTTCGTGCTCGGTATTAAGCTCGAGATCCTCAGAGGCCGTGGCGCCTGGCTTGACATGCTCGAAGACCTGTCGGGCGGCAGGGGCAAATGACCGCCCGCGCAGCCCTGCTGGCGGCGCTCATCGTGGTCCCGTCCGCCTGTGCGGTGCGCCGACGTCCATCCGATCCCACGCCTATGGCGCCCGTCCCAGCGTCGGCCGCGCCGAATCTCGTCGACCAGAGCACGGTTCCCGTCAGCATGACGCCGGCGGCCGTCGAGCCCAATGACGAGGGCTTGCCGCTTCCTCTCGCCCTTAAAGGGATGTCCGAGCCGGCCAAGCCGGTCCCCACGCCGCGCATGTGGGGCCGCGTCGCGATCACCACGGCGATCGTGTCCCCGTCGCAATTGATCGGGCCCGAGATCGCCTATTCATCCGAGTACCGCCAACTCCCCGTTTTCCCGGAGAAGCTGACCTTCGCCATGTCCTGGGGGCTGCTTGCCGTCGGCGAGGCCACTCTGGGCGTGGACAAGATCGTGATGTTCAACGGACGACCCGCTTATCACCTCGTCAGCGAAGCCCGCTCGAATTCCTTCTGCGACACTTTCTATGTCGTCCGCGATATCAACGAGTCCTGGCTCGATGCGCGGACGCTGACCTCGCTGGGCTACTCCAAGAAGGTCCGCGAGGGCCGTTTTTTCCGCGACGAGTGGGTGCTCTACGACCGCGACGCCGGCGTCTTCGTCAATCGTCGCGTGAACAAGGACGCCAGCTTCAGCGTGCGGGTGGGGACGATACCGGCGCAAGTGCAGGATATTCTCTCGAGCATTTTCTATGCACGTTCCCAGATATTGCAGGACGGGACCGAGATAAAAGTGGACGTGAACACCCCGGACAACTGGCCGCTGATCATCAAGGTTCTCAAGCGGGAGACTCTTTCGGTTCCCGCTGGCCGGTTTGTGTCGATGCAGGTCGAGCCGACGATGTCCCGGGAAGGCATTTTCGTTCAGAAGGGCAAGCGCCTGCGCCTATGGTTTTCCGACGACTCCAAAAAAATGTTGCTCATGATGAAGGCCGAAGTCTTTTTTGGGAATATTACGGCGGTGCTGCGGGAAATGTTATGATCACCTCCCGTACGATGCCTTCCACGCTCGCCGAGCGCAAAGAGCTTTTGCGGACCATCGCCCGTTTGCCCGGGCGCAGCGTCCTTGTCGTAGGCGACCTCATGCTGGACCAGTATGTGCGCGGTTCGGTCGGACGCATCTCGCCCGAGGCCCCCGTGCCGGTCGTCCGCGTCACCGGCGAGTCCCACATACCCGGCGGCGCCGGCAATGTCGTCAACAACCTCGCAGCGCTCGGCGCCAGGGTGTCCGTGCTCGGCGTGATAGGCGAGGATGATGAGGGCGCGCGTCTCGTTGAATATTTCCGCGGACGCGGCGTGAACGTCGACGGCGTGTGCGTGGACGTCGAGCGCCAGACCACG
This sequence comes from Elusimicrobiota bacterium, assembly GCA_038059415.1. GTDB lineage: Bacteria > Elusimicrobiota > Elusimicrobia > UBA1565 > UBA9628 > GWA2-66-18. The sequence continues at coordinate 1,791 of JBBTJN010000058.1, read as the reverse complement.
CAGAAGTGCCGCGTCATCGCCGAGCGCCAACAGGTCGTGCGCTTCGACCGCGAGACGACCGGGCCGTTGTCGCATGCCACGCAATCGCGCCTGCTCGCGAGTCTTGATTCGGAGCTCGCTAAAGTCGAGGCGGTCATCCTGTCCGACTATGGCAAGGGCGTGATTAATCCTCGCGTGCTTGCGCGCGCGATCTTGTCGGCGCGCCGTCGCGGCATCCCGATCACCGTGGACCCCAAGCCTGAGCACTTCCGTCTATACAAAGGCGTGACCTGCGTGACGCCGAACACCTCCGAGGCCTGGGCGTGCATGCGCCGATCTCCGACGCCCGGCTTGGACGCGATCGACGCCCTGGGCAAGGATATTTTAAAGGCCCTCAAGAGCCGCGCGGTGTTGATCACCCAAGGGCCCGACGGGATGAGCCTGTTTGAAGAGGGCCGCAGGCCGCGGGTCACCCATATTCCGACGCGGGCGCGCGAGGTGTTCGACGTGTCCGGCGCGGGCGACACCGTAATTTCGACCTTGACCCTGGCGCTGGCCGCAGGGGCTCCCCTGTGCCGCGCCGCCGCGCTCGCCAACCACGCGGCCGGCATCGTCGTCGCCAAGATCGGCACCGCGACGACCGACGTCAATGAGCTATCGAGGGCGATCAGATGAGTTCCTGCCTGACCGTGATTCCCGCGCGGCTCGGCTCCACGCGATTGCCCCGCAAGGTGCTCTCGCGCCTCGCCGGGCGGACATTGATCGAATGGTGCTGGCGCGCGGCGAAAGCAGCCAAGCTCGGGCCGGTGCTCGTGGCCGTAGATAGCCGAGAGGTCGCCGATGAAGTCGGGCGTTTCGGCGGAGAATCCGTCATGACCCCCCCTTCGTGTGCGTCCGGCTCCGACCGCGTGTGGCTCGCGGCGATGGGCCGCCGTGAAACGATCATCCTGAACTACCAGGGCGACATGCCCCTGCTCAAGCCCGCGACCTTGCGCGCGACCGTCAATGCCTTGAATCAGGAAACGGATATCGCAACCTCGGTGATAAAGCTTACCGACGCGTCCCGGCGAGAGGATAGGAATGTCGTCAAGGCGGTTTTGGCCGGGAATGGTCGCTGCCTCTATTTCTCCCGCGTCCCCGTCAGCTCCTGGGAGCATCTGGGGCTCTATGCGTATCGCCGCGGGACGCTCAAGCGCTTCGTCTCCATGCCGCCATCCCCCCTTGAGAAATCCGAAAATCTGGAGCAGCTCCGGGCCCTCGAGGGCGGAATGACGATCACTGCCGCGATCGTCAACGAGCGCCCGGTCGCCGTGGACGTAGCCTCCGATTTGAGACGCGCCGAGACCCTATTGCGCCGAGGACACCAATGACCACCAAATATATCTTCGTTACGGGCGGAGTCGTGAGCTCGCTTGGCAAGGGAATCACGGCCTCCTCGCTGGGCAAGCTTCTTCTGGCTCGCGGCCTGCAGGTCACGATGTTGAAGTGCGACCCCTATATCAACGTCGACCCCGGAACCATGAATCCGTTCCAGCACGGCGAAGTTTTCGTGACGGAAGACGGAGCGGAAACGGACCTCGACCTCGGCCATTACGAAAGATTTCTTAACAAAGGAATGCATCACTACAACAACTTTACGGCAGGAAAAGTCTACGAAACCGTGATCGCGCGCGAGCGCCGCGGAGACTTCCTCGGCACGACCGTCCAGGTCATTCCGCATATCACCGACGAAATCAAGAACCGGTTTCGCGCCGCCGCCAAGGGCGCGGACATCGCGATCATCGAGATCGGCGGCACCGTCGGCGACATCGA
>JBBTJN010000057.1:0-10128 GCA_038059415.1 Elusimicrobiota bacterium | reverse complement strand
GAGCACCTGAAGGTCGTGACCTTCGACCAGCACCGCGAGCAGCTCGACATGACGAGGACCCTCAAGCGCTCCTTGTGCGAGGTCGGCGAGCACGTGGATTTCAAGGGCGCGCGCATCCATGTTTACGGCTGGGCCGAACGCTTCCTGTTCCGCAAGGAGCAACTCGAGTACCCGATGAGCCGGCTCTCCGGAGGCGAGCAGGCGCGCGTGCTCATCGCGCGCCTCATGCTGCGCCCCGCCGATATTTTATTGCTCGACGAACCCACCAACGATCTCGACCTACAGTCGCTCGAGGTGCTCGAGAACGGCATGATGGAGTTCCCCGGCGCCCTCGTCCTGGTGACTCACGACAGGTACCTGCTCGAACGGGTCTCTCAGCGCATCCTTGCGCTCGACGGGAAGGGCAACGCGAACTTCTACGCCGATCTATCTCAGTGGGAGGCCGCGCGCGAGGAGCCGGATCGGCTCGGCGTCTCTCATCGTGCGGCCGCCGCGGATGTCGCCAAGCGGGAGTTCTCGCCCAAGGAAGCCAAGGAGCTCCAGAAGATGGAAGAGAGCATCAAGGCCGCCGAGAACGAGGCCGCGGTCGCGCGCGCTGCGCTCGAGGATCCGGCAATCGCGACCGACGCCCCCGAGTTGATCAAGCGGCAGGTCGCGCTCGACGAGGCTCGTCAGAAGGTCGAGGCGCTCTTCATGCGATGGAATGACCTCGAAGCCCGGCGTTGAACGCAGGTCCGGAGAAGCTATGATGAGGGCGATGAGATTTCTCTCGAGGGCTGTGGTCCTGCTCCTGTCGTTCGCCGCGGCCTGCGGCCTGGATGATACGAGCGCCGGGCGCGAGAAGCTCCTCCTGAGAGCCGCTCGACAAGGGAACGTGGACGAGGTCCGCAGCCTGCTTGATCGCGGCGTGGACATCGAGACCCGCAACCCCAACGACGGCTGGACGCCTCTGTTTTGGGCGGCGGTCAGGGGCAACGTCCCGGTCGTGAGTCTTCTAATTTCCCGGGGCGCCGCCCTCGAGACGCGCGACAGCAGAGGGCTGAGCGCGCTGATGGTCGCGTCACGCTGGGGCAACAAGGACGGCGTGGCCGCTTTGCTCGACGGCGGCGCGCGCATCGAGTCCCTGGACCGCAACGGTTGGAGCGCGCTGATGTGGGCGACTTTCAAAGGGCAGACGGACATGGCCGCCTTCCTTCTTGACCGAGGCGCTAGCGTCGAGGCGCGCGACCCCGACGGGAGGACGCCGCTCATTCTCGCCGCGCTCAATGGCAACGTGCAAACCGTCGAGCTTCTGCTCGGTCGCGGGGCCAAAGCCGGAACCCGAGGCCCCAATGCGATGACGGCTGCGGATTTTGCCGAGCGCAACGGCTACGGCGACATCGCGCGCCTGCTCCGCTCGCGCTGACAGCCTCCGGCCCGAATTCAGTCCTCTAGGGCTTCTTGAGGTCGATGGAGGGCGTGGCGCCGCTGGTCGCCTGCGGCAACTGGCCGTTCCACTTGTCCACGGCGCGGTAGTTGACGAGCGTCTGCGTGGCGCATGATCAGGAGTTCCAAGCGCCTGCGCAGGGGTTCCAGCAACCGGCTGATCAGCCACACGGCCGCCGCAAGAGCGACGAGTTCCGCCAAGGACGCGCCCATGCGTGCAAGATGGCACATTTAAACTTCGGGAGATGGCGGAGCCGTTTCTGGAGAGTAAATATTTGGCAAAAGCCCTTGCGGATCGTCGGCCGGGGGCTTATACTAAGTCCGTGGCCTCCACAGGGAAAGCGATGCTCGCCGTCGTCGCCGAGGTTCTTGAGACCGCCGTGGGCTATGCGTTGATCGCGGCTGGATTCTACGCCGTCCTATTCGTGGATTTGACCGGCGGCGGCTCCCTGTGGAGGACGATGCGCCATTGGCAGTCGGACTCCTCGCAACGCCTCGAACCCCCGAGCGCGGCGCGCGTGATCACGGTTCCCGCACTGCCGTTAGTCGCGAAGTCCGAGAATGAGCGCATGATGTCTTTTTTTGACAAGGAGCCCACGAATGGCAACTTCACGGCGCTGTATCCGGCTCCGGACGCCGTCAGCCGACGCCCGTCGGTTGCTTTCCTGGATGCGCCCGCCGAGCCCAAGTCCGGCAAGACCTGGAAGCGCGGCATCCGCGGCAGTCTGAGAAAATTCACGGTTTACGGGAAGGGGGATCAGACGACTTCCGCGACTATGTCCGGCGGAGGTGCACCCGCCCCGGAGGAGTCCGCGCTCGCGCGCAGAGCGCTTGCGGCGGAGGGTTCTCCCGCCCGCGCGGAGACCTCGTCTGTGGCGCGTCCCGGCGTGGGCTTGCGCATGTCTCGCGGTGTGCTGTCCGCCTCGGGGGCTTCGCGCAACGTGCGTTAGCCAATGAGCGCCGTCAGGCTCGCGACGGTCTTGTCCCAGTCGCCTTCGGCGGCGCCGCCCTGGGCGAAGTCCGCGCGGCCGCCCGCCGAGCCGCCGTGCGCCGCCGCGAAGGCCTTGGCGATCCTTGACGCGTCCACGCCCCTGGCCGCCATGTCGGGCGTCGCCGCGAGCACGAATGACAACTTCCCTGCGCACGAAGCGGCGAGGAAAACGAGGCCGGAACCAACCTCGGATTTGATCTTGTCCGATAATCCGCGAAGGCTCCTCGGGTCGGCGCCGTCAAGACGCTGAAGGACGAGCCTCACACCCTTGATCTCGATGATGATCTTGCCTGTCTCGCCCCGCGTTGCCAGATGGGCGGCCTTGAGCTGGCGGAGCTTGTTTTCGAGCGCCTTGAGTCCTTCGCCGGCCTCCGCCTTGCCGCCGAGCGCGCGGATCGCCTCGGCGGTCGCCGCGGTCTTAGCGCTCGCCTCGCCGTGAGACTTCAGCTTCGCGGCCTGCTGGGCCGCGGCGTATTCTTCGACGGCCTTGCCCGCGACCGCCTCGATGCGGCGCACGCCGGAGGACGCGGAGGACTCCTTGGTAATCTTGAACGCGAGGATCTCGGAGGTGTTGTCCACATGCACGCCGCCGCACAGCTCAAGGCTAAAGCGATTCTTAGGCTCGTTCCAGGCTTTCGGACCGATCAGCAAATAGCGCGGGTCGCTGCCGTAGTCCTCGCCAAGAAGCGTCGTCGCGCCGAACTCGGCGACCTTGGACACCGGGTGGCACTGCGCCACGACGGGGTGCGCCGCCTTGATCTCGTCGTTGACGATCTTCTCGATAGCGGAAATCTGCTCCGGCGTGAGCGCCGCCGCATGCGTGAAGTCGAAGCGCAGCTTGTCGGGACCGACGTAGGAGCCGGCCTGGCGGATATGGCCGCCGAGCACGCGCTTGAGCGCTTCGTTCATCAGATGGGTCGCGGTGTGATGAGGCTTGATGCGCGCGCGACGTTCGCCGTCCACCTTCGCGCGGACCTCGGTTCCGACCGGGAGGCGCGCTCCGGGTTCCAGCAGGTGCACGAAGACGCCGCCGTGCTTCTGGGTATCGGCCACGCGCGCCAGGACATGTGAGCCGTCGGCCGCGATCAGGTCGCCGGTGTCGCCGACCTGGCCGCCGCCTTCGGCGTAGAACGGGGTGCGGTCGAGCACGGTCAGACCCGGCGTCGAGGAGAGGACGGTCGCCGTGCACTCAATGGCGGCGTAGCCGACGAATTCGGTGCGGGGAATGTTGGATGCGATCGCGGCGAGATCGCTTTCGCCGGAGCCTTTCCAGGACGCGCGCGCGATCTCGGAGGCCTTGCGCGAGGCTTCCTTGAAGCCGACTTCGTCCACGGCGACGTCTTGCGCGGCGCAGATTTCCTTTGTCAGCTCGAGGGGAAATCCGAAGGTCTCGTAGAGGCGAAACGCGGCCTCTCCGGACAGATTCTTGCAGGATTTCTGGAGCGCCTTGCCGAGCTCCGCTTCGCCGGCGCGCAAAGTTTCCAGGAACTTCGACTCCTCCATCTTCATGACGGCCTGGACCTGCTCCGAGGCCGCGCGCAACTCCGGGTAGCCCGGCGCGAAGATGTCGATCGCGGCAGGGACGAGGAAGTGCAGGAAAGGCCGGTCAAAGCCCATGAGCTGGCCGTAGCGGGCGGCGCGGCGCACGAGGCGGCGCAGGACGTAGCCGCGCTCGACGTTCGAGGGGATGATGCCCTCGCTCATCAGCATGGTCGCCGCGCGCGCGTGATCGGCGATGACTCGAAAGCCCAGCGCGTGCCGCGGATCCTTTGGGTCGGCGCCGATGATCTCGGCGGCCTTTGCGACGATGGGCGCGAAGAGGTCGGTGTGGAAGGGGGACTTCGCGCCCTGTGCGCAGAACGCGAGGCGCTCCAGGCCCATGCCGGTGTCGATGCATGGCCGCGCCAGCGGCTTCAAACTCCCGTCGGGCTGCCGGTCGAAGCCGGTGAAAACGAGGTTCCAGATTTCGATGTAGCGGTCGCCGTCTCCGCCGACGACGTCCTCCTTGCCCGAGGCGAACTCGGGGCCGAGGTCGTAGTAGATCTCGGAGCAGGGTCCGCAGGGACCAGTCGGCCCCATGTTCCAGAAATTCGTGTCCTCCTCCAAACGAATCGCCGCGTTCGGGGCGCCGACTTGCCTCCACAGCGCGACGGCCTCGTCGTCCTCCCTGAATACGGTCGGGTACAGGCGCCTGGGGTCAAGGCCCGCATCTTGGGTCAGAAACTCCCAAGCCCAGAAAACCGCTTCCCGTTTGAAGTAGTCTCCGAATGAGAAATTGCCGAGCATTTCGAAGAAGGTCATGTGGCGCAAGGTCGTGCCGACGCGTTCGATGTCGGTCGTGCGGAAGCACTTCTGCGAGGAGGTCGCGCGTTGGAGGTCTCTCTTGAGGCCCAGATAGTAGGGCTTAAACGGCACCATGCCGGCCGAGTTGAACATGAGCGTCGCGTCGCCCTGGGGGACGAGGGGCGCGGAGGCCATAAGCGTATGGCCGTTCTTGACAAAGAAATCAAGGTAGGCGCTGCGCAGCTGGGAGCATGTTTTCATGGGAGGGTCGCAATGATTATAGCTTTTCATGTACTCTCAAGCCGTGAGATCCTTTGACGCGGTCGTCCTCGGCTGCGGCGGCGCGGGCTTGATGTGCGCGCTCACGGCCGCGAAGAGGGGTCTAAAGGTCTCCATTCTCGATCACTCTGCCAAACCGGGCGGCAAGCTCATCATCTCGGGCGGCGGCCGCTGCAATTTCACGAATCGGGACGTGTCCGCGGAGAATTTCGTCTCGGGGAACAAACACTTTGCCAAGTCGGCCTTGTCGCGCTTCACGCCGGAAGATTTCATCGCGATGCTCGAAGCGCACGGCATCGCCTACCACGAACGCAGGCACGGCCAATTGTTTTGCGACGTGTCCGCCCAGCTCATCATCGACATGTTTTCAAAGGACTGCGCCATGGCCGGCGTCGAGTTTTTTCTTAAGCACAAGATACTGACGGTCGCCAAGACGGACGGCGGCTATCTCGTCATGACGGATCAAGGGGACTTCGCTGCAAAATCCGTCGTGATCGCGACCGGCGGCCTTTCTTTCCCGAAATTCGGCGCCACGCCGTTGGGTTATGATATCGCCGGGCAATTCGGCCTGAATATCGTGGCGCGCGCGCCCGCGCTTGACGGTTTCGTTTTCAACGACGCCGACCGGCGCAAGTTCGAGGGTTTCCCCGGCATCGCACTCGACGTCGTCATGACGACGAACGGCGTTGTGTTCCGCGAGAACCTGCTGTTCACGCACGCCGGCCTCAGCGGCCCGGCGGCGCTCCAGGCGTCTTTGCATTGGAACGCCGGCGATGAAGTTCGGATCAACTTCGTTCCGGCGCTGTCACGCGTGGAACTGATGGATTGGTTCTCATCGCGCAGTGGAAATAAGCCCGAGATCAAGAACCAAATGGCGGTCCTTGTGCCCAGGCGCCTGGCCGAGCGTTTCTGCGATCTCTATCTGCCCGAGACGCTCGACATGGGAAACTTCCCGAAGAAGGACATCGCGGCGTTCTGCGAGAAACTCCAGGACTGGCCGTTCATTCCCCGGGGAACCGTGGGCTACGGGAAGGCGGAGGTCACGCGTGGGGGAGTCGACACCTCCGAGCTGTCCTCGAAGACCATGGAAGCCAAAAAAGTTCCCGGCCTTTATTTCATCGGCGAGGTCGTCGACGTGACCGGTTGGCTCGGCGGCTTCAACTACCAATGGGCCTGGGCCTCCGGCCACGCCGCCGGTGAAGCGCTCTGAGCGCCAGGCTCGATATCGAGTCAGCTGATTCCTATGCTCCGTGGCACTTCTTGAATTTCTTGTTGGAGCCGCAGTGGCAGGGGTCGTTGCGGCCCACATCGGGGCCGGTGTTCACGTGAGTCTCGGCTTTTGGGGACCTGCCGTCGATGAAGAGCCAGTTGGCGCCTTCCTTGCGGAAAGTGGCGATCTCGCGGTGTTCGTAATCCTTGCCGTCCTTGGCGAAGCCGGCGATGAAGCTCACGATGCCGGTCTTGTCGTTGGGGCCGCCGTCTTTCGTCGCGACCACGGTAAGACCCTTCCAGGTGCTGTCCTTGGCCCATTTTTCGGAGGCCTTGCGGTCGAAGGCGTCACTGTTTTCGGGCGCGTGCGTATCCGCGATGAAGTCGATATTGCCCGTCGCATAGCTTGTGTAGCGAGCGCGCATCAGGGCTTCGGCGGTGGGGGCGGCGGCCTTGCCGGTGATGTAGGGCTCGCAGCAGGCCAAGAAAGGTTTCTTGCTTTGGCAGGGACAGTCGGTGGTCGCGCTCATTGCCGGATTTTATCACATTCTCGGCCCATCCTCAGAGAAAGTCGGAGGACGATATGCCGCCGTCGCGTAGCCAGGTCTTCAGTCCGTTGATGTAAGTGAGGTCGGGCGCCCTGTTCTTCACATTCTGACGATAGCCGCTCACGAGCCATTTGCCGTCCTTTCGGGTGATATAAAAAACGATGGTATGGCCTTGGACGTCGGGGTCGCGACCGACGTGGCCGCGGACGAAAGCGCCTCCGCTGAAGTCGGCATACAGGAACGCGCCGGCGCGGGCGATTTCTTCAACTGAATTGCCGCTTTTAGCTCCCATGGCGACGCGGACAGCGCGCATGAGCGCGCCCTGGGCGTTGTCGGGGTAGGAGGCAACGGATCGATCGAGCTCGGCGTTGGTCAGCGCCTTGACGATCTGCTTCTCGAGGCTCGCGGCAGGGACGTTCCCGAAGTATTTGAGCATGCCGTGGTCGATGATCACGGATTCGACGTACGGGAGGGTGACGCGGTGCTCGGCGGCGATGCGTCCTAGCAGAGCGCCGTGAGGGCGCAGGGCGGCATTGAGCTCGAAAGCGACGCCCTCTTCGGCCCGGGCCGCTTTACCGGGGTCGAGCGCCTTGCGCATGGCGGCGGCGCGCCGCGAGTCTTGGGCAATCCCCTTCCCCTCGAGCCAATCGTCGATGAGGGAGTCGACCTCGCGTTCGGTGGGGGTACGGAAGCCCCCGAAGATTTCGTCGATATATTGCTGGAAGGAGGCGAGATCGATGTCAACGGGGGACGCGCGTGTCGCGATAGGAGCGGTGTCCTTTGAATATTCGCCCGGCTTCTCCTGCGGCTGGACACCGAGGTCCGCGGAGCGCGCGCCGATTCTCAGCGGCGGGGGCGTCAGATCGGGGGAAATGTCCGGCGCGGGAAACGTGGGTGTGAGGGCCCCGGACACATGGAGGGGGGCCACAGTGGCGTCGAAATGTCCAATGGGGGACACTCCTTCGATGGCATGAGGAAAACCGACCTTTCCGGGTCTGCCGACCGTGGCAGCCGTCTCGGGATTGCCCTTTGTCTGGGCGTCGACCGGGAGGGCCAGCGCGGTTAAGGCAAGAAGCAGCAGGATCGGGTGGGGGGGCCTCACGCTTCGGAGTGTAACCCCGGCATTTTGATCCGTCAAGGAGGATAAAAAATGTTCAATAAGATTCCGTTGACAGACGTGAAGGAGTCTGTTATAACATCTCCGACGGACGATAACGCATGCGCAAGAAAATACTCGACGCCATGGCCCGTCGTCTCACGGTCCTTATCATCCCCCAGACGCAACTGAAGCCCTGGCGCTGGCAGTGTTCCACGGGGTTTTTTATTTTTTGGATGGGTCTGTGGTCGATCATGACCGTCGGGGCCGGCGTCGTGGTCGGCCGGCACGTCGATTACTGGATCACCAAGGCCGATAACCAGGTCATGCTGGCCAAGATGACCCGCCTGGCCCAGGAGATGGGCCGCGCGCGCTTCGTGCTCGACCAGGCTCGCGGCACGGACCGCCAGCTGCGCGGCCTGCTCACGATGACGACTAACCGAGATCCGATCGATGCCGCGACGGGCGTCGGCGGGCCGACCTTGGCAGACCGGCTGAGCCTGGGCAAGATGCTCAACGGCGGCGCTTCCGCCATCCGCCAGGCCGACTGGCACCGAGAGATCGTGCGCCTGCGCCAGGACGCGGAAACCCGCCTCGCGAGCTTCCAGGAGATCGGCTGGTACGTGGGCAACCAGAAGAGCTTGCGCAACGCGACGCCGACCTTGTGGCCCACCAAGGGCTCAGTGACCTCGGGGTTCGGCTATCGTTTCTCCCCGATGCGCAACGGCGACGACGAGAGCGGAGAGTTCCATGCCGGCCTCGATATCGCCAATGCCGCCGACACGCTCGTGCAGGCGACCGCCGACGGCACCGTGCGCTTCTCGGGCTGGTCGCACGGCTACGGCAACATGGTCGTTATCGACCACGGCTACGGCCTGAGCACCTTGTACGGGCACACATCGAAGGCGCTCGTGAAGGTTGGAGAGCGCGTCATGCGCGGCCAGGTGATCGGCTACATGGGCACCACCGGTCGCTCGACTGGCGCTCACCTGCACTACGAGGTGTGGCGCCAGGGACGTCCCATCAATCCGTGGACCTATCTGAAGGTTGGCACCGGAGCCGTTCTTCTCGGCTACGCGCCGCACGCCTCGAAGGCCGGCTCTTGATGTTCGGCGACAAGGGCGGACGTGGCGACGCGCGCGAGGGCATGACCTTGATCAGCGAGGACGCCTTCTTCCACGGCTCGCTCGTGGTCAAGGGCTCCCTGCGTATCGAAGGCGCCTTTGAAGGAGACATCTCGGACGCCGTGGATGTCGAGGTCGGAGGCAAGGGCCGCGTGACCGGCAATCTTGCGGCCGAGACGATCGTGATCGCCGGCGAGGTCGTCGGCGACATCGTGGCGTCGCGTTCTCTGGAGATTCTTCCGGGCGGCCGCGTGACGGGAGACGTTCGCACCCCGAAGCTCAAGATCGACGAAGGGGCGTTTTATGAAGGCTCCTGCGCCATGGGCTCGGATGAAGATAAGCCCCGTCGGCGCCGTTCGCGCGATTCGCTCGACCCGGTTCAAGCGACCGATTCCGTTTCCCCCAACTAAGGAGTTTCAATGATCTCGTTTCTGCGCCGCCACCAGAAAAGCATCTTCGTTGCGACCATTTCGGTCTTTCTCTCCGGAAGCTTCGTCGGCCTCGGGGGCTTCTACTTCACGAGCCGCGACAATGACGGCGTCGTGGCCCGGATCGGCGGCAACAAGATCCCGGCCAATAGGCTGCTGCAGCGCGTTAACCAGTACGCCGACGCGCTCCGCGCGAAGGGCACCGAGGTCGACGACGCGATGATGTCGCGTTTCAAGCGCGAGATGCTCACCGACATGATGATCGATGAGATGCTGGCGATCAAGGCCGATGATCTCGGGCTCAAGGTCACCAACGACGAGCTGTCCCGAGACATCCGCGCGACGCCGGCGTTTCAGCGCGATGGCCAGTTCGACCAGGACATCTACTTCCGGCAGGTGCGCGCGATCTTCCGCGAGACGCCGCAGGAGTACGAGCGCTCGCGCCGCAAGTCCATCATGAGCGGGCGCCTGAAGCAGATGATCTACCGCATGGTGAGGGTTCCGCCCGCCGAGACGGACGCCGCCTACGCGCAGCTCATGAAGACGGCGCCGCAGAAGGACGCGGCCAAGATCACGAAGGAGGTCGTCGCCCAGGACCTCCAGCAGAAGCGCGCCGTCGAGCTGATCAACCACTGCCTCAAGCAGCTGTCGGCTTCGGTCGAGCACCAGATATGGTTCGAGCGCGTCGAGGGAGGCGCGAACTCATGAGCGGCATACTCGTCGTCGGCTCCGTCGCGCTCGACTC
>JBBTJN010000056.1:0-4848 GCA_038059415.1 Elusimicrobiota bacterium | reverse complement strand
GCCGTCATTTTGCAAGCAAATCAGAGCGTTCCGCGAGGAGCTTGCGGAGTTGTTGCCGGAGACGACGGTCCATTGCGCCTCCCGTGAATGGGTGGTATGATCCCACTGGCGCGCGACACGGCAAAAATTAATAAGATGAAGGAGTTGCGACAGAGAATCCCGATCGGCCTCCGGGCGCTCCTCCTGAGGAAGCTCGCATCATGAACCGGCTCTCCCCCTCCGCCTGGCGCACGCTGCTTCGCAGCGCCCTGAAAGAGGACCTCGGCCGCAACGGCGACATCACGACTCGTTTTTTCGTTCCCAAGGACACCCGGCTCAAGGTCCGCCTCGTCAGCCGCGAGGCCGGCGTCATCTGCGGCCTCAGTGTAGCGGCCTCCGCCTTCAAGGCCTGCGAGCCGCGCGCCCGCGTGACCATGCTCGCCCGTGACGGCGCACGCGTGCGCCCCGGCCAGGCGGTCATGGCGGTGACGGGCGGGCGAGGCCTGCTCACGGCCGAACGCACCGCGCTCAATTTCCTACAGCGACTGTCGGGCGTCGCCACTTTGACCCGCCGCTGCTGCGACCGCGTGCGCGGCACTCGCGCGAAAGTGCTCGACACGCGCAAGACCCTGCCGGGCTGGCGCGCGCTCGACAAGTACGCGGTCGCCTGCGGCGGCGGGCATAACCATCGCCTGGGCCTGTACGACGCGGCGATGGTCAAGGACAACCACTATTTCGCCAAGAGCCTGGAGGAAGGCGCGGCGCGGCTTCGCCACGCGTTCCCTCGGATGCCGCTGATCATCGAGTGCGACACCGCGGCCCAAGTAACGCGCGCGCTGACGCTGAAGCCTCAGGTCATCCTCCTCGACAACATGCGAGGCCCACGCCTGCGCCGCGAGATTGGCCGCATCCGAACCCTGGCGCCCCGCGTGAAGATTGAAGTGTCCGGCGGCGTAGGCCTCGACGAACTCCGCGCCCTCGCCCGCCTCGGCCCCGACCGCATCTCGATCGGGCGCCTGACGCACAGCGCGCCCGCCCTCGACATCGGCCTCGACCTCGAATGAAGCTCTCGGGCGTTAAGCGTCTCGTACGCCTGGCGCGCGTCGATTCGACCCAGGCCGTCGCCCGTCGCCTCGCCGAGGAAGGCGCCCCCGACGGGACCTTGGTGTGGGCACTCTCGCAGACCTCGGGCAAGGGCCGCATGGGACGCAAATGGCGTTCCTCGCCGGGGGGTCTGTACGCCTCGTGGCTGCTGCGCCCGGAGTTCGCGCCCGCGCGCCTCGGCGAGATCTCTCTCGCCTGCGGCGAGGCGCTGGCCTCAGCCCTCAGGGATTTTGGAGCGGCCACATCCGTAAAGCCGCCCAACGACGTTTTCGCGCTGTGCGCGGACGGGAAAGCCCGCAAGCTGTGCGGCATACTGTGCGAGGCCTCAGGAGACTGCGAACGCCTCCACTGGCTCGTGATCGGCTTCGGCGTCAACGTCAACAACACTCCTCTCCTGAAGCGATCGACCTCACTGCGTTTATTGAACAAAAAGCGCGTCGGAGTGCCGTCGGTGCTGCGCGCCGCGATGACTCGCCTTTCCCGCGCCCTGCGTACGGGTAATTTCGTATAATCAGGAACGTTTCACCCTTTCTGGAGACTCCCATGGCCGACACCTATTTGACCCGCGCCGGACACGCCAAGCTGCAAGAAAATCTCAAGGCGCTCTTAAAGCAGAAGACGCAGCTCTCGCTCGACATCGGCGAGGCCCGGGAGAAAGGCGACCTCAAGGAGAACGCTGAGTATCACTCCGCCAAGGAGAAGATGGGCGAAGTCATGGGCCGCATCGGCCAGATTCAGGACAAGCTCCAGAGCTGCAAGATCATCGAGGAGATGACCCTCCCAAAGGACACCGTCGCGATCGGCACGACCGTGGACCTCGAGGACTCCGACGGAGACACCGTCAAGTATTCGCTCGTCGGCGAGGACGAGTCCGACCCGAACGAAGGCAAAATCTCCGTCCAGTCCCCGCTCGGCTCTGGTCTGCTCGGGCGCAAGTCGAAGGAGACGGTCGAGATCCAACTCCCCAACGGCTTGCGCACGTTCAAAATCCTCAAAGTCACGCGTACCGTCTGAGCCCCACCGAACTCGCGGCGGAACTCAAAAAACGTGCCCGCGCGGCGGGCGCCGACCTCGCCGGGATCGCCGCCGCTGCCCCTTCCTCCGGCGGCCCCGCGTACGACGCCTGGCTCGCGGCGAACATGCACGGCGAGATGGACTACATGTCGCGCAACGCGGCATCGCGCCGCGACATCCGCGCCTGGATGCAGGATGCGAAGTCCGTCCTCATATGCGGCTTCTCGTACGGCGAGCCCGGCGCCCGGCATGCCTCGAAGGAAGGCCACGGCCGCCTGGCGCGCTACGCCGCCCGAGAGGATTACCATCAAATCCTGCGCGGCCGCATGAACGAGATCGGCGTCTGGCTGTCCGCGGCGGTTGCCGGGGCGCGCGGCTTGGCATTCTGCGACATGAGCCCGATCCTCGAACGCTCCTATGCCGCCGCCGCCGGGCTCGGCTGGCAGGGCAAAAACACGATGCTGCTCGGATCCGATATCGGCTCATATGTCCTGATCGCCGGCCTGGCGATGAACATCGATCTGCCGGGCGACTCAGCCGGACCCGATCGTTGCGGCTCGTGCACCAAATGCCGCGACGCCTGCCCGACGGACGCGTTTGCGAACGCGCGCGTCCTGAACGCGTCGAAGTGCATTTCATATTTCACGATCGAATCCAAAGGAACAATTCCCGAGTCGTTTCGCGAGGAAATAGGAGATTGGATATTCGGCTGCGACATCTGCCAAGAGGTCTGCCCCTGGAACCGCTTTGAGAAGCCCGCGCGCGCGCTGCCGCCGGCGAGAATTGCGACCGAGTTGCCGCTCGAGGATCTCGTCGGCCCCTCATCGGCGGGCGTGCGCTCCCGACTGAAGGGACTGCCTGTCGCGCGGGCGGCGCGCAAGCGCCTGACGCGCAACGTCCTCCTCGCCATGGGCAACTCCCGCCTGGGGCGCTACCGCCTGATTCTTGAAGAATACGCGTCCGGCGCCGACCCGCTGCTCGCCGAGCAGGCGCGCTGGAGCCTGGCCCGGTTGCCGCGTTTGTCCGGCTCGGCGTAAATGATAAAATCACTGCGGTGATTCTGCGAAAGACGAGCCTCACGCTCCTGCTGTCCTGCCTCACGCTCTGCGCGGGCGCGGCCGGCACGCCCCGTGCCAAGCGCCCCGCCAAGCCCTTTGATCCGCGCTCGTCCAAGACGGCGCCCCGGGCTGATCCCCAGGAGTTGATCCCGGGCCGCGATTTCCCGAAGGCCGTCCAGCAGGCGCCCGCACAGGACGAAACCCCCCGCGCCATCCGCTGGATGATCAAGCCGCTGCGGCGCGGCATGTTCATCCGCCTGCCGATCATGGACACGGACCCCAATCGCGGCATCACGCTCGGCGTCATGCCTATATGGGTCCTGCAAGGCAAGGATGACGACCGCATCAAGCAGATTCACGCTCCGTCGCTCACCTACAACGAGAACTTCCAGCTCATTCCGACCTACCGCTACTATTTCTACCCGCAAGAGGACGCGACGTTCGTCGGGCGCGCCTCCTACTCGAAATTCGAGCGCGAGGCGCTCGGCGAATACGAGGACGGCAGCGTCTTGGGAAGCGACTTCGACATCTTCGCCCGCCTACAGTACAACGTGGACGCGGGCCAACGCTTCTTCGGCTTCGGCCCCGACTCCGCCAAGAAGGGCGAGTCGAACTACCGCGAGGAATACACCCAGTACAAGTTCGGCATCGGCGCACCCTTCGCGCACGGCTCGCCGTGGCGCGCGCACGTATCCAAGCACTATCAGGCCGGGCGCATCACCGAAGGCGCCCTGCCGAACCTCCCCGATTTCGCGGCCGCCTACCCCGACCAGAGATCTCAGAGGTACCAGCAGACGAACGAGAGCCGCCTCAGCCTCAGCTATGACACCCGCGACCACGGCGTCACCACGGGCCGCGGCGTCTACATAAATTCATTCGCCGAATACGCGATCCGGGGCTACGAAAGCCAATACGACTATAGCCGCTACGGCCTCGACGCGCGCTGGTTCCGTCCCTGGGAATCCGACAAGGACAAGGTCTTCGCGATCCAGGCAAAATACGAGCAGGTCCTGGGCCCGACGCCCCCGTTCTGGATCCAACCCCGCCTCGGCGGCAAGTACAGCCTGCGCGCCTACGGCAACGGCCGCTACGTCGACCGCGGCATGGCCGCGATCAACGTCGAGCAACGCTTCAAGCTCCTGGAGCAGAAAACCGCGGGCGTGGTGACCGAAATCCAGTTCGCGCCCTTCATCGGCCTGGGCGAGGTGTTCGACAATCCCAACCGCGCCGCCGCCCGCTACGCGCGCCCGGTCTTCGGCGCCGCGATCCGTGCGGTCGCCAAGCCGCAGGTCGCCGGCTCCGTCGATTTCGGCGTGGGCCGGGAAGGCCTGGCTGTGTTCATGGATATCAACTACTCCTTCTAACTATGCAGCCAATCACGATCCCATCGATAAGCAAGACCTCCCACCCGCTCCTGACCGCCGCTCTGCTCGCGCTCGTAGGCGTGGCGATCGGCTTCGTGTGCTATCTGATGCTCCGGCATCAGTACCGCACGCGCAATGCCAAGAAGCACAAACACAGTCCCCACACCGGCCACCACGACAACCACTAGGCCTTGCGCGTTTTGATGGTCTTCAGCCGTACTTGTACTTGACGCCCATGCCGCCGCCGGGCCACTCGCACGTGATGTTGTCGAACGGGCAGAGCATGCGGCAGGCGCCGCACTCGATGCAGTTCTCGTAGTTGACGATGA
>JBBTJN010000055.1:0-9383 GCA_038059415.1 Elusimicrobiota bacterium | reverse complement strand
CGCTTCACGCTCACCTACAACACCGGCTCGGAGAACCGCGAGGCGGCGGCGCAGATCCTGAAGAAGAATATAGAGAAACTCAACCCCAAGTTCCGCGTCGACCTGCGCGGCGTGGACTGGGCGAGCTTTCTTGACAAGGCCCAACGGCGGCTGATGCCCCTGTTCGTGCGCGGCTGGCTCGCGGACTATCCCGACGCTCACAACTTCGTCTACGCTTTCTATCACTCTTCGGGCCGCTACCCGTCGGCGCAGGGCTACGCGAATGCCGAGCTGGACGCGTTGATCGAAAAGGCGGTCGTTGAACCATCGCCCGCCAAGCGCGCGGCGGCGTACAAGAAGATTCTGGCGAAGGGCTACGAAGAAGCGCCCGCCATCTTCACCGTCCATCCCGCCGGCGTCTACGGCATGCGGTCATGGGTGAAGGGACTTGTCGACAACCCCGTGAACCTCGGGATCTACTACTACCCGATCGAGAAGCGATGAGCGTCAAGACCGAGCGCGCTAAGAGACTGATCAAGGGCCTGCGCAAGCTTTATCCGGACGCCCATTGCGAACTCGACTACGCGGCCCCGCATGAGCTGCTGTTCGCGGTGATCCTGTCGGCGCAATGCACCGACGTGCGCGTCAACGCGGCGACGAGGACGTTGTTTAAGCGCTGCAGGACGCTCGACGACTACGCGAAGGCCGATCCCTCCGAAATGGAGGCGCTCGTGCGCTCGTGCGGCTTCTACCGCATGAAGGCGAAGGCGATCATCGAGACCGCCAAGGACGTGCGCGACCTTCATGGCGGCAAGGTGCCGGACACGATGGAGCAGCTGCTCGCCTTGCGCGGCGTCGCGCGAAAAACCGCCAATGTGATCCTGGGTGAGATTTACGGGAAGCCCGAGGGCGTCGTGGTTGACACGCACATGAAGCGCCTCGCCTACCGCTTCGGCCTTACCGACGAGGAGGATCCGGTCAAGGTCGAGCGCGACCTGGCCGACATCGTCCCGCGCAAGGACTGGATATTCTGGTCCCACGCGGTGATCTGGCACGGACGGCGCGTGTGCAAGGCCGGCAACCCCCGGTGCGGCGCGTGCCTCCTGCGTCCCGACTGTCCTCAGCGCGGCGTCGACTCCGACTAACCCGTTACGGCTTCGCAGCTTCCTTCGGAAGCGACGCGAGGAAGTCCCGGATCGCCTTCGGGTAGGCGGGGCCCGTGTCGAGGAAGCCTTCGTTGTGCGAGCCCTTGAGGTTGATGAAGCTCTTCTTGGCGGCGCCCGAGGCCGCGTAGTTGCGGCGGGCCATCTCGTAGGGGATGATGTCGTCCTCGGGGCTGTGCAGGAATAAAGTCGGGATCGTCACGCGCGGCAGGCGCGAGAGGTTGTCGAAACGGAGCCTGGCGAGCTTGATCGGGAACCAGGGGAGAACAAGGCGTCCCATGTCCATGATCGAGGTGAAGCCGCTGTCCACGATGAGGCCCGCGACGGGCACGCGCGTCGCGAGCTCGATGGCGGGACCGTTGCCGAGCGACTCGCCGTACAGCACGAGGCGCGCGGCGGGGACCTCCTTGACCGCTTTGAGCCACGCCCAGGCGGCGAGCGCGTCGCGATAGAGGCCCGGTTCGTCGGGGCTGCCGCCGCTTTCGCCGTAGCCGCGCCACTCGAGCCACAGCTGGGAGGCGCCCGCGTCGTGGAAGAGGCGCATCTTGTCGGTGCGGTGTGAGAGATTGCCGCCGTTGCCGTGCAGGCACAGCATGACGGGCGCCCCGGGGGACGGGCCTGCGATCCACCAGGCACGCAGGCGCACGCCGTCTGAGGAGGTCAGGCTGAGGGCCTCGTACAGGAGGCCGACGGCGCCCGGATGGGCGATCATCTCTCGCGTGGGGACGAACACCATGGCCCTTTCGAAAAAGCGCAGGCCGATCCAGAGAAGCGCGGCGACAAGGAGAAGTCCGGCGGCGACGTGCAGCTTCATTGGCGCCTTCAAGCCTTCTTTTGGAAGGCGGTGATATCCTGGAAGGTGATGCCGGCGCCAACCACCTGGCCGCGGGGATCCTGGATGAGCAAGGTCGAGTAGCCGAGCACGTGGCTCCGGTCCTTGTTCTTCCACCACAGGTCCTGGCGCTTGACCGTCTCCTTATTGACCAAGGTGTCCATCAGAATTTCGGCCATCTCGGGGATCATGATCAAGGTCGCGTCCACGGGCTGGTTCGGGGGGAGATCCGGATTAAGTCCGAGAATCTCTTTAGCGGCCGGATTGCACAGCATCACGCGGCCATGAAGATCCACCGCGATGAAACCGCCGCCGAGGTTCTCAAGAATGCTCGCGTTGTGGGCGGTGACCTTGTCGACCGTCGACTCCAGGCGCAGCGCCCGCAGGGTGAGGCTGCAGGCCGAGCAGGCAGCCGTGACGAACGAGAGATCGGACTCGGTAAATGGTCCGCCGTGTTTGTTGATGAGCTCGATGACGCCGACCAACTCCACGCGGCCGAGGAGGGGGACGGCCAGCACGCAGCCCGTTTTAAATCCGCTCTCCTCGTCGAACTGCTTTATGAAGCGCGGGTCGGCGTAGGCGTCGGCCGTCAGTACGGGCTCGCGGTACTTCGCGACCCAGCCGCACAGCCCCTTGCCGGAGTCGACGTGGCGCGACACGACGCGGTGGCCCGCGGAGCCGAGCGACGCGCGCGCGACGAGCCGGGCCTGCTTGGGCAGGAAGACGAAGTAGGTCGCGGCTTCGCAGTCGAGAGCGGCGGCGAGTTTGTCGAGGACGCGCGCCCAGACCTCGTCCTCCTCGGCCTCCTTCACGGAGGACAGGAACTGCAGCAGGTCGACGAGGGCGGGCAGGGCTCCGGCGCCGGGGGTGATCAAGGCTTTCTCCGAGAGGACCGCAGGAAATTCTCGAGGCCTTCAACGAGGGCTTTGGAGAGTTCGTCCCGGAACGGCGCGTCGTTGAGCAGCGCTTCCTGGTCGGGGAAGATCATGTAGGCGGTCTCCACGAGTATCGCGGGCATGGCGCTCTGGCGGGCGACGAGCAGATTGCCCCAGCGCAACCCCTCGTCGGCGAGCTTGATCCGTCCGCGGTAGGCCTCGTGTACCGCGCGGCCGAGCTTGAGGCTCTGCGGGTGGTAGTAGAAGACGGTGAAGCCTCGCGGCTTGCCGAACGGGTTCTCGCCGTCGGGAAGAGCATTGTTGTGCAGGCTTACGAAAATGTCCGCGCCTCTCTCGACGGCCTGCTTAGGGCGGTCCGCGAGGGAGACCTCGTCTAGCGGATCTCTGCGGGTCATGAGAACGGCGGCCCCCGCGGTCTCAAGGCGCGTCTTCGCCGCCAGAGCGATCGCATAGTTGGCGTCCATCTCCCGGGTGCCGAGCGGGCCCGTCGCGCCCGGCGCCGACGGCATGTGTCCGGGGTCCAGCATGACCTTGATGCCCGACAGAGGCTTAGACTTCGAGATCTCTGGGGTGCGGTGAAGATCGAGGCGCAGGCAGCCCCCATCGAAGGACGGCCACCAGCCCCACAGCATCTCGTTGGGCTTAAGCAGGACGGTCACGGCCACGACGTCCGTCGCTTCCTGGCGCCAGCGGATCTCCGAGACGAACTCGGGAGCGTCATTGATGATCCAGTTCGTGTGGCCAGTCGTGTTGTACAGGCGAACGATCAGCGCGTCGAGCCCGGCCGAGAGCTCGACATCGAAGGCGGTCTTCTCCGAGACCCCGATCTTGACGGCCGCGCCGAGGTCTGTCTTCGCGACGTTGATCGTGCCGGTCACCGCGTGCGGCGGGGGGGCGGAGGTCGAGATCTCGACGTCTTTCGCCTCGATCCAGCCCGACAGGGAGTCGGATAGGCGCACGCGCAGCGCGGTGTTCTCACGCCCGGTCACCGGCAGTCGCGTGCCTGAGAGCGGGAACATCAGGAAGCCGTTCGCGGGCCCGGTCTTCACGCTCGTGAAGCCGGTCGTGCTCATTTTTACCGTCGCGACGGGGAAGGGCTTTGCGGACGCGGATATGCGCGCCGTTCCCAGGGTTTTCAGGGAGGACCAGCCGGAGCCGAGTTCATACTCGACCGGGCTCGCCTCGAAGTCCGCGTCGGGCGCGAGAAGCTGCGTTCCTTCATAAATCCCGAGCGCGGCGTTGACGATGCGCATCGGCAGCCAGTCGTGCTTGCCGACGCGGAAACGCGCGGGTTTGCCCGGAGTGCCCTTCATTCGAACCGTCAGTAAATCGCCGCCACGCAGTTCGAGGTCGGACTTGGGGGACAGCGAGGCCGGATCGATGGCGAGTTTGCCCGGCACAGGGGACGCCGGGACGGGCACGAGGATGTGCCGCTCGGCCGTCGCCGTGGTGACCGACGACAAAGCCAGCTCGCCGTGGAAGGTGAACGTGCCCGGTGAGATCGGCAGCCATGCGATGAAGCCGCCATCGCGGTGGACCGCAACGGCGGCGCCGTTGATCGTGAACGGCGCGGTCGCCGGCGACACGGAGCCGAGGATAAACTCGCCGTCGGCTGCGAGCGGCATGTTCTCGGGCGGCCAGATGAAGATGATCGGTTCGGTCGAGCGGACCGGGTAGAGAGGAGGCGAGGCGGCGGTCTGGGGCTCCTCGGGCGCGGTCTTGATCGCGTGCTTAGGGCGAGCGGCGGCGCTCAGAGACAAAGTCAGCAATAACGCGACGGCGAACGCTTGTTTCATGGCCCTGCGATTCTATCAACTTTCCCTCTCAGTTGACGCCCGTAGCGCCGTGAGAATAGCGAGCGCGAAGTCCGGCAGGGAGGGATCGCGCGCGCCCATCACCAGCACGAGGTCGGCTTCGCGCGCTTCGGCTGCTAAGAGTGCGACGATCGCGCGGCGATCGGGGACGTGAAAGGCACTCAGGCCTTTGGCGCGAAGGGGCTCGACTACGTCGCGCGACGAGATGTCCTTGCTGACGGTGCCGCCGACATAATAGATGTCTGGAAGCCAGAGGCGGTCGTCGGGCCTCAGGCCCTCGGCGAATGCCGCAATGAGTTTGTCCTTGAGATGGCGGGTGGGCGCGAAGCCGTGCGGCTGATAGACCGCGAGAATGCGGCGCGCACGCAGATGGGCCGAGGTCAAGGTCGCGGCGACCTTCGCGGGATTGTGGGCGAAGTCGTCGACGACTTCCACGCCGCGCGCGGCGCCGAGGCTTTGGAAGCGGCGTGCCACGCCTTGGAAGGCGGCCAGGGCCCGGCTGCAGTCGGCGAGGCCGACGCCCTCGTTGACGCACGCCGCGATGGCGGCCGCGGCGTTCTCGGCGTTGTGACGGCCGGGAACGGGAAGCGTGAACGAAACGTCTTCCACGCGAAATTTAGAGCCGTAGGCTCTGAGTTCGAGCTCCTCGGCGCGCACGGAGCCGGACGCCAAGCCGAATGAGGAATCGGCGCGGATGTCGGCCAGCGCGGGGTCGTCGGCATTGACGAGAGCCACCGCGACATTGTCCCTGAATTTGAGGAAGATCTCGCGTAGGGCGCAGACCTCCAGATGATCCGTGGTCAGGTTGAGGAATACGCCCACGGCCGGCCTGTAGTTGAGGAGCGAGCCGTCGCTCTCGTCCGCCTCAACGACGAGGATGTCCGACTTCCCGCGGAAGGCGTTGCCGACGAGGCCTCGCTTCTGGAGCGCGATGAGGGCTCCGCCCGTGATGATCGAGGGTCCGCGTCCGGCGGCCTCGAGGATCTCGAAGATCATGGCCGCGACCGTGGACTTGCCGCTCGTGCCGGTGACCGCGATGGCGCGCATCCGCGACACGTGGCGGGCCAGGAATTCGGAGCGGTGCATAAGGGGCACGCCCAAGGCCTTGGCCGCGGCGATTTCGGGGTTGCCGTTCTCGATGGCGGTGGAGAGCACGACGAGATCCGTTTCGCGCGTGATGGCGCTCCCGTCTTGCGGGAACAGGCCCACGCCGAGGGCCGAAAGTTTTGCGCGCAGATCCGCGCTGCGGCCGCAATCGAAGTCCCGGTCGGAGCCCGTGGCAGGGCCTGCGTCCAGGGCGTGGATCTGGGCCAGCGCGCTCATGCCCGCACCGCCGATGCCGACGAAATGGATCAGGGGCTTTTGCGGCATTTAGAAATACGAGCCGAAGAAGAGAAGGCGGCGGCGGGGCCGCGCGAAAGACAGGTCGGTCACCGCGTCGCCGGATTCGATGGAGACGAGAGGCTGGCCGAAGCGTTCCATGAAGGTCGTGCGCAACACGCGGCCCGAGGATTTTCGGCTTTCGATGAGCCCGTCTCCGCCGGTGAAGATCATGACGTGCGTGATGCTTTTGCTCGTCTCGTCGTCGCTCAGGAAGACCAAATCGCCGGCCTGCAGCTCGGCGCGGCGCGCCGCGCGGCTGTGGAGCTTCTGTCCGTGCGAGTCGCGCGGGATGTTGCGGCCGTGGATGCGGTAGGCCAGGCTCACGAGGCCCGAGCAGTCCACCCCGATTTTCGCGTCGGCCTGAACGCCCGAGCGGCCTCCCCAATAGTAACTCGTGCCGAGAAAGAGCTCGGCGGTGCGGATGATCTCGGCGCGCGATGCGGCGGTCGGCTCGGCGGGCGCGTTGTAGAGCGCGTCCGACGCGATGAGCGCGAGCGTGCCGTCGAGCAGGCGCACGGTGGCGGCGGCGCCGCTTTCCGAGATGCGCGACAGGCGCGTGCCGACGGAGAGCGTCAGCAGGTCGTCGCCGCGCTGGAGCAGAGTCTGGCGCACACGCACGACCCAGCCGGTCTTGGGCGGGCGGGCGGATATCAAGGCGTCGGCTTTGATCCAGCCCGGATAGCCCTGCCACCCGCCATCAGGGAGAAAGTGTTCCTGCTCCTCGGCGCGCACTCGAACCCACTCGCCCTTGGCCTCGAGCGCGGTCACGATCTCGCCGTAGAGAATCTGGGAGAGATGCGCTTCGTCGTCGAGCTTGACGGCGACGCGGCGTACCGGCTTCGACCAGAGGTCGGCGACGGGCACGCCCACGGTAAACGTGCGAGGGAAGGAGGGCCCCATAAGATAGGCGAGCCCGCGCTTATGCACGCGCCAGATCTTATGGAAGGCCGCGCGCGGGTAGACGCGGCGCACCTGTTCCTTGCCCTTGCCCGCGGGGTCGTAGGCGATGACGT
Source organism: Elusimicrobiota bacterium (assembly GCA_038059415.1). Lineage (GTDB taxonomy): Bacteria > Elusimicrobiota > Elusimicrobia > UBA1565 > UBA9628 > GWA2-66-18. Next base: position 2,303 of record JBBTJN010000055.1, on the reverse strand, counting down.
CGCCCTCGGGAGTGAAGCCGCCGATCACCAGGACGTGGCCGCGCGTTTTCTTGATCGGGGCGTTGGGCAGCTCGCCCTCGGCGAAGGTCACGCTGACGATCACGGGGCGGCCCTCCGCGATCTCGGCTTCGACGTCGGTCAGCGACTGGAGTCGGGCGACGCGGCTTTCCAGACCGAGTGAGCCGGCGTAGGCGACGTTCGCGGGCCAGTTGCCGAACAGGAGCGAGCCGCGGTCCTGTGCGGCGAGGGCGACCTCCTCGAGGTCTTTCTTTCGGCCCCAGAATTCAAGGACCATCGCCAGAGAGGTCGGCGAGCAGATGTCGTGCTTGTACTTCGCCTGCGCGTCGCTCTGCGAGCGGGGGGAAAGCCTCAGGTCGCGGACCCAGGTCCCCGTCGAAAACGCGGGCGGAGCAATTGGGGCCTCGGCGTCGGACACCGCGATCGCGACGCAGCGCAGGCGCACGGCCTTCTTGCCGGCCTTGAATTTGAGTCGGTAGCGCAGCGCGGTGGCTTTCTTGTTGAGCTTGAGCGTGTCCACGTCCACGGCTCCGGCGGCGGCGTTCTCAGCGAGGACGTTTACAGGCGATGTCCAGCCGGCGGAGTCGAGCCTGCCCAGAGCGAACCAGTCGGTCCAGCCCTCTTCGAGGCGGACCTTCACGCTGATCTCCACCTCGCCGCCGGCGGGCACCTCTGCGCTCAGCGAGCCGACGAGATCGTCGAACCCGAACGGGGTCTCAAGATCGCGCGACTCGAGCGTCGCCGTCGCCGCCTTCGTGCGGAACAGGCCCTCGGCCAAGGGCAGGCGCTCAAGTCCCGCAGTGCGGGATCCGGCGGCATCGAGCGGCGTGCGGTGAAGGACGTTGAAGTTCATGGCTTGTGCGCAGGACGCCGACAGCATGAAGAAAAAGCCGAGCGACCACGGCGGCCGCCCGGCTTTTTCATTCAAAACCGGCCTTATTTGACGAGCTTGTTCGTCGGCTTGCGGGGAGGATCGTTGGGGGCGCGAGGCGTCACCTTGGGGTTGTCCTTGAAGGTAGGGGAGAGGTCGGCGTTGATCTTCGCCCAGGAGGGATCTTCGTCGGCCGAGCCCTTGATCGCGCCGATCGGGCACTCAGGGAGGCAGACGCCGCAGTCGATGCAGACCTCGGGGTTGATGATCATAAATCCTTCGCCCTTGTACTGGCCGGGGTGGATGCACTCGACGGGGCAGACATCGACGCACGCGGCGTAGACTTCGCCCAAACAGCCTTCTACGATAATATGAGTCATGGAGGTTCTCCCTTTGCGCCTCGTGGCGCGTCGCTGAAAAACACGTTATACTTATCCAGCGTGGTCCATCGTACATCTTCGTCCATTTGTTGTCAAATTTTCGTCGGCCTTCTGTTTCTGGCCGCTGCGGCGTCCGTGCGCGCCGAGGGAGTCGTCGGCTCCACCGGGACGATCAATCCAGCCCTCACTCGCGCGCTCCAGCGGCTCGCCAATGTGAAGCTGTTCGCCGCCGCCTCTCTCAATTGGCGCAACGTCGGCCCCCGCGAGCCCGGCTTCGAGACGCAGATCCAGAATCAGGTTTACCTCGCCGACATATATCTCGGCGCCGAGGGCCCCGTGACCGAGGACATTCCGGTGAGCCTCGAGTGGAACCTGCCGACCGCGGGCCGGGGCGCGCCGCGCCTGAGCCAGGCCTACGTCGAATACAACGGCGTGCGCCGCATCAAGTTCCAATTAGGCAAGTTCATGGTCCCGTTCGGCCGCTACAACGAGCTGTATCGCCCCGACCAGTATCTCGCAGTGACTCGCCCGCTGCTCTACGCCTCGCCGGACAGCCTCGATCTCGTCGTGCGCCCGAACTCGCCGCGCCCGCCGGTCAGCTACGGCTACAGCGACATCGGCGTCCGCTGGAGCTGGTATCCGGTGCGCGTGCATCCGCTTGTTCCGAGCGATGTCACGTTGTTCCTCGTCAACGGCATCAGCGAGCAGAAAAACCGGCTGCGCACGTTCCCCAATCCGTCGAACCTCGGCATCCCCGGTCCCGGCACCAACGGGGTCGTGCCGGACTTCGGCCACGACAACAACAACCTGGCCGACAACAACAACGCCAAGTCCCTGGGCGGACGCATCGTGTTCGCGCTCGGCGACCTGCGCCTGCCCTGGCCCGTGCCCGAGCGGGCGGCCGACCTGACCGGCACCTACCTGGGACTGTCCGGCATGGGCGGCAACTACGACCTCGAGGGCTATCTCAATTATGAGATGTGGAGCGTGGACTGGTCCTTCGAATACAGGGGCGTGAGCCTGTCGGGCGAGGC
>JBBTJN010000054.1:0-31538 GCA_038059415.1 Elusimicrobiota bacterium | reverse complement strand
GCGGCGGCGCCGCCGGGATGGATGACGGCGCTAACTCCCCCGTCGGCGGCGGCCAGGATGTGCTCGGCGGTGAGCGCGCCGTCCGAGGCCAGGACCAGGGGCTCGCCGACGGCCAGGATCGGATGGCGCTCCAGGGACTTGACGAGGGAGAGCCTGACCGCATCCAGCCGCGAGGTCTGTCCCGAGCCCACGCCGATGACGGCGGTTCCGCGTGTGATGACTGCGGCGTGCGTGCGCGCGTGCATCGCGGTGTGCCAGGCCAGGATCAGGCCTCGCATCTCGTGGTCGGTGGGCTGGCGGCGCGACATGGTCTTAAGGTCCCCGACGAACGGGCGCTGATCCCGCTCCTGGACGAGCATGCCGCCGGCGACCGCGCGCAGGTCGAGCTCGTGGGCGGAGATGAGCTTCGAGGGCAAGGTGACGAGACGGATGTCTTTCTTGGTCTTCAAGAGCTGGAGCGCCTTGGGGGAGAACTCGGGCGCGGCGATGCAGGAGACGAACTCCTCCGCGAAGAACTCGGCTGCGGCCTCGTTCACCTCGACGTTGACCGCGGCCGTGCCGCGAAAGCAGCCCCGCGGGTCGCCTGAGTACGCGCGGCGCGCGGCTTTGGCGAGGTCCTCATCGTAGGCGAAGCCGGCGGGCACGCCGTGCTTGACGATTGCGCAGGCGGGCTCATGGAAAGCATTGACGAGCTCCCAGGAGGTTTCGAGGTCCAGGAAATGCCCGTAGACGAGCGGGCGGCCGAAATGGAGCTTGGCGGCGTTGAGGCCCCACGGCCTGGCGCCGGACAAGGTGTAAAACGCGCCTGCCTGGTGCGGATTCTCGCCGTAGCGCAGGTCGGCGGATTTCTTCAGGGCAATCACGACCTCGTCGGGGAACTCCTCCCACTGCCCGCCGAGGTACTGCGCCACCGTCGAATCGTAGTAGGCGCAGTAGTGAAAGGCCTTGGCGGCCAAGGTCTGGCGGCGGTCGGGCAGCATGCGGTCATAGGACTTGAGCGTGTCCACCGCCTGCTGGTAGTCGTCCGGGTCGCACAGGGCGATCACGTGTTTGAAGTTGCGCGCGGCGGCGCGAAGAAGCGCGGGGCCGACGGGGTCTACGTAGGCCAAGACCTCGTCCTGGGTCAACGCGGGGTCCGAGGTGGCCGCGGACAGCGGATACAGATTGACGGCGACGAGGTCCACGCGAGGCTTCTCGTCGGTGATCGCCGCGACCAGCTTCGGGTGCAGGAGGCCGAGGGCATCGGCGGGCAGCCGATCGCCGATGAATTCCGACACGGTCTTGTGCGGCGCCTGCGCGTGTCGCAGGGCCGTGGACGTGGGGCCCGTGGCGACGAGCTCAAAGCCGAGCCCGATGAGGGCGTGGGCGAAATCGACGACGCCCGTGCGGTCGGCGACGTGCAGCAATGCGACGCGCGCTCTTTCTCTTTCTTTCTTGACGCTCATTTCGACATCTCCCGGAACTGCTCCTCGCTGAGCACCTTGACCCCGAGCGTTTGGGCCTTCTTGAGCTTTGAGCCCGCGGCCTCCCCGGCGACGACGTAGCTCGTTTTTGTCGACACCGAGCCGGAGGCCTTGCCGCCGAGGGACCTGACCAACTCCTCCGCCTCGTCGCGGGTGCCGAGCTTCAGCTCGCCCGTGAACACGAAGGTCATGCCAGCGAACGGGGCGCCGGCGGCGATGGACCTCTCGGGCTTGGCCATCTTCAAGCCGCCTTTTTTGAGTCGGGCGACGATATCCTTGCCGGTCTTGGAGGAAAAAAAAGCGTGCAGGGACTTCGCGACGACGGGACCGACATCGGGAACGGCTTGAAAATCCGCGGCTGAAGCGTTCATCAACGCGTTGAGGTCCATGCGTTCGGCGATGGTCTCCGCCGTTTTTTCACCGACGTGCCGGATGCCAAGGGCGAAGATCAGCCGGTCGAGCGTCTTGGACTTGCTCGCTTCGATCTGGGCCAGCAGATTATCCGCCTTCTTGTCGGCGAACAGCTCTAAAGCGAGCAGCTGCTCCTTCTTGAGCCCGTAGATGTCGGCCGCGTCCTTGACGAGATTCTTTGACACGAGTTGATCGACGGCGCAATCTCCCAAGCCGCCGATGTCCATGGCGGGACGCGAGGCGAAGTGCTCCAGCGTCCGCCGAAGTTGGGCGGGGCAGGAGGGGTTGTCGCAGCGATAAGCGACGAGGTTCTCTTCCTTTGCGACGGCGCCGCCGCAAGCCGGGCATCTTGACGGCGCAACGACGGCGGCGCCGTTTTCCTTCTTCTCGACGACCTTCACCACCTTGGGGATGACCTCGCCGGCTCGCTCGATGAGCACGCGGTCGCCGACATGCACGCCCAGGCGTTCAATTTCCTCGAAATTGTGCAAGGTCACCGAGGTGATGGTCACGCCGGCGCAAAAGACCGGTTCCAGCTTGGCGACGGGCGTTATCGTTCCGGTGCGTCCGACCGAGTACTCGATATCCCGCACGACGCTCGTCGCCTGCTGGGCCGGATACTTGAAGGCGATGGCCCATCGCGGGCTCTTGGCCGTGAAGCCGAGGCGTTTCTGCAGGGCGAACGAGTCAACCTTGACGACGAGGCCGTCGACCGCGTAGGCGAGCTTGGGCATTTCCCGCGCCTTGAATGCGCCGTACCAGGAGATGACCGCGTCGATATTCGCGCAGCGCTTGTAGGGGCTTGAGGGTAGGCCCAGCTCGCGGCAGAGGTCGAGGAATTCGCAGTGAGTTTGCGGCTCCGGTGTCCCCTGCCACACGCCGTAGGAATGGACGATAAAACGCAGGCGGCGGCCGGCGGTGACGCGCGGGTCCTTCTGGCGCAAGGAGCCTGCCGCGCAGTTGCGCGGGTTAACGAACGGTTCGCGCCCGGCGCGCTTCTCCTCCTCGTTGACCTTGTCGAAGCCGGTGAAGGTCATGTACACCTCGCCGCGGACCTCGAGGCGCTTCGGCGGCCGCCCGGACAGGCGCAAGGGGATCGCGGAGATCGCGCGCGCGTTGGCGGTGACGTCCTCGCCGGTCTCGCCGTCGCCGCGCGTGGCGGCGCGCGCCAAGGCGCCGTCTTCGTAAGTCAGGGCGCAGGATAGGCCGTCGACCTTCGGCTCGACCAAATAGGATGGATGCTCGCCGGGCGGCAGATTTCTACGAACGCGCTCGTCCCATGAGAGGATGTCCGCTTCGTCGTACGCGTTGTCGAGGGACAGCATCGCCACGGCGTGCCGGACGGCCTTGAAATCCGAGCCCACCGCGCCGCTGACCCGCCGTGTCGGGGAATCGGCATCCGCGCATTCGGGGTGCGCCTCCTCGAGCGTTTTGAGGCGGGCCATAATATTGTCGTACTCGGTGTCCGAGACGATGGGATCGTCGAGCAGGTAATAACGCCGATCGTGCTCGCGAATGGCGGCGCGCAGCTCCGAAATTTCAGCCTTCGGTGTTTTTTGAGCGGACATGGTGCTTTGGGCGCTTGGCGTCGCGAATCTTTTTCAGGGAGTCGAGGATGCCGTTGATGAAGCGAGTGGCCTCCTCGGTGGAGTACTTGCGCACGATCTCGATGGCCTCGTCGATGATGACGCCGACCGGCGTATCGGGGCGCGACTCGAGCTCGAAGGCGGCCAGGCGCAGGACGTTGCGGTCGACCGCGGCCATGCGCGCCATGGACCAGTTTGCGGCCCGCTCCTGGATGGTTAGATCAAGCTTCTCGACGCCATTAATCGCGCCGAGCGCAAGTTCGCGGGCGAAATCGAGCGTCTCGGCGTCCGCCGGCGCGCCCTCGCGCCGGGTCACGATTGCGAACGCCTCGAGCGCCGGCGTGTGCGCCACGTCGGCGACATAGAGGGCCTGTAGAGCGATTTCACGCGCCAGCCGCCTACGACCCACGGAGATCTTCCTTGAGCTTGATCATTTCCAGCGCGGCCAGGGCGGCCTCATGGCCGCGGTCCATCTTGCCTCTCGTGCGCGCCATCGCCTGTCCCGCGTTGTTCGGCGTGATGACGCCGAGGATCACGGGTATGCGGGTGTCGAGCGAGATCCGGTGGAGGCTCTGCACGAGAGAGCGCGCGAGGTGATCGTTTTGCGGCGTCCGGCCTTTCATCACGCAGCCGAGCGTGACGACGGCCGAGTAGAGATTGGTCCTGGCGAGCTCTTGGGCGGCCCAGGCAATCTCCCAGCCGCCGGGGACCTCGACGACCTTGAGCTGCGCGTCGGTCCAGCCCTCGGACTTGAAGGTTTTCATGCAGCTCGCGAGCAGGCGCGAGGTGATCTCCTCGTTGAACCGCGATTTGACGATGGCGACTCTTTTCATCGCATCTCCTCGGGGATGGTCAACAGGTGCCCCATCTTCGTGCGCTTCGTGCGCAGATAGCCGACGGTCTGCTTCGTGGGCGGCATCTGAAGGTGCACGCGCTCGACGACCGTGAGGCCGTAGCCCTCGATGCCGACGATCTTGCGCGGATTGTTGGTGAGAATCCGGATCGAGGTCAGGCCCTGATCGGCCAGAATCTGCGCGCCGATGCCGTACTCGCGCAGGTCGGGCTTGAGTCCGAGCGCCAGGTTGGCCTCGACGGTGTCGAGGCCCTTGTCCTGTAGGGCATAGGCTTTGATCTTGTTGATGAGGCCGATGCCGCGGCCCTCCTGATTGAGGTAGACGAGCACGCCTTTCTTCGCGTGCGCGATCTGCTTGAGCGCCGCCTCGAGCTGGAGGCCGCAGTCGCACTTGGCTGAGAACAGCGCGTCGCCCGTCACGCAGGAGGAATGCACTCGTACGAGCACGCTTGAGGCGCCCCGCACCTCGCCTTTGACCATCGCGAGGTGGACCTTGCCGGCCAGGGTTTCCTCGTAGACGCGGATTATAAAGTCGCCGTACTTCGTGGGCAGCTTCGCGCTCGCCCGGCGCTCTACGAGACGGTCCTTGCGCCGGCGGTGCTCGATGAGATCGGAGATCGTGATGATTTTGAGCTTGTGTTTGCGCGCGAACCTCCTCAGCTGCTGGGTGCGCGACATTGTGCCGTCGGCGTTCATGATTTCGCAGATGACGCCGGCGGGCGTGAGGCCCGCGAGACGGGCGAGATCCACGGCGGCTTCGGTGTGTCCGGCGCGCACGAGTACGCCGCCCTCCTTGGCGCGCAGGGGGAAGGTGTGGCCGGGACGGCCGAGGTCCTCGGGACGCGTCTTCGGGTCGATCAAAGCCTTGATCGTGATCGCGCGGTCGCGCGCCGAGATGCCGGTGCTCGTGCCGCGTTTGGCGTCGACCGAGATGGTGAACGCCGTGTCCTTGCCCGGCACGGCGCCGAGGGTTCCCGAGGCGTCGGTCATCGGCTGGAGTTTGAGGGCGTCGAGGCGGGAGGTGGGCAGGGGTACGCAGATCAGGCCGCGCGCGTGCATCGCCATGAAGTTGACGGCCGCGACGCCGCACTTCTCGGCGGCGATGACGATGTCCCCTTCGTTCTCTCGATTTGGGTCGTCCACGACGACGATCATATGTCCCTTGCGGATATCGGAGATCGCGTCCTCGATGAGGTCGAAACTTCTTGCGGCTTTCATTTCGTGCTCCTGAGGGCGAGAATCGCCGTCATTGCGTAGCGGGCGAAAGGATCGGCCTCGAGATTCACCCGCCGGCCGAGCCCCGAGGCGGGGAAGCGCCCCTTGCGCGCGCCGCCAGGAAGGAGCCGTCCGAGGTTCGTGTTCTGGAGGGTGTGAGGGACGAGCATGACCTCGAAGTCATCCGCGCCGGCGGCGGTGACAGTCAGGCTGATCCCGTCGACGGCGATCGAGCCTTTGACGGCGACAAGCCCGCGCAGTATCTTCGGCAACTTGACGCGCAGCCGCCAGAACCCCTCGACCGAGCCATGAGGCGAGGAAGTGCTCCTCCCACGCGCCGTTACGGAGGGGCCGCCCCAGGGCTCGAGGGAGGCGACGTCCGCGGCGGCGTCCACGTGGCCGCTGACGAAGTGCCCGCCGATTTCGTCGCCAAGTCGAAGTGATGGTTCCATGTTCACCGTTTGGCCGGCCTTGAGCGCTCCCAAATTCGTCCGGCTCCAGGTATCGGGACCGACGTCGAAGCTGTGGCTGCCGTTTTTAGTCTTCACCAAGGTCAGGCAGACTCCGTTGATCGCGAGAGAGGCTCCGAACTTCGGCGTGGGAATTTTGGCGTTGATCACGAGGGCCGTCGCCGTTCGCTTTTCGACCTTCCCCAGGTGATTGATGATGCCGGTGAACATCAAAGAAAACCTTGTATGAGCCAATCGTCGCCCAATCTCGAGAGGCGCGGCGTCCTGAGCTTCGGCGCGGTGTGCGCATCGCGCGCGCCGGACAGCAGCTTGGGCGCTATGAACACGCGCGCCTCGTCTACGAGGCCCGCGCGCAGAAACGATGCGTGGAGGGTTGGTCCGCCTTCCACGAGCACGGTGCCGACGCCGCGACGGCCCAGATCATGAAGCACCGCGCTGAGCGATTGCTTGCGATATGTGAGAGTGGGTGCCGACGCGTCGAAGATGCGGGCGCGGGGAGAAAGCTTGCGCCGGCCGGCGAGGACCACTCGCAGGGGGTTCTTTCCGGCGCCGTGCGAAGTCAGTCGGGGATTGTCGGCGAGTACGGTGCCAGCGCCGACTAAAATCGCGTCGAGGTCGGCGCGCATGCGGTGAACGGCGCTGCGTGCCTCCTTGCCCGTCACCCAGCGCGACTTTCCGCTCGCCGCGGCGGCCTTGCCGTCGAGCGAGAGCGCGGTCTTGAGGATGACCCACGGGCGCCCGCGGAGCATGCGCGAGTAGAAGCCGCGGTTGAGCGCCTCGGCGGCGGCCTGGAATTCGGGGAGGCGGACGATCTTCGCTCCGGCGCGGCGCAGATGGGCGAGGCCGCGCCCGGCGACCTTCGGGTTTGGGTCGAGCGCGGCGCAGACCACGCGCGAGATTCCGGCGGCGGCCAAAGTCTCCGCGCAGGACGGCGTCTTCTTGCCCGGAAACGGGGCGCACGGCTCCATCGTGACATAGGCGGTCGCGCCCGCGGCCCGCAAGCCGGCGATTGCCAATGTATTGGGCTCGGCGTGCGGCTTGCCGTACGCCAGGTGGGCGCCTTGCGCGACGACGCGGTCGCCCTTGACAAGGATGCAGCCGACGCGCGGGTTCGGGCTCGTCGCGCGCGGGTGGACGCGGCGCGCCAGCGCGAAGGCTCGGGCGAGGAACTTGCGGTCGTGGGCCCGGCTCAAGCGGTCACTACCGACTTGGGGATGGACTTGTCCGCGTTCGCGGCGAAAAAGGCGGGGATGTCGGCCAGCTTCACGGCGCCTGAGATGAGCAACTCGGTCTTGACCTGCCCGTCGCAGAGCAGTCGCACCGCCTGCGCGAAGTGGCGCGGCGTATGATGGAACACGCCGTGGAGCGTGATCTGCTTGTAGTGGAGGCGGTGCACGTCGAGAGGGACCGTCGCCCCGTGCGCGCAGCCGCCGAACAGGCAGACCTTCCCGCCGTTTCGCACCAGGGCGACCGCCTGAAGGTAGGTGTCCGGCGTTCCCACGGCTTCGAAGACGTGATCGGGGCCGCGCCCGTCCGCCCAGGCCAAGACCTTCCCTTCCACGCTGCCGTCTAAAACGCTGAAGGTCGCCTCGGCTCCGGCAATTTGAGCCGCCGCGAGGGCGTCCTTCGAGCGGCCTACCACGCCGACGAGCGCGCCGCGCGCGCGCAGGGCGTGGACGAGAAACAGGCACATGGGCCCCGCGCCGATGATGAGCGCGGTCTCTCCCTCGCGCACGGCGTGGACCTCGGCGGCGTGAATGGCGCAGGAGAAGGGCTCGGCCAGGGCGCCGATCTCGAAGGACACCGAGGCCTTGAGCGGATGCAGGTTCTGGCGCACGATGTGCGCCGGCACGAGGTCGTATTCCGCGTAGGCGCCGTTGTGGAGTTTGAGATTGGGGCACAGGTGGTTCTGGTCGTTTTTGCACCAGAAGCAGCCGTCGAGGGGAGCGGAGTTGGCGACGACGACGCGGTCGCCCTCCTTGGCGGTCGTCACTCCTTTGCCGAGGGCCGACACCGTTGCGGCCAGCTCGTGGCCGAAGGGGGAGGGGTAGTCGCCGAGCAAGACGCGGTGGCCCTGGCGGTAGGCCTTGAAGTCGGTGCCGCAGGTCAGCGCGGCGCCGAGCTTGACGACGACTTCGCCGGGGCCCGGAGTGGGCAGGGGGCGATCCTCGAGCCTGATGTCGCGAGGGCCGTGATAGATGATCGCTCTCATCGGGGCACCAGCACAGACTTGAGCGTTTGGCGGCTCTTGACGGCTTTGACGGCGTCGTTGAACGAGGAGAATGGGAACGACACGGGTGCCAGCAGCAAGGGGTTGAATCTCTTCGAGGAGATGAGATCGAATGCCTCTTTTAAATCAACAAGGGAAGGGGAATACGATGAGAGAACGGATAATTCCCGATGGTAAATTTGGTTGAGATCCAGTTTCATGAATGGATCGGGATGAAACGAAGCAAAAACGTTCAAGACGCCGCCGTCGCGCAGCCAGCAAACGCATCGGGCGACGAGAGCGGGCGTGCCGGCCGAGAAGATGATCGCGTCGAAGCCGCGGCCGTCGCTGCGGTCCTTTCCGAACCGAGCGAACTCCTCCGCGTTCATTGTCGCCGTTCCCCACCGATTGAAACGTTGGACGCGTTCGGCGTCTAGATCAAGGCCTACGGCCGTCGCGCCGAACAATTTCAGGAGCTGCCCCGTCATCTGGCCGATGGCCCCCAGGCCGATGATTCCGATGACGTCGCCTTTCTCCGCTCCGATTCTCTTTACGTTCCTCAGCACGCAGGCCAGCGGTTCGGTCTGCGACGCCGAGATCGAGCCGAGGCCATCGGGGACCCTGAACGCGGCGTGTCTCGCGTGCAGGGCGGGCACGCGCACGAATTCGGCGAAGCCGCCGGGTTCGATGTTGGTCGACTGGAACTGGCGGCACATGCTTTCCTGGCCTTTGCGGCAGTAGTGGCAGCAAAGGCAGGGAACGTGGTGGGAGACGACGACGCGCTCTCCGGCGAGGAAGGGGGAGCCCGGGCCGGCTTTCTCGACGATCCCGCACAGCTCGTGGCCCAGGATGGCGCCCTTTGCCCGCGTGTCGAGCTTCATGACGTCGGTGCCGCACAGGCCGCAGACTTCGACGGCCAAAAGGAATTCGCCGTCTCCGATAGCGGGAACCGGAACTTCGGTGAGTGCGGCGTGGCCGTCGCGGGCCAGGATGGCCTTCATAAAGAGCTGAGGCAATGATATAATATCGGACACCCGTGAGACAATTGCTCATTTTGTTGTTCCTGGCGGCTCCCGCCGCCGCTCGAAAAACCTCGGTGACCTCCGAAATGGACAAGCTTCTCCACACGGGCATCGATGCCGTTTTCATGATGGACTTCGACGCCGCCGACGCCGCCATGGCCAAGGCCATCGCGCTCGAGCCCGACTACCCGTACGCGTATCTGGGCCGGGTGGCCATCGACCTTATCCGCTTCGCCTACGCCTCCGACCAGTCCGACCTCTCGCTGATCAAGGGCTTCGAGGTGAAGACCGCCGAAACGATCAAAATCGCGCAGGCGTATCTTAAAAAGCATCCTGGTGATCCCGACGTCTTGTTCTTGCTGGGCTCGGCGCACGGATTGAGCGGTCGCATGGCCATCGTGCGGCGCAAGTGGCTGCAGGCTTTCGGGCATGGACGCGCCGCGATGAAGAGCATTCGTCTGGCCGCCAAGCTCGATGCGCAGCTGTACGACGCCCAGCTCGGGCTGGGCATGTTCGACTATTACGTCGCCACGATTCCCAAATTCGCCGGCTGGCTCGCGAAAATCGTGCTTGGAGGCGACCGCGTTCGCGGGCTTGGCGAAATTCGGCTCGCGGCTGAGAAGGGCAACTACGCGAAGACCGCCGCCCAGCTCATCCTCGTCGAGATCTTCCTTGAGGACGAATTTGGCGCGCGCAATCCCGCGGAGGGTCTGGAATTGATGCGCGCGGTCCGCGCCAAATATCCCGGCAGCCCGATGCTCGATTCCGCGCTGATCGTGGCGCTCTACGAGGACCGCAAGTTCGAGGAGGCCGTCAAGGAAGCGAGCGAGTACCAGGCGCGCATCAAGGCGGGGCGCTATCCCGCTATGAATCTGGCCATGAGCCACGCGTTGCTCGGCACCCTGATGTGGGCCTCAGGCGACAAAACGCGCGCGCTCTCCGAGTTCAACGCGGGCGCCGTGGCGCGCGGCGGCGGAATGCGCACGCGCTGGATGGTGTGGTGCCGCGTGCGCGCTGGACAGCTTTTCGACGAGCTCAACCACCGCTCCGAGGCGCTTGCCGCGTACAAGGCCGCCTACGACGAGAGAGACGACTGGGGCTATCGCGCGCTGATCAAGCCATGTCTCAAGGCACCGTGTGTCGGCGAGAAATATCCCGGTCATTTCGCTCCATACTGATATAATTCACGATGCCCATCGCGAAGACCTGGACGATCGAAGCCGCCGCGCAGCTGTATAACCTCGAAGGCTGGGGCCTCAACTACTTCGGCATCAACGGCAAGGGCAACGTGACGCTCCAGTCCAAGCGCGAGCCTGAGGGCGCGATCGACATCCTGGACGTCGTCGATGACGTCGTCTCCCGCGGTATCAAAATGCCCGTGCTCATCCGCTTCCAGGACATCCTGCGCCGCCGCGTGACGCTCATCAATGAGGCATTTGGAGAAGCCATCAAGGAGCACGGCTACGGCGGGCGCTTCTTCGGCGTGTATCCGATCAAGGTCAACCAGTTCCGCGAGGTCGTCGAGGAAATCTGCGACGCGGGACGCGCCTGGCAGTACGGCCTCGAGGCGGGTTCCAAGGGGGAACTATTGGCGGTTTTGGCCATGAACTCCGGCGACTGCCTGACCATCGTCAACGGCTACAAAGACGAATCTATGATGCGCCTGGCGATGATCGGCCTCAAGCTCGGAAAGAAGGTCATCGTCGTCGTGGAGAAGCTGTCCGAACTCCGGCTGCTGCTCGACGCCGCCAAGGAAGCGGGCGTGCGGCCGTTAATCGGCCTGCGCGTGAAGCTCCAGACGCAAGGCTCCGGGAAATGGCGCTCCTCGACGGGCCATTTCGCCAAGTTCGGCCTCACGACCCCCGAGATTCTCGCGGCCGTCGAGACGCTCAAGGCCGAAGGTTTCTCCGACTGCCTCAAGCTCGTCCACTTCCATATCGGTTCCCAGGTCTGTGACATTCGCACGATCAAGGATGCGGTCAAGGAAGGCGCGCGCTACTATGCGAAGCTGCGCAAGATGGGTCTCGGCGTGGAATATCTCGATTGCGGCGGCGGCCTCGGCGTGGATTACGACGGCACGCACACCGCCGTAGAAAGCTCGATGAACTACAACCTGCGCGAGTACGTGGCGGACGTCGTGTACTCGGTCCAGGAAGTGTGCAAGCAGGAGCGGGTCCCCGAGCCGAACCTCGTCACCGAGTCCGGGCGCACTATGGTCGCGCACCATGCGCTCCTCGTCGTCAACGTCTTCGGTTCGATCGAGACGGGGGCCACGCCTATTGAGTTCCGTGAGACGCCCGACGAGCATCAGGTCGTGCGCGAGTTGCGCGACGCGATCAGGACGCTCACCCCCAAGAATCTCGCCGAAATATTCCACGACGGCCAGCAGCATCTGGAAGAATCATTCAGCTTGTTCAAGCTTGGCTACCTTGGCCTTGAGGACAAGGCCAAGGTCGAGCATCTGTACTGGAAACTGTGTCTAGAGATCGGCAAGCTCCTCCCTAAAGCGAAATTCGTCTCCGAGGATCTTCTCGACATGCAGAAGGCGCTCAACGACCAATACCTCTGCAATTTTTCGCTGTTCCAGTCTTTGCCGGATTCCTGGGCGATCGGCCAGCTATTTCCGATCATGCCCCTTCATCGTCTCAACGAAGAGCCTACGCGCCGCGCAAGCCTCGTGGACATCACCTGCGACTCCGACGGCAAGATCACCAATTTCGCCTGCCATCGCAGCGCGGGCGGCACCTTGCCCGTCCACGCGCTCGACGGCAAGCCTTATCACCTCGGCTTCTTCCTGATGGGCGCCTATCAGGCGACGATGGGCGATATCCATAATTTATTCGGCCGCGTCAACGAGGTCCACGTGTTCCAGGACCCCGCGGAAGAGAAGGGCTACTACATCGAGGAGACGATCCAGGGCCAGACTGTCCGGGACGTTCTCACCGGCATCCAATACTCCGATTTCGAGCTTGTGCGCATGATCAAGGAAGCCGCCGATGTACAGATCAAGGCGGGGGGGCTCAAGCCGCGCGAGGCCGCCGATCTCGTGGAACGCTATGAAGCGGTCATGTCCGAGTACACCTACGTCGACCATCTGCCCACGGCCGACGAGAACAAGCTCCTCACCCCCACGAGCGCCAACGTCGCCGTCAAGCCCGCCGAAATAGCCGCGCCCTGAAGCCCCGTATCAGTCGAGCCAGTCCCTGTCCTTGAGCTTCCTGGGCAGGTAGGTTTTGGTCAGGTACTGGAAGTCCTTGTTGGCAAGTGCGTCGAGCTCGTATTTGAGCCCGCTCGTGAGCATGCGCTTGATCTCGACCTGCCATTCCTTTTTCTGGAACCAGGCGTAGTTCATCAACTCCTTGGCGCGGCCGATGTCCTTGTCGTTGAGCTTGATGCCCACGGTGCGCGGCAGACTGTATTTCTCCGGGTCCGCGCTGGAGAGGCCGATGAACTTGGCGCTCGGAATCGCCATGCGCTGGCTCTCGAAAGCGAGATTGATGGACCCTTGCTTGACCACCGAGTAGATGTAGTACCCCCACGGATCGTTGTCGACCAGGACGTAGACCGGAAGCCGCTTTTCCTCGTGGAGCCGGCGCGCGAGACGGCGCACGCCGCGCGGCGGCTGGCCGTTGCCGGTGAGCAGGATGCAGTTGTACTTCCGCCAGAACTTATCCTCGGCGAGGCGGTTCCACTGTGTGCCCTTTTCGATGAGCAGCACGAAGTCGGCCGCGCACTTCTTGATCTTGAGATATTCTTCCTCGACGATGGAGGGCACGGAGTAGCCGCCTTTGCCGAGCTTGGCGCAGTCGACCTTGTCGCCGTCGTCTTCAAAGACGACCGGGCCGATGATGGTGCCGGCGTTCTCGGCGCGCACGTGGAACTCCTCGCGCAGCGCCGCGAGTCCGACCTCAAGGTCCTCGATGACCGGGTCGGACTCGGCCTGGTCGTCGAAGGTGTTCTCGTGGGAATCACCCATCGTGTGTTTCGTTCTATAGTAGATTTCGCGCAGGCTGGTGGTCAGGTCCGCCTTCTGCAGCTCGTTGAGCGCGTCGGCGACGAGCATCGTCTGCATGAACTTCTTGGCCATGCCGACGTTGAAGAAGGTGCGCAGTTGCTTGTTGGAGCCCATCTCGATGTAGCCTTTCTTCGCGTTGAATTTGACATTCGACAGCGAACGCACCGGAATCGAGATCGAGGGGTCCTTCTTCCGTGCGGCGGCCGTGATCACTAGGTCGGCGAGTCCGACGAGCTTTTTCTCAACGGCGGGATTTCTCTTGGCCATTTATTTCTTCTTCTTCGGTTTCTTCGCCGCGGGCTTCACGGCGGGTGCTTGCGCGATCGGCGCCGCCTCTGTCGCGATGATGGGGCCCTCGACGGGGATCTCGCCTTCGATGCCGTCCGCCGTGACGATGATCGAGTGCGGCAGGCCGTGCGGGCCGGCGTTCTTGTCGAGCATTTCGTCGGTCTTCTTGCCGCCCGTGATCTTCTTGGCGATCTCGGTGAGCTGGGCTCTCAGCTTTTGCTCCGAGAGTTTGCCGCCCTTGAGGCGTTTGCAGGCGCCCACCACTTCCTCAATGTACAGCTCGAAGATGTCGCGGCGTTTGCTTTCGGCGTGGGCGCGATCGCGGCGCTTGATGAACACGCCCAGGCGGCGGCCGGCCTCGCGCAGGGCAAGTGTGATCTCTTTTCGGATCTCGTCGTAGTCGGCGATGGCCTCTTTGGACTCGCTCGTGAAGGGGACCCACACCGAGGCCATGTGTACGAAGATCACCATCGGGCCCGCGGGGGGCGCTCCACGCGATTGCGCGATGCCGTAGTTCTTCCAGGTCGTGTCGAGCACGGCTTTGAAAGTCGAGCACGCCGACTGCTGATAAAGGAGGGGGACGCGGTTGGCGAAGCGCATCACGCGCGCGAGCTCGTTATCGTCGCCGTCGTGGCTCTCGCCCTCGGCGAGCGGCGCCTTCTGCGCGTTGGCGGCGTCGAGCGCCGCCTGCTCGGGGCCGCGGCCCCAGGCGAGGCCGGCCTCGATGATAAAAGGATTGCCGCGATACACCGCGGGGGGGCGGCTCACGGCGGTATAAAAGTCGCCCTTGATCTGCTTAAACAGGCCCGCCAGGATCTCCTTTTCACCGATCGGTGAAAGACAATTGGTCGGCGGGGCCATCAGCTTGGTCGCCTGGATCGTTTTAAACAGTTTCTCGGCTTCGAGCCCGACGACATCGCGCGGACGCTTCTGGGGGCTGACGCCGGCGGCTTTGCATATTTGCGTCGCGGTCTCCGTCGAGACGCGGGAGAAGTCGGCCGACAGAAAGCCCGCGAGCCGATGGCTCTTCGTGTCCTGAAGCATCTTGAGGAGCATGCCGAGCTCGATGCCGTAGGGGTGGGGTTTGATCTCCTTTGGCGGCTCGGGATTGTGCAAGATCGTGCGAGGATAAACTTTGATCTCGCCGTCGGGAGCGTGGTAGGTGAACTGCGCGTGCGGGTTGGAAATCGCTGAAAGTTCGATGTATTCGTCGACGGAGGCGCGGCCTTTCTGGTACTTGCCCTCGAGCTCGATCGTGACCTGGGTGCCGCGGTGGGCCTCCCATGCGATCTGCTTTTTTTCGAGGATGATCGGCTCGTTCTTCTTCGTGTCGATCTGGACCTCGAAGTAGTGCGCGGGAGACTTTTCTCCGGTGCGCGAGATGATTTTGACCGGCTTGCCGGTCGTCAGCTGCCCGTACATGCCGGCGGCGGAAATGCCGATGCCCTGCTGGCCGCGGCTCATGCGCAGGCGATGGAACTTGGAGCCGTATAAAAGTTTCGCGAAGATGCGCGGTATCACCTCGCGCACGATGCCGGGGCCGTAGTCGATGATCGTGACGCGAAAGCGCGTCGCCTGCGAGACCGCCGGCGCGGGGCCGGAGCCGTCTCCCACGGCCTCAAGCTTGACGACGATCGCTGGGAGGATGCCCGCCTCTTCCGAGGCGTCGAGCGCGTTGTCGACGGCTTCCTTCACGCAGGTCAGGAGGGCCTTGCGGGGATTGTCGAATCCGAGCAGGTGGCGATTTTTGGTGAAGAATTCCGAGACGGAAATTTCACGCTGCTGCTTGCCCATCTCATCTGCGGTTTTGCCGGCGGCGCGGAGTTTCTCGGCGCGGGGCTTGGCCGCGGGGGCGGGCTTATCTTTGGGCCTGGTCTTCATAGCGGTGGACATATTACGATATCTTCCGGCATTCGGCTTAGGTTGTGTAGCCGAATTCCTTCAGGGATCGTGGATCCTTGCGCCAGTCCTTGCGCACCTTGATCCAGAGTTCGAGGTTCACCTCGCGGCCGAGAAACGCCCCGAGCATGGCCTGCGAGCGCTCGGTCAGACGGTGGAGGTCCTTGCCGGCCTTGCCGATGAGGATTCCTTTCTGGCCGTCGCGCTCGACATACAAGGTCGCGAACACATCGTCGGGCTTGCCCTGGTTCTCGCGGAAGGTCTCAACGACCACGGCGACGGCGTGGGGAATCTCGTCGTGGTACAGGTCGAAGACCTGTTCGCGGACTATTTCACTTGCGAAAAAGCGCTCCCAGCGGTCGGAGAGTTGGCCTTTTTCGTAGAACGGTTCGCTCTCGGGAAGGCGGGAGATGATCTCGGCCTTCAATTCTTCGACGCCCTGGTTTTTGAGCGCCGAAATACGGCAAATCTTGTCGGGGCTGAGCGCGGCCGAGTAGGCCTTCTCGATGGCGGCGAGCCTCGTTTGGGCGACGTTGCGGTCGCATTTGTTGATGACGAGGATGACCGGGGTGCCGGGGCGCACGTGCGTGTCGCCGACCTTGTCGGGATTGGCCTCGACGGCGTCGACCATGTAGACGATGAGGTCTGCGTCCTCGCGGATCGCCCGCGAGGATTCCACGCGCAGGCTTTTCTGCAGATGGTCGGAGGGCTCGTCGATGAGGCCGGGCGTGTCGAGGAAGCAGGCCTGGAATTCCTCGCCCTCGAGTATGCCGAGGATGCGGTGGCGGGTCGTCTGCGGCTTGTGCGAGACGATCGACAGCTTGAACTTGAGCAGCGAGTTCAGCAACGTGGATTTGCCGACGTTGGGTCGCCCTGCGAGCGCGACGAAGCCGGCTTTGTGGGGGGTGGTCAAGACGGCTAGTCTAGCAATTCGCCGGGGGGTGCGAGACGCGCTAGTCTTGCACAGAGGGGTGAAAATATAAGAAAATGCGGATGAATTGATCGGTTTATACGCCCACATCCCATTTTGCTCGGTGAAGTGCTTCTACTGCGACTTCGCCGCATATTCCGGGCAGAACAAGCTCGCCGACCGCTACCTTGCAGCGCTCGAGGCTGAGGCGGCGCTGCATCCCGCGGCGATCTTCGAAACCTTGTATGTCGGAGGCGGCACGCCCTCCGAACTGACGACCGCGCAGATCTCCGATTTGTTTTCGCGCCTGCGGCGCGCCTATCCGAATTCCCGGTTCGTCGAGGCCACGTTCGAGGGCAATCCTGAAAGCCTCGATGAGGAGAAGCTCGCGGCGCTCGCGCGCGAGGGGGTCACCAGGCTCTCGATCGGCCTGCAAACCGCCGACGACGTCTTGCTTCGCGCGATCGGTCGCCGCCACACGGCCGCCGACTTCGCGCGAATGTTCAAGGCCGCGCGGCGCGCCGGCATTGCGGCGCTGTCGGTGGACCTGATGTTCGGCCTGCCGGGCCAGACGCTCGACAGCCTGCGCTCGACGCTCGACTTCGTCCTCGCCCTCGCTCCCGAGCATGTCTCGCTCTATGGCCTTCAGGTGGAGGACAGGACCTTGTTCGCCAAGCGCGGGGTTGAGGAGGACGGCGACCTCGGCCGCGAGATGTTCGAAATGTCGATGCGAGCGCTCGCCAAGGCCGGCCTTAAGCAGTACGAGATTTCCAATTACGCCAGGCCCGGGCAACGTTGCGCGCATAACATCAACTACTGGAAGCGGGGCGCGTACATCGGCCTGGGATGCTCGGCCGCGTCGTATTACGGAGGCCGCCGCCAGGCCAACGAGGAGAGGATTGCCGCTTATCTCGAGGCCGTCGAGAAAGGTCGGCGGCCGCTCGCGCAGAACGAAGCCCCGAAGGGGCTTGAGGCGATCGGCGAAGAGGCGTTTCTCGGCCTTCGTCTCATCGAAGGCTTTGTGCCGTCGCAGGCGCTTCGCCGCGCCTTCGCCGGTTCTTGGGCCGTCTTGAAGGCGCGCGGCCTTGTCCGCGAGGAGGGGCCGCGCTGGCGCCTGACGACCGATGGCGTATTTCTCGCCAATGACGCTTTTCAAGAATTCGTACCGCCGTTTGATCGGGAGGAGACCTCCGTATGAAGACCTTCGTGCTCGACACCAATGTGATTCTTCACGATCCGCTGTCCATGTTCTCCTTTGAGGGCTCGCGCGTCGTGCTCCCGCTGACCGTCATCGAGGAGCTCGACACCTTCAAGCGCAACAACGACGAGCGCGGCCGCTCGGCGCGCTTCGTGTCGCGCAAGCTTGACGAGCTGCGCAAGGGCGGCAAGCTGTCGAACTGGGTCCCGCTTGAGCACGGCGGCAAGCTCAAGGTCGAGGTTCAGGTCTCCGATGGGCTGCCCAAAGCGTTCTCCGCCCACACGAAGGACAATGAAATTCTCTCCTGCGCGCTGTACCTGAAGAAGCAGGGTGAGAACATCGTTTTCATTTCAAAGGACATCAATCTCAGGATCAAGGCGGAGTCTCTGGGCCTCGAGACGCAGGACTACGAGAAGGAGAAGGTCGACATCGACGATCTCTACAAGGGATGGCGCGAGGCCGCCGTCTCCGGCGAGGAGATCGACGCTTTCTACCGGGACAAGCGGCTGCCGTCGCCGATCCCGGATCTGATTCCGAACGAGTTCGTGATTCTCAAGGTCGAGGGCGCCTCGAAGAGCGCTCTCACGCGCTATGATCTGAAAACCAAATCGCTCATGCCGCTCGTGCGCGCAGATTCGGCGCCGTGGGGCATCAAGCCGCTTAATATCGAACAGCGTTTCGCGCTCGAGCTCCTGCTGAACCCCGACGTCCAGCTGGTCACGCTCGTCGGCCTCGCCGGCTCGGGCAAGACGATGATCGCGTTGGCCTCGGCGCTCCAGCAGACGCTGGAGGAGAAGCTGTATCGCCGCATCCTCGTCGCCCGCCCCGTCATCGCGGTAGGCCATGACCTCGGCTTCCTGCCCGGCACCAAGGAGGAGAAGCTCACCAACTGGATGGGTGCGATCTACGACAACCTGTCCTACCTGCTCGAGAAGCCGAAGGGTGCAGTCGAGACCACGGACATGGACATCCAGATGCTGATGGAAGACGGCGTTCTTGAGATCGAGGCGGTCACTTACCTGCGCGGCCGCACCCTTCCGGGCCTATTGATCATCATCGACGACGCCCAGAACTTGACGCCGCACGAGATCAAGACGATCATTTCGCGCGCCGGCCAGGGCGCGAAGATCGTGCTGACCGGCGACCCGCATCAGGTGGACAACTACTACCTCGACGCGGCGTCCAACGGCCTCACGAACCTCGTCGAGCGCTTCAAGGGCCAGGGTCTGTTCGGCCATGTCACCTTCACCAAGAGCGAACGCTCCGTGCTGGCCGCGCTGGCCTCGGACCTGCTGTGAGGGGGAAGCGCTGACATGCTCGAGAAAACCTACGATCCGAGGCCGGTTGAAGAGGCGCGCCTCGCCTCCTGGGACGCGGCGAAGCTCTCGCATTCCGAGCCTCGGGACGGTGGCCGTCCGTACACGATCGTCATTCCTCCGCCGAACGTGACGGGTGCGCTCCATATCGGACATGCGCTTAACAACACGCTTCAGGACGCCTTGATCCGTCACCATCGCATGCTCGGCGTCCAATCATGCTGGGTGCCGGGCTGCGATCACGGCGGCATCGCGACTCAGAATGTGATGGAGAAGCAACTGAAGGCCGAGAGGGTGGACCGCCATGCGTTGGGCCGGGACGCGTTTCTCGAGCGCATGCAGATTTGGACGCGTGACTGCAAAAAAACGATTTTGGGACAACTGCACCGTCTTGGCGCCTCGCTCGACTGGCAAAGGGAAGCGTTTACGATGGACGAACCTCGCGCCAAGGCCGTGTACCACGCTTTTAAAACGCTGTGGGAACGGGGCCTGATCTATCGCGGGGAGCGGCTGGTCAACTGGTGCGTGCGTTGCGCAACGGCGTTATCGGATATCGAAGTCGAACGGGAAGAACGCAAGGGGGCTCTCTACCACATCCACTACCGATGCGAAGACGGCTCAGACGGCATCGTCGTCGCCACGACTCGACCGATCACGATGTTCGGCGACACCGCGGTGGCGATCAATCCAAAGGATGATCGCTGGAAGCACATGGTCGGCAAGAAGGTCCTCATCCCGTTCATTGATCGCGCGATCCCCATCGTCGAGGACTTGTACGTCGAGTTTGAGCTCGGCACCGGCGCTTTGAAGGTCACGCCGGCGCACGATCAGAACGACTGGGAACTCGGTGAGCGCCATAAGCTGGCGGTCATCAAGGCCATCGGCCCGGACGGCAAGCTCACCGAGGCGGCGGGGCCCTATGCCGGGCTCTCTCGCGAGAAGGCGCACGACCAGGTCGTCGCCGACCTCGAGGCGCAGGGCTTCCTGCGCAAAAAGGAGGCTCACAAGAGCGCCGTCCAAACCTGCGACCGCTGCGGTTCGGCAATCGAGCCGCTACTCTCGCTGCAGTGGTTCGTCAAGCAGACCGAACTCGCCAAGGCGCCGCTCCAGGCGCTCGATGCGGGCGAATTCGAGATTTATCCCAAGAATTGGGAAAAGCCTTATCGCGATTGGCTCGTGAATATCAAAGACTGGTGCGTCTCGCGCCAGATATGGTGGGGCCATCGCATTCCCGTCTGGTACAAAGACGGGGAGGAGCCGCTCGTGAGTCTGGGATCGCCCGGCGCGCTTTGGACCCAGGATAGCGATGTGCTCGACACCTGGTTCTCCTCGGCGCTGTGGCCGCTCTCCGTGTTCGGCTGGCCCGATCAGACGAAGGACCTCGCCTATTACTACCCGACCTCGATGCTCGTCACGGGCTACGAGATTCTTTATCTATGGGTCGCCCGCATGCAGATGATGGGTCACGCCTTCATGGGCAAGCCCGCGTTTCCGGTCGCCGTCATGAACGGCATCGTGCGCGACAAGAGCGGCAAGAAGATGTCGAAGTCGCTCGGCAACGTGATCGACCCTCTTCTGATGATGGACACGTACGGCACCGACGCCCTGCGTTTCGCGCTGATGGCGCAGGCGCACCCGGGCAAGGACATCGCCTTCGACGAGCAGTCCGTCGTCGGCGCGCGTAACTTCGTCAACAAGCTCTGGAACTCGACGCGATTCGTGCTCATGAACCTGCCTGAGACCGCGCCTGTCGGCGGCTACAAGCTCGAGAAGCTTTCTTCTTGCCGCCTCGAGACCGTGGACTCCTGGATTTTGTCGCGCTATCAGGCGACCCTCGCGAAGGCCCGGGCCTCGCTCGACGCCTACGACCCGGCCGCGGCCGCCGGGGCGCTGTATGCCTTCCTATGGGACGAGTTCTGCGCTTGGTACATCGAGCTCGCCAAGAGCCGGTTGCTCGGCATCGACGGCGAGGGTAAGGAAAATGCGCGCACGATTTTAGTCCAGGTGCTCACGGGCTCGCTGAAGGCCCTGCATCCCGTGATGCCGTTCGTGACCGAGGAGATCTACGCGACGCTCAAGGCGTACGCGGGCGAATCGGCGCAATTCGTGATCAAGGGCGGCTACCAGAAGCTCGATGGCGACTGGTCGAACCCCGAGATCGAGAAAGAAATGAGCAAGGTGATGTCCGCCGTGACCAAGATACGATCTTTACGCTCCGAGCTCGGCGTTCCGCCCGGCCTCAAGATCAAAGCCTTCGCCGAGGGACCGTTCGCGCAGGCCGTGATCGGGAAGCACCGGGCGTATGTCTCGTCTCTGGCCCAACTCGAGAGCGTCGAGGCCGTCTGCGGCGGCCGGCCGCCCCGGAGCGCCGCCGCCGTCGCCGACGGCGTGACCTTCTTCATTCCGCTCTCCGGCGTCGTCGATTTCGCCAAGGAGCGAGAGCGCCTGGCCAAGGACCTCGTCAAGGCCGAAGGCGATATCGTGAAATGCGAAGAGAAGCTTTGCAACCTCCGCGCCGCAGCGAGCGCGCCTGAGCAGAAAGTGGCCCAAGCCAAGGAACAGCGCGACGATGCTCTCGCGCGCCGCGATCGTCTCCAAGAGACGATCGCCGTCCTGTCGTGAGGCGCGGCGTGCCTGCGGCGCTGATCCTTCTCGCGCTGTTGGCCGCGGCGCAGTCGCCTCCGGCCGCGTCCACGGCGACCCCGACCGTCTCTAATGCGAAGCTCGCCCGCAGGATACACGCGGTGATCCACAAGGACGCCGTGGACTGGGAGCCGCTCGCGCTTCGCGAGGGAGGAGTCCCCGGTTCGGCCCATAATGAGGTTTCCTTGAAGGTGGTGAAAATCAAAGGCCGCATGAAGGGAGAAAACACGGCGGCCAGGTCCGTCGCGCGCCTGCACGAGGGGAAAATGGGTTCGCGGTGGCTGGCGATTTCCCTGTACCCCAAGGCGTTCGAGGGCAAGAGGACCCACCTGGAACTGCGTTTCCGCGTTTTCGAAGGCTACGTCGAGGAAGTCGAGGCCGCCGTCGTCACCGTGACCGACCGCCGTCGTCCGCCGTCGGGCAAGCTTCTCGACTCCTACGACCTGCGCGAGAAAGGGATCGCATACCAGGAGGTGCGGCCCGGTTCGGGGGAGGTCGTCGTCGCCGAGTTCGATTCGCGTCCGGGCGCCTCCTCCGTCAACTCCGGACGCCTTGAGAAGGCGGAGTTTGCCGACGAGAATCTAGGCTTCGTGAATCTCTCCTGGTCCGTCAAGGGCGTTAGCGCCGTGGGCAGCTCCGGGCCGAGTCACCTGTCAACTCATTAAGTAGGGCTCAAACGGCGGACGGCGATCTTCCCTAGATCTCCGGGCGGGGAAGTTCGAACGCGTCGTTCGTGCGGGCATACCACGATCCTTCCATTCGGCCGACGGCGTTGAGGTCCTGGTGGCGAATCTTGCCGGCGTTGTAAAGGGCGTCCTCGCAGTGCAACATAACCACTTTGCCTATAATGAGATTGCCGGCCAACGCGCCTTCGCCGATCCGCACGATCTGTAGGAGCTCGCATTCGTAAGAGACGGGGCTCTCTTTGACTCGGAACGGCCTTATTTTTGCGCTCGGGACCGGAGTTGCCCCGGCCTTCTCGAATTCGTTCACGCCGTAAGGGAACGGCGCGGATGTCCGGTTCATTTTCCCGACATTCGCCTCGTTGACGATGTTGACGGTGAACTGCTTCGTCAATTCAATGTTGATGAGCGTGTCTTTCTTCTTGCCGTCGCGAGCGTTCACCGGCGCGAAGCACACCGTCATCGGGTTCGCGCAGATCCCCGTGAAGAATGAAAACGGCGCCAGGTTGGGGACGCCGTCCGGCGAGACGGTCGCGACCCAGGCGATGGGACGCGGCAGGATGGTCGCGATCATCAGCAGATATCGATCACGCACGGCTAACGTCTCCGGGTCGAGTTGCACGTCAGGCCGCCGGGATGCGCTGCGTGTCGCGGTTCCAGCTCAGCGGATAGTTCTTGTCGGCGAGAGGCAGGGCCTGCTTGGCCACCTCGAGCGGTTCGAAAAAAGTATCGAGCATGACCGCGACGTAATCCGAGATATTCCCGCGTTCGGCGAAGGAGTGCTTGGCGGCCGTCCCATGCGGGGAATGGGGCAGGGAGCCGGGATGGAAGGTCAACGAGCCGGGCTCGACGAGCCCCTTGCGGGCGCCGTAGCTCGTGTTCGCGAAGAACATCACCTCGTCGCTGTCCACGTTGTAGTGCGCGTACGGCGCAGGGACGTCGCGCGAATGCCAGCCCTCGAGCTGACCTTTGAAGGCGCATACGGCGAAGCCGTTGTGCGGCGCCGTGCCGGACTGGAACGTCTGGCGCGCGGACGGCGCGGCAGAGATGCGTCGGACGATAGAGTGGTGATCGTTGGTGTGGAAGGTGTACGGATACAGCGCGCCTTCCCAGCCGATCAGGTCGAAGGGATGATGGCCGAGGAAGAGCTCGGTGACGAGGCCGCCGCCGTGCTTGGTCCAAACTCGGAACTCGCCATCCTCGTCGCGCGCGGGTCGGAACTCGGGCAGGCCGGTTTCGGCCTCCACCACCGGGGCCTTCAGACGCGCCTGGCCGGACGCGTTGAGATCATGCGACGCGAACTGGATGGGCATACGCGACTCGACGATCAACAGCGAGCAATCCTCGCTTTCGAGCTCGACGCGGTAGGTCGTGCCTTTCGGCAGGTTCACGTAGTGTCCTTTGCGGAAAGGGAGCACGCCGAACTCCGAGGCGACGAGCCCCGAGCCTTCCTGCACGAACCACAGTTCGTGGCCGTCCCCGTTGCGGAAGAACCTCTGGGCCGGACAGGATTTCCCGAAGCGGGCCGCGGATACCAGCGTCGTCGGCCCGTACACGACCGGCACGCGGCCGCTGATGTGGTCGCCGTGCGACTTAAGGCGGCCGGTGCGAATGTGCCAGGGCTGGAGCGGTTGGTGCGGCGACATCTTCTGCGGGCGAAGATCGAGCGGGAGGCGCTTGGGCTCGCTCACCTGCCGAGTCGGGTATTTGCGGTAGTGGTACTTGCGCGACCAATCCCCGTCAAATCCGCCGACGCCGTGGATCTCCTCAAGGGCGAGAACCTCCGGCTCCGAGTAGAACTCCGTGTGTGGGACTTTAGGTACGCGCCCGCGGGTGAGGATCGAGCTCATGCATATGCTCCGCTTTTTTTATATTTGAGATGCATCTTGCCGTTCGGCTTGCCCACGGTGTTTTTTAAAATACCGAGCGGCCCCGCGTCGAGTTCGAGGCGATCGCCGGGCTTGATCCAGCGCGCCATGTCGAGACCGCATCCCTTGAAGTAAGTGCCCGAGCCGAGGAGGTCTCCGGGAAGAAGGCGCTCGCCCTGCGAGGCGTGCGAGAGCATGGTCGGGAAATTCCAGTAAGGTTGGGCTCCCCGTGAACTGCTCCATTCTCGTCCGTTGACGCGTATTTTTAATTCGGGGATTTTTCCGTGCCACTCATCGGCCGTCACGAAGTACGGTCCGAGGACCGTCGCAAAATCCTTGCCCTTCGCCGGCCCCATGCGGCACACCATCTCGTTTCTCTGGATGTCGCGCGCCGAGCAGTCGTTCATCACGATGTAGCCGGCGATATGCCGCGGCGCGTTCTTCACCGTGATGTCCCGTCCGGCTTTCCCGACGACCGCCGCGATTTCGAACTCGAAATCGAGCTTGCGCGTGAACGAAGGCCACGGGATCAAATCGTCCGGGCCGATGATGGAGCGGGGGTTGCCCTTGTAGAACACCGGCTGCTCGTACCACTCGGGTGCGAGCGGCTCGTTGCGGCGTCGAGCGCCGGCCTTCGCGTGGTTCTCGAAGGCGAAGAAGTCGCGCAGGGAACGCGGACGGGGGAGAGGGGCGAGCAAACGGACCTGGCTTATCTTCCAGACCACGGTTTCTCCGCGCGGTCCTTCGGGCTCGCCCTTGAGCGCGGTGAGAGCCGCCCCGGCCTCGGTCAAGGACTCGCGGCCGCCGTCGAGAAGTCCGAGCAGGCAGGGGGGCACGAAGAAATTCGCGCGTGCCTCGGGTCGCGCCTTTCCCGCCGTTTCATAAAGGATCGCCGCGGCCAGGTTGAGGTCCACGATGTTGCTTGCGCGCAGGGCGCCGAGGCGTTCGACAGGGCCCAGCGGCGTGGGGACCTCGAAGGTGACGAGCTTCATGGTCTCGATTCTAACATAGTAGCGTGCCGGCTCTGGAGGGGCTATAATGAGCGGCATGGCTTTGCGCGCGTACGACGTCTCGCGGTGGGGGCTATTCCGCTTTCACGGCCCCGACGCAAAGAAATTCCTCCAGGGCCTCGTCACCGCCGACCTCAACAAACTCGCGTCCAGGGTGTGCCTGCCCGCGTGCGTGCTCACGCCGAAGGGCCTGCTCATCGCCGACTGCGAACTGTACGAGGAAACGCCCGAGACCGTCCTGGCCGTCACGCGGCCTCACGCGGCCATCGGCTTTCTCTGGGCCTTCGAGAAAAAAATCATGCTGTCGGACTCCTCGCTCAAAGTCCTGCGCTCGCCGCAGACATGGCTCATCGTCGGAGAGGGCTGCGAGCGCGGTCTGCCCTGGACGCGTCTGGGCGAGCCCGCGCGCCTCTTGCTCGGCGTGGACCCGCCCGAGGGCGTGGATTTCCTCACGGACGAGGAGTTCGAGTCCCTGCGCGTGGGCGCGGGCTTCCCCTGGTTCGGCTCCGACATGAACGAGGAGTCTCTCCCTCTCGAGGTGCGTCAGGACGCGGCGATCAGCATGGACAAGGGCTGCTACATGGGTCAGGAGACGGTGTCTCGCATCGTGTTGCGCGGACACGTCAATAAGATATTGATGGGCATCCACTTCGAACGCACCCCCGCCGCGGCGGGCTGCGTCGTTCTGCGGGGCGAGCGAGTCATCGGCTATGTGACGAGCTCGGCGGGCGCCGTGGGCCTTGGGATGATCCGCTATGACGACGCCGTCGCCGGTGCGAGGATCACGGCCGGCGGCGGCGGGGGGGAGCTGTTTGTCTTTCGCTCCTGGCCGAAGCCATTGTCCAAACCGGCTGCGGCCACTTAACCTGGTTGCGGAAGCTCAAAGAGGAAGCGGCTGCCGCCGCCGGGCCGGTCCTCGACCCAGATGCGGCCCTTGTGTGCGGTGACCGCCGCGTGGCAGAAGCTGAGGCCGATGCCCGAGCCGGTGTCGAGAGCGGCGTCCTTGCGGCCGCCGGTGACGTACTTCTCAAAGATGTGCTTCTTTTGCACGTCGGGCACGCCGGGGCCTCGGTCCGAGACGATGAACCGCGCGGCGACGCCGTTGAACCCGCAGTCCACCTCGACTGCGGCGGCGTCGGGAGCCGCCTTCATCGCGTTGGTGATCAGGTTGGTGAGGATGCGGTAGAGCAGGTTCTGGTCGGCGAGGATCTTCTCGACGCTCGGCGCGACCCTCATGATCAAGGTCGCACTCGTCAGCTTCATTCGCCCGGCGAACAAGGTCTCGATCTTACGAAGGAGGAGCGCGGGATCGATTTCGACCAGGTCTATCTTGAGGCCCGAGGTCTTGGCCTGAGCCAAGTCGAGCATGTCGTTGAGCATGAGAAGCATGAAGTCAGCGGCCAAGCCCGCGTTCGCCATCAAGGTGGAGTATCGACCCTGGCTGATGAGGCCGCGCTCGTGGATCAGATCGAGCGTGCATTTGATTGCGGTGAGCGGCGCCTTCAGGTCGTGGACAATCATGTCCGTCATGTCCTGCCGGGCGCGCGCCACTAATTCGAGTTCGAAGTTGCGCTTGATGAGTTCCTCGTGGGATCTCTTGACCTGAAGGTGGACCTTGGTACGGGCGAGCAACTCCTCGGAGTCGAAGGGCTTGTGGACGTAGTCCATGGCGCCCTGATTAAAGCAGTCGAGGCGCGTTTTCAAATCGCCGCGCGCGGTCAGGAAGATGACGGGGATCGTGGGGCCCGGGTAGCCGTGCCATTCTTTTATGAGGTCTAGTCCGGTGCCGTCGGGCAGGCCAATGTCGAGGATGGCCAGGTCGGGACGGTTCGCGTTGAAGATGCGGCGGGCCTCGGCCACGGTGGCGCAGACGTCGACGCGAAAGCCTTCGGACTCGAGGATCGTCTTGCAGTAGCCTTGGATGTCAAGGTCGTCTTCAACGACCAGCACGCGGTGGGCCATGGCTGGTAGTTTAGTTGGTTTTCGCGCCAGACGCAAGGACGAGATGCGACCGGCTAGTGTACCGTCGCCAAGTGGGAAATGATGTCCATGAATTGGAAGGGCTTCGTGAAGTAGTGGTCGGCCCCGGCCGCGAGGCCTTCGCGCACCTCCGCCGGGTCTTTGCGCGCGCTCATCACAAGGACGGTCGGCATCTTCCCGGCGCCTTTGAGCTCTCGGCAGATGTCGAGCCCGTCGCCGTCCGGAAGGCCCCGGTCGAGGAGGACGGCGTCCGGCAGGCCGCCCTTCAGATGCGAGCGCGCCTCGGCGAGGCTTCCGGCGGTCTTCACCATGTATTTCTCGTTCTCAAGAACGTAGCGGAGCAACTCCGAGACATCCTCTTCGTCTTCGATCACCAAGATCCAACTCATGTTCGAAGTATAACTTCGCGACGGCTGAACGTCAAGACAGATTGGTTAAGTGTCGGTTAAAATACGGTTAAAATTTGGTAACGACCCCAAACAGTCAACGGCCCTTGAGCAGCTTGAGCCACAGAGACGAGACGAGGTAGTCGCGCATCTCGCCGCGCGGCACCCATCGCGCCTCGGGCGGAGCGACGGCGCACTTGTCGAGGGACGCTTCCCGAAGGGCCACTTCCAGCGCGTGGTGCGTAATCGCGTGCGCGACCGTGGCGAGCAGGCGGCCGGGAGAGGCCGCGAGGCGACCCGCCTCGGGCAGGCCCCATAGGTTCTTAAGGAGCCGCTCCTTCTCGGAGCGCCGCCACAGGAGCACCTTCCCGTTTTTTTCGATCCAAAGAAACGTCCAACGCACGGCCACGGGCTTGCGCGAGGCTTTGGGGAGGGGAATCTTGTCTTGAATATTCTTCTTGAATGCAATGCAATGATTCGCGACCGGACACGCGCCGCAGGAGGGGGTAGCGGGCGTGCACACGGTGGCGCCGAGTTCCATCAGCGCCTGGTTCCAGTCCCCGGGAGAGGCTTGAGGCACCAGGCGCTCGGCCAACGGCCACATTTTCTTAAGGAAGCCCGGGTCGTTGGCTCGGCCCTTGAGGCCGAACAGGCGGGAGAAGACTCTGATCACGTTGCCGTCTACGAGCGGGTACGGCTTTTGGAACGCGATCGATAGGATCGCGCCCGCGGTGTAGCGGCCGATGCCGGGGAGTTTGATGACCGCGTCAAAAGTGGCGGGGAACTCTCCGTTATGGTCCGCGACGACCGACAACGCCGCGCGGCGCAGGTTGCGCGCCCGTGAGTAGTAGCCCAGCCCGGCCCAGTGCTTGAGGACTTCGTCCTCCTCTGAATCCGCCAGCAAAGCGAGCGTGGGGAAGCGGCGCAGGAAAGCCTCGTACTTCGGGGTCACGGCGGCGACGGTCGTCTGCTGGAGCATGATCTCCGAGACCCAGACCCGGTAGGGGGTGGCGTTGCGGCGCCAGGGGAGATCGCGCTTGGCTCGACCGTACCAGCGCAACAGACCGCGGGTCCCTTCCCACTGGCCCTCGCCGTTCATTCCTGGATGATGAGGTTATTGAGGACCTGATCGACGCCTTTCACGCCCGCGGCGAGGCGGCGGATGATTTGAAACTGATCGCCGTTGGGCACGAGCCCCGAGATCGTGGCGGTGCCTGAGTTGACGTCCACGCTCACGTATTTGAGGTCGAGGTCCAGTCGGCCGCGCAGCACGGCTTCGAGGCGCGCCTTGGTCGCCTGGTCGGAGAGGTCTTCTTCTTGTGCGAGGGTCCGGCAGCCGGATGAGCCCACTGTCAGGGCGGCGACGACCAGAGCCAGTAGCAGGAGCCTCACCCGAAAATGGTAGCATTTCGTCCCTTGTCCCGCCACCCGGCCAGACTCGTGCTCGCTACACGCAACGCTCATAAAGCGGCGGAAATTTCGCGCCTTCTTGGCGTCTGCGGCGCCGAGATCGCAACCCTCGATGCCTTCCCGGCGTTTCTCGAGACGGTCGAGGACCGCGACACGCTGGAAGGCAACGCCGAGAAGAAGGCCGTGGAGGCTGCGCGTGCCTGCGGGACTTGGGCGCTGGCCGACGACTCGGGCTTGTTCGTCCTTGCCTTGGGCGGCGCGCCGGGCGTGCATTCCGCGCGCTGGGCCGGCCCGGACTGCACCTTCGCCGACAACCGCGCGAAGCTCTTGCGCGAGCTCGCCGGCGCGGCGGGTCCGAAGCGTGCCG
The DNA here is from genome assembly GCA_038059415.1 of Elusimicrobiota bacterium. Taxonomy (GTDB): domain Bacteria; phylum Elusimicrobiota; class Elusimicrobia; order UBA1565; family UBA9628; genus GWA2-66-18. The sequence goes on along the minus strand of JBBTJN010000054.1, from coordinate 2,336 downwards.
CGTATTTCCGGACGGTGATGGCCCTATCGGATCCCGATGGACGCGTTGAATTCGCGCGGGGCCGGCTCGACGGCGTGATCGGCACGGCGCCGCGCGGCGACGGCGGCTTCGGCTATGACCCGCTGTTCACTTTGATCGACGGCCGGACTTTGGCCGAACTCAAGCCCGACGAGAAGAACGCGATGAGTCACCGCGGCCGCGCTTTTCGCTCCCTTCTCCCTCGCCTGCGTGAGCTGCTCCTCATCTCCATGTCCGTAGGGTTCGCCGTTGCCGTTCTGCCGTTGCCCGCGCGCGCGGGGAAAACGGAGCCCGGTCAGGAAACGATCTGGGACCAGATCATGGCGGCGCAGGCCATGCGCGGCCTGCGCCAGGGCCGCCAATACATCGAGGAGAAGAAATACGACCTGGCGCTTCAGGAGATGCGCCGCGCCGTCGCCGCCGATCCGAAGAATCCAGTCGGCTACATGCTGCTCGGCGTCGCGCAGTACTGGAACGGCCAGGTGGACGAGTCCATCGGCTCCTATGATACGGCGATCGGGTTCGATCCGACCAGCGCGCAGGCTTACCTGCTGCTCGGCATCTCCTACGCGTGGAAGGGTGACGCGCTTTCATCCGAGAAGGCGTTTCGGCGCGCGACCGAACTCGAGCCGCGCCGCGCCGACGCGCAGATGAACCTGGGCTCCATCCGAGAGGCCCGCGGCGACGTGCCCGAGGCCTTGGCGCTGTTTCGAACGGCCGTGGACCTCGACGCGAAGAATCCGCTGTACCGCTTCCAGCTCGGCCAGCTGTACCGCAAGCTCGGGCGTGACGGCGATGCCGCGGAGCAACTGCGCGAGGCGGTCAAGCTCGAGTCCGGTTACGAGGACGCGATGCTTGAGCTCGGTTGCGCCGAGGAAAGACTCAAGGAAGACAAGACCGCGATCGCCACTCTCAAGCGCGCCGTGTCGCTCAAGCCCGGAGACTCGGTCGCGCGCATGCGCCTGGCGCGCCTTCAACTGAAGCTCGGCGAGCGCTCCAAGGCTCGCGCGACTCTCGTCGACGCATTCCATTTGACGCCGGAGAGCGGAGAGCCGGGCCTCCAGCTGTCGGTTTCCTATGCGGGAGGTAAGCGCGCGGCCCGGCCCGGCGAACTTCCCGAGGACCCGAAGAAGAATGAGTCCGAACCGGCTCAGGAGACGGATCCGCTGGCCGTCTTCGAACGGAACCTGCGGCGAGTGCCGCTCGACCAAGGTGCTTTGATGAAGGTGGACGCGATGTTCCTGCCGCGGCCGAAGCTCGTGCGCAATGAGCCGGGAGAGGGCCGCAGCCTCAAGCAGGCGCTGTCCCGCGCGCACGATGCAACGCCGGAAGCCGCCTCCACGCCGCAGGTCGTGCGTCGCGACTACGCGCTCAAGCCCGGGGACGCCGGGCCGCGCGACGAGCAGGTCAAAAAAATCATGGAAGACCTGCGCCGGACTATGCGCGAGGCGCCCGTCGATACCGACGCGCGCCTTGGCATGAACCTGACCTTCACGCGTCCCGTGCCGGCCGGCCGCGGCGACGCCGAGAGCCCGGCTAAGGTCAGCTATCAGCCGCGCCAGGTCGGCAACGACATGGGCCTATGGGTCATCGGTACCGGCTGGATGGCGCTCGTGGCCGAGGTGCTGCCCGAGTCTGGAGAGAAACCGGACCATCCCGACGATGCCGATTGGTGGACGGCTACGGGGCTCGCCCACGCCGCTCTCGGTGAAGGCCAACGCGCCGACAGCGCGTTCCGCCGCGCGGTCGAGCTCGACGCGGCCTCGGTACCGGCCTGGCTGGGGCGCGGCGTCTCCTCCGTCATGATCGGAGACGAAAGCGGCGCGGTCGCGGCCCTGCGCAAGGCGCTTGAGATCGCGCCGAAGAACAAGGCCGCCGCGGACGGCCTTAAGTGGCTTCTGCGCGCGGCGGTGTCGACGCAGGACAAAGGGGTCAAGAAATGAGCCGCGAGGACGCGGGATTCATGAAGGCGTTCGTGCGGAACATCCATTTCGTCGGCATCGGCGGCGTGGGTATGAGCGGCATCGCCGAGGTGCTCAATAACCTCGGCTATAAGGTCTCCGGTTCCGACGCGAAGTCCACCGAGGCCACGCGCCGCCTGCGCGGCGCCGGCGTGCGCGTCTACGAGGGGCACGCGGCGTCCCACGCCGCGGGCGCACAGGTCGTCGTGGTCTCCTCGGCCGTCGCCGCCGGCAACCCCGAAGTCGCCTACGCGCGCAAGTGCGCCATCCCCGTGGTCCTGCGCGCGCAGATGCTCGCCGAACTCGGCCGCATGAAGAAGACCGTCACGATCGCCGGCTCCCACGGCAAGACCACGA
>JBBTJN010000053.1:0-13923 GCA_038059415.1 Elusimicrobiota bacterium | reverse complement strand
GCCAAGGACGGCTGCTCGCCCCAGGCCGCCTGCGGCTGCTGCACCGTCGAGCTCGGAGGCAAGGCCGTGCTGTCCTGCGTGACCTCCATGCGCCAGGTGTCGGGCAAGGATGTCGTGACCACCGAAGGGATGGGCAAGACCGCGCAGGACGCCTTCGCTTCGGCCTTCGCGCACAACGGCGGAGCGCAGTGCGGATTCTGCATACCGGGAATCGTGATGCGGGCCTGGAACCTGGTCAAGAAGACGCCGACGCCCTCGAACGACGACATCGAACGCGGGCTCAACCAGCACCTGTGCCGCTGCACCGGCTATAAAAAGATCGTGGCCTCGATCCAGGAAGCGGCAACATCTTTACGCACCGGCAAACGACCGGCGGCGCCGAAAGCGACGGGGCGCGTCGGCACGCGCCTTCCCAAGTACGACATCAAGGACGCGGTCCTCGGACGGCGGCCGTATGTCGCCGACATGGCCGTCCCCGGCATGCTTCACGCGGCCATGCGCCTCTCTGACCACCCCCGCGCCAAGGTCCTCAAGATCGATGTCTCCGCCGCCTTGGCTTTGCCGGGCGTGACGCGGGTCTTTCTCGCGGGCGATATCCCGGGCCGAAGATTACAAGGCTCGATTGTACAGGACTGGCCCGTCATGGTGGCATCCGGAGAGACGACGGGCTACGTGGGCGACGTGCTGTCACTCGTCGTCGCCGATACCCGGGCCAAGGCGCGGGAGGCGGCGCGCGCCGTGAAGGTCGACTATGAGGTGCTCACGCCCATTATCGACGTGCCCTCGGCTCTCGCGCCGGACGCGCCCAAACTCCAGCCCCAAGGCAACGTCTTGAGCGTCTCCAAGGCCAAGAAGGGCGACGCCGAGAAGGCGCTGGCCGAGTGCGATTTCGTCCACGAGGCGACGTATCAGACGCAGTGGATCGAGCACGCCTACATGGAACCCGAGGCCGCTTTGGCTTTGCCCGAGGACGGGAGGCTGATCGTCTATACGCAGAGCCAGGGAATTTACGAGGACCGGAAGCAATTGGCGGCGATGCTGGCGGTCGAAGAAACAAAAATAGATGTGGTGCTCGTGCCCAACGGCGGAGGCTTCGGCGGCAAGGAAGACATGCTGGCCCAGAGCCAGGCCGCCCTGGCGGCACATCTTCTCGGAAAGCCGGTGAAGCTCGAGATAACCCGAGAAGAATCCATATTGATGCACTCCAAACGTCATCCCTTGCGTATGGAGTACAAGCTCGGCTGCGGCAAGGACGGGAAGCTGAAAGCATTGCGCGCACGCATCTACGGCGACTCGGGCGCATACGCCTCGGTGGGCATGAAGGTCCTGGAACGCGCGGCGGGACACTCGACTGGCGGCTACTGCGTGCCCCATGTGGACGTGGAGGCCACCGCCGTCTACACCAACAACGTCCCTTGCGGCGCAATGCGCGGCTTCGGCGCCAACCAGGCGACCTTCGCCATGGAATGCGCCGTCGACGAACTCTGTGAAAAAGGCGGCTTCGACCGTTGGCAATTCCGCTGGGACAACGCCTTGATCGACGGCCTGACCACCTCGACCGGGCAGATACTGACCGGCGGCGTGGGCGTGCGCGCCACGCTCGAGGCGGTCAAGGACCGCTTCCGGGCGGCTCAATATGCGGGCATCGCCTGCGGCATCAAGAACACCGGCATCGGCAACGGCATGCCCGACTTCTCCGAGGTGGAGATATTGGTTCGCTCGGCCGGCCGCGTGGAAATCCATCACGGTTGGACCGAGATGGGCCAGGGCGTCGATACCGTCGCCGTGCAAGTCGTCTGCTCGGAGACGGGGCTGAAGCCGAACGTCCTCACCGTGCGCACTCGCACAAGCGACGCCGCGCCCGCGGGCATGACGACGGCCTCGCGCGCGACGAGCCTCGTGGGCAACGCGCTCATCGACGCCTGCAAGGCGCTGAAGATCGACCTCAAGCGCGAGGGCTTGGCCGCCCTTGTCGGCCGCCGCTACCGCGGCAAGTGGGTCTGCGACTGGACCACCAAGCCCGGCTGCGACGCCCACGGCAAGCCGATCGTCACGCACTACTCCTACAGCTACGCGACCCAGGTCGCCATCGTCGGCGACGACGGTCGAGTCGGCGAACTCATCGCCGCCCACGACGCGGGCAAGGTCATCAACCCCACGCTCTTCGAAGGGCAGATCGAGGGCTCTTTGCACATGGGCCTCGGCTACGCGATCAGCGAGGAACTGGTCATGGAGAACGGCCGACCCAAGTCGACGAAGCTGCGCGACTGCGGCGTCCTGCGCGCCAAGCAAACGCCCAAGCTCACCGTCATCGCCGTCGAGATCCCCGATCCGATCGGGCCCTACGGCGCCAAAGGCGTGGGCGAAATCGGTCTTGTGCCGACGGCCGGGGCCGTGGCCAACGCCTTCTGGGCCTTCGACGGCAAGCGCCGCCGGACCTTGCCGATGAGGGACTGATGCTCTACCTTCGGGATGCGTCGTTCGTCGACTGGCGTACGCTGAGGATTCGCCGCGGCCATTTGGAGGTCGCGCCGGGCGCCGAAGGCAAGATTCGTTTCGTGCCGCGCATCCCCCGCGGCGCAAGGAAGCTGGACTGCTCCGGACGCCTCGTCACCAAGTCCTTCGTCAACGCCCACCACCATCTCTACTCCGCGCTCGCCTGCGGCATGCCCGGCCCCGCTCGCGCGCCGAAGAATTTCACCGACATGCTCAAGCTCGTCTGGTGGAACCTCGACAGGAAGCTCGACAAAGACATGGTGAGGGCCTGCGCTTTGGCCGGCGGCATCGCCGCGGCCAAGGCCGGGACAACCTTCATCATCGACCATCACTCTTCTCCCAACGCCGTGAAGGGGAGCCTCGAGATCATCGCGTCGGCGCTCGACGAGATCGGCCTCTCTCATCTTCTCTGCGTGGAGCTATCCGATCGCGACGGCAAGGCCAAGAGCGAGGCCGGCCTCGAAGAGACGGATCGATATCTGCTCAAGAGGCAAGGCTTGGTGGGACTTCACGCGTCCTTCACCGTCGGTGACGCCCTTTTGCACCGCGCGATCGCGATGGCGATCAGCCGCAATAGCGGCATTCACATCCACGTCGCGGAGGCGCCCTGCGACCAGAAGGATTGCGCGCGCCAGCACGGCATGCGCGTCATGCGACGTTTAGCTCGTACCGGCATTCTGCAATCTCCCAAGACGCTCCTCGTCCACGGCCTTCACCTCAGCGCCGCGGAACGGACCCTCTTGCGTTCCAGCCGTTCCTGGCTCGTGCAGAACGAAGAAAGCAACCAGAACAACGCGGTCGGGACTTTTGACCCGGAGGGCCTGGGCGAACGTCTCCTGCTCGGGACCGACGGCATGCACGGCGACATGCTCGCCTCAACGCGCGCGGCCTATCTCTCGGCCCGAGCCCGCAGCGGCATGTCCCCGCTCGCGGCCTATCGCCGTTTGCGGCGGGCGCACGACTATCTCGCGAAGAATAAATTTTCAGGCGACGGAGAGAACAACCTGGTCATCCTCGATTACCGGCCGCCGACGCCGGTCACGAGCGCCTCTTTGCCTGCGCACTTCCTCTACGGCCTCAGCGTCAAAAATATCGACAGCGTCGTCAGCCAAGGGAAGATTATCGTCAGGCGCGGACGCATGACGACGGTGAATGAAGATAAGGTCAGGAACTTTACGCTCCAGCAGGCGGAGAGGTTATGGCGAAGACTTTAAGCATCAACGGCAGGCGTCTCTACTCCTCTTTGGCCGAACTCGGAAAGGTCGGGGCCTACACCGACGAGAGGACCAAAATCGTCGGCGTGAATCGCCTCGCGCTGACGGCCGCCGACGGCGCGGGCCGCCGCCTCGTCACGAAATGGTTTCGACAGGCGGGATTGCACGTGACGGTGGACAAGATCGGCAACGTGTACGGACGCCGCCTCGGCCGCGAGGACGGACTCCCCCCCTTGATGCTCGGCTCGCACATCGACTCCGTGCCCACCGCCGGACGCTTCGACGGCTGCCTGGGCGTGCTCGGCGCGCTCGAGGTCGTGCGGACCCTCAACGAGAACAAGGCGACGACGCGCCGTCCCCTCGTCGTCGGCTTCTTCACCGACGAGGAAGGCTGCCGCTTCGGCGCCGACATGCTGGGCAGCGCCGCCGCCACGCGGCGCATGCCGCTCGAGGCCGCCTACGCCCTCAAGGACCGCGACGGCCTGACGGTCAAGAGCGAGCTTAAGAAAATCGGCTTCCTGGGGACGGAGCCGGTCGGTCGCCTGCGCCCGCACGCGTACCTCGAGTGCCACATCGAGCAAGGACCGCTGCTGCGCCACAAGAGCCGGGACATCGGCGTCGTCATGGGCGTGCAGGCCATCGCCTGGCAGGAGCTGACCATCATCGGCAAGTCCGCGCACGCGGGCACGACGCCGATGAGCTTGCGCCGCGACGCCGGACTGAGCGCGGCCCGTCTCAACGTAGCCCTGCGCGAGATGACGCGCTCGGGCCGTTATGGGCGCGAGATGCGCGCGGCGATGGGCGCCATCCGCCCGATCCCGGGCATGGTCAATGTCGTGCCGGGCCGGGTGATCTGCAGCGTCGACCTGCGCAACCCCTCCGATACTTTGATGACAAAAGCGGAGGCCGACTTCGCCCGCCTCTGCAACAAGATCGCCAAGCAGGACGGAGTGATCATCACGAGCCGCCGCACGGCCAAGACCCCGCATGTTCCCTTCGATCAGTCCGTGCAGGACCTCATCGCCTCGCAGGCCGACCGCCTCGGCCTCTCGCACGAGCCCATCCTCTCCGGCGCGGGCCACGACGCTCAGGAATGGAGCCGGGTCTGCAAGACGGCGATGGTTTTCGTGCCGGGCGAATACGACGGGATCAGCCACAATCCCCGCGAGTTCTCCACCTTGAAGCAATGCACCGACGGAGTCAACGTTCTTCTCGGCGCGGCTCTCATCCTGGCCGAGGAGAAGCGATGAGCGTCGTGCGGGCGGCTTTGACGCAGACGGTCAATTCCTTCAAGGAGATGCCCGACAAGGTCGCCGACCTCGGCCGCCTGAGGGGCCGCCTCGAGGACATACGCCGCGCCAACGTGGCTCATCACCTGGCGCTCATCGCGGCCGCGAGCGACTCGGGAGCGAATATTATCGGCCTCGGGGAGCTGTTCGCCGCGCCCTACTTCGCGCTGGGCAAGGATCCTCTCTGGCTCGACATGGCCGAGGATACGGCGACGGGGCCCACCGTGACCGCTCTGCGCCGCGCTGCCGCCGAGCTTCATATCGTCATCGTCGCCCCTCTCTACGAACTCGTCGCCAAGACCGGCAAGCGCTTCAACGCCGCCGTCGTCATCGAAGCCGACGGTTCGATCATCGGCAAGTACCGCAAGACGCACATCCCCTGCGGCGCCAACGAGCAGGGCGAGTTCGCCGAAACCTTCTATTACGACCGCAGCGAGGGCCCGCAAAACGCCAAGTCCGCGAAGATCCTGGGCAAGAATCCATACTTCCCCGTCTTCAATACCTCGGTCGGCGCGGTCGGCGTGGCGATCTGCTACGACCGGCATTTCGAAGGCGTCGTCGCCGCGTTGGCCGCCGCCGGCGCGGAAATGGTGTTCGCGCCGGCCGTCACCTTCGGCGCCAAGTCGCGCAGGCTTTGGGAGCAGGAATTCCTCGTCGATGCCTGCCGCCATCGCCTCTTCATCGGCGGCTCCAACCGCAGAGGCTCGGAGAAGCCCTGGAACCAGCCTTATTTCGGCGAGAGCTACTTCGCCGGTCCCGACGGGGAGAAGCTCGAAAACATTTCCTCGCGCCCGGAGCTCGTGATCGCCGACCTCGACTTAGGCGCTCTCAAGCGCCCCGATCCCTCGGGCTGGAACCTCCAGCGCGATGTCCGCCCCCGCATCTACTAGGCGTCCGGCTCTCCGACGTTGACGTAGCTGACCGCGTCCGGGGAGAAGAGAGCCTTGCGCAGCAAATCCATGATCAAGGCGTAGGTCAGATCGACCTCGCCCTCGGCCGTGCCCCGCGCGGTCCCCGCCGGATCGGCAGGATCGTAGCTCACGCGGAAGCCCGGGCCCGCGTAGTCGGCCTCGCCGTCACGAAGCGTCAAGCTGTACTCCCGCCCCGAGAAGCGCCCGGAGACGGTCTCCACTCCCCCCTCGCGCTCGAGGGCGAAGCCATCGCGGTCCTTGCTCCTCTCCCAGAACGCGCGTGTGCCGAAAAAGCGCGGCTTGACGATATAAGGCCCTCCGTCCTCCGGGCAGAACACGTCGCAGTTGCCGCACTCGTTGCAGAAGTCGGCGAAATTGGCGAGCTGGTGTTTCTTGTCGAAACGCAACGCGCCCTCGGTCCTCCCCGTCCAGGAGCCGCCCTCACCCCGGAGCTTGACGATGGGAACCTCTCCTCGCGCGATGGCGTAGGTGAAATTCGCGTCGTTGGGGCACACCGGCACGCACTTGTCGCAGGTCACGCAGTCGAAAAGAACCAGGTGGCTGCCGAGCTTCTTGGGCAGAGCCGAGTTCCTCGCCTTCGCGTAGCGAGGATCATTCGTCGCCTCGACGACGTAAGCCTTGGTGTTGGCGAGGAGGGTGCCGCCGCGACTCTTAATGATGAACTCCGCAATCGTGGCGGCCCCAACCTCGTCCATGCGCCGGGCGAGTTCCTCGCAGTAGCCGCGCAGGCGGCCGTAGCCTCCCGGAGCGAGCAGGTCGCTGCACACGGTCACCGGCGCCAGCCCGAGCGAGACCGCGTCCGGGAAGTTCGTCTTGTCGATGCCGGCGGAGAACGAAATCGGGACGCTCTCGCCGAAACGTTCGCGAAAGCGCCCGACGAGGTTCATCGCCAGAACATGCAGCGGCGCGCCGGAGAGATACATCATCTTCTCCGCGGCGGGCAGAAAGCCCTCGTGGTTCTCGACAACGAGCGTGTTGCTGAACTTGACGCCGAAGCCGCGACCGAGCCTCTTGGCCTTCGCGCAGAGCCGCCCCACGAAGCCGCAGGCCTGTTCCCAGGTCGCGTCCTTGGCGAAGGCCTCCTCGGGCACGCGGATGTCGCCGTAGCCGAGGGCGTCATTGAAGATCGCGCGCAGATCCTTGGGGCCGAGCAAGGTCGGGTTGAGCTTGATGACGCAGTCGAAGCCCAGCTCTTCAAGCATAAAAGAGGCGATGGCCTCGATCTCGTCGGGCGGACAGCCGTGGAAGGTGCTGAGCGTGACCGAGCCCGAGACCGCGGCGCGAAAGTCCGCGCCGCGCAAGGCCGCATAGCGCTGTGGAATCTGCTCGCGCAGGCGCGCGACGACGCTACTCGCGTCCCTCATGCCCTCGATGAAGGTCCGGACCTTCTCGCCCTTCACGCCTTTTAAGTCGTAGCCGACGCTCAAATCGAAGATGGAGCGCTCGAAACCGGGCGCCAGCGTGACCTGCCCGCTCGCGCGCAGAAGGTCGACGAGCATCGAGGCCTTCACGTACTCCTCGAGCGACTCCTCGATCCTCAGCTCTTGAGACCACTCGACGTTGTAGCCGACGTTGCGCATGTCGATGCACGGGCGCGCGATCTTCAGGCGATCAAGAATCTGCACGGTCTTCAACTCGAAGACGCGCGCCCCGCCGAGCCAGGCCAGCACGATGTTCTGCGCGAGCTGGGTCTGCGGCCCCGCGGCCGGACCCAGCGGCGAGGAGGCGGTCATGCCGTGAAAGGGAACCGAGAAGTCCTTCTCCGGGTCGCCGGTGAAGAAGGCGCGGCGCGGCAGGTCGAAGACCGCGTCCTTGAGCTCGAGCTCGCGGAACATGCGCGAGATCAGCCTTGCGAACGGCTGCGGGACGAAGTCCGCCATCAGAGAGCCTCGTTCATTCCACGGTATTGTACACACTCAAATCGCCAAACGCCGGCCCTTAGAAGATAAGCCGATGACTTGCGCCCCGCTCCTGCCGGGCGCGGTTTGGTATAGTAGTCGAGGCACCGCAGCGACCACAGCGGCCGCGCCGCGCCAGCAGCTGAGTCCGCCGAGCCAGCTCCGACGACAAGACGCGCCCGTGGTGAAATGGATATCACAGCAGCCTCCGAAGCTGCGGGTCCAGGTTCGATTCCTGGCGGGCGCAAAGTTTTCGGGGGTAAGGTCACTACAGGGTAAGCTCAAAGAGGCCGACAAGTTAAAATGAAACCACCTAACATTGGCTTGAACGAACGGCGGCCGCATGTCGGCTGGATAGCAGGCAGCCGCCGCCGTTCAGCCTAGCGTTGAAGCTGTAGGAAAACCCCAGTTTTGAACCAAATCAATTTTTTCTCTCGACGGAGAATCGGAAGCGGATTTCCCCGGAATGGGGTTTTCCTACAGCTTCGTTAGACAACCCAAAACCTATGGCAACCATCAGAGACTGGACCTGTGAAGACGGATGCTAAATGTCTGAAGAACTCCCGAAAGCACCGATGGTCGTAAAGATTGGCAAACCCGCGAACGAACGGGGATGCTACTGCACTTTATGGGATACCGACCCAGGAACATTCGAGAAGCAGGGCGTTCCTCGCGGCTTCTGTGGAATATGCGAGAACTGCTCTCAGCCCGGACATCTTCGGCACGCGTTCTCAGCGCCGTACACGAGCGCATGGTGTGACCCATGCTATCGCAAGCACTCGATTCAAATGATGTTGCGCTATGCGGCAGTGCTCAGCACGGCTGGCATAGTCTTTTGGTTGATCTCCCAGGCAGGGCGGCACCGATAATGAAGTATGGGCAATGGGCGCCATTCATGAATATGCATTTGTTCCACGACCTCTTAGCGCAGGCAAAAAAGAAGGGATTTCTAAATGAGCTCAACTGATCATCGAGACTTGGGCAAGAGGCAAAAACCCCTGATCCTTCACATCGACGATCAGGAAATATCCTACCTCATGCTTCAAATGATCTTAAATGAGCTGAACTACGACAGCCTCTATGCCCCCGGCGCGAAAGAAGGCATACTGATGGCCGAGAAAGAAAAGCCGGACGTGATAATACTTGACTACAATATGCCGGAAATCGACGGGCCCTCGGCGTGCATCCTCATCAAAAGCAATCCCAAGATCAAGGACATCCCGGTCCTCATGCTCACCGCCGTAGACACCATCAGAGACGTGGATCGCGCCATGGCCGCGGGAGCCAGCGGCTACCTCGTCAAACCCGTAATGCTGGAGCGCCTCAAACCCAAGATCGAGCCGCTGCTCCAGGGGAAGTTCTAGCGCATTCGGCTGGATTGCTAGGGAAGCAGTCGCGGCTGGGGCTGCTTCTGCAGGAGGTCGACCCGCTCGTCCAGGACGGCCTCGAAGCGGCGCTTGAGTTCGATTGTTATCTCCTCGAACTGGGCGGCGTGAGCGACCTTGCGCTCGTGGGAGTCGTAGACGAGGAAGTCGAGCGCGGGACGGACGTCCTTGTCCTTGAGACGTTCGCCGCGCAGGCGCGCGCGCAGGCGCATGTTCCTGACGTACAACTCCCACCAGGTCCGGCCGACGTGCGGCGCGTTGATGGAACGCGCCAGCGAATGGCAGCGCGCGCAGACCCGGGCATAGACCTCGTAGTTGTGCCGCTGTACGGCAGGATAGCTAGAGACGTCTACCGTGTCCGGGCCCAGGTCGCTGTAGAACAAGGCGGTCCGGCGACGTTCGGCCGACGCCTGCGCAAGAGCGCTTTCCATCCGGACGTCCAAGGGCGGGCGCGACCGAGCGGGCTGCGTCGAAATCACGAGGTCCACGGCCGACCGCCCAGCGAGGTCGGGCGAAGCCTCCTTGTAGCCCGACCAACGAAACAGCGAGCAACCCCCTAAGAGCAGGAGAATCGCCGCGCCGAGCCGAGTCTTCGATTGACTCATGCTGGCGGCGGAGCAACGGATTGGCCACCGCCGCCGGCCGCCGTCATCGCGGGTGTCTGCCTCGGCGTAGTCCGGCCGGCGGGATATTGCGGCCTCGGCCCCGACGGCGATAACGACGCTGGGCGCGCGAAATACCCCGGGACTACCTACGCAAGCCCACCGAGGCTTTGAACTCCTCGGGCACGGGAATGCGGCTCCGCGCGACCTCCTCGGAGATCAAGCCCTTCTCGCAGAGCTCCTTGAGGGCCTTGTCGAGGGTCTTCATGCCAAGCGCGACTCCGGTCTGCATGGCCGAGCGTATCTGCTCCGTCTGGCGCTCGCGAATCAAGTTGCGCACGCCCGTCGTCACAATGAGGATCTCCGCGGCCAAGATGCGCCCATTGCCGGACACGCGCGGGAGGAGATGTTGTGAGATGATGCCCTGCAGGGCGCAAGCCAGCTGCAAGCGCACCTGCGGCTGCTGATGCGGAGGGAAAACGTCGATGATGCGGTCGATGGTCTGCGGGGCATCGGGGGTATGCAAGGTCGCGATCACGAGATGCCCCGTTTCCGCGGCCGTCAGGGCCGCCGAGATCGTCTCGAGGTCGCGCATCTCACCGATGACAATGACGTCCGGGTCCTGGCGGAAGCATCGTTTGAGGGCCTCCGCGAACGAAGAGGTGTCGCGGTACACCTCCCGCTGCTTGACGACGGACCGCTTGTTGACATGGACGTACTCGATTGGATCCTCGATGCATATGATCATCTTCGCCGACTCGGCGTTGATGAGGTCAATCATGGCGGCCTGCGTCGTCGTCTTTCCAGATCCGGTGGGTCCGGTCACGAGCACCAGCCCGTTGGGCCTTCGCGTCAGGTCCGCGACAACCGGCGGGAGGTTCAGCGATTCCATCGTCGGAATTGTCGAGGAGATGCGTCGCAGCGCCGCTTCGATGGCGCCGCGCTGCATGTGCACGTTGACGCGAAAGCGGTCGAATCCTCTCGTCGCCAGGGAGAAATCAAGCTCCCTTTCCGCCTCGAACTTCTTGATCTGCTGCTCGGTCAACGCCTGGTAGATCAGCTGCTTAAGAGCCTCGCGGGTCAGGGGCGGCGAGTTGACGGGGACGAGGACGCCGTCGATGCGCAGAATCGGCGATGAATTATTCGTGAGATGGATGTCCGAAGCTTTTTTGCCGCCGGCCAACTGAAGGAGCGCGCTTAGATCCAAGGAACCTCCTCTGAGTTTCGTCCCGCCCCCAGTGCAGCCCGGCGACGCGGTCAATCTAGTTGGGATTCAGGCCGTACAAGCCATGTGTTCGCGCATATCGCAGCGCGGTGTAGGGAACCAGATCGTGTCGACCGCCCCGCGCCATGCTCGAAGAAACGTCGAAGCCCACATGGGAAAGAAACCGCACCGTCAGCGATGTCGGAATCTTGTGATTCGGCGACTCGCGTTCGATGAAGGCGACTCGAATTTGATGCATGGACGAATCTTGCCCAAAGTCCTTTTGACTGTTGGTCTCGAGCTTGGGGAGAGTGTCGGGATTCCCATTCTTATCGACCAGACGATAATGATCGTCTCCGACCATGTACCAGCCCTCTATGGGCACGCCGGAGTTGAGCGCCATAAAACGGAAAATATTGGTCTCGCCGTCGAAGGACGTGCCGCGCGCTATGGGTGAATATCTGAAAAAGGGCGCGAAGAGATTGATGACCTCCTGGCCCATGGGATGGCGAATCTCGGCGGGCGTCATCGTCGGCTTGCGAATAGGATCGTCGCCCTGCAACACGAAGACGATCTGGTCCAAGCCCACCTCGCCCATCGCGCGCAGGGCGATGATCAGATGCCCCCATTGGAAGGGGTCGGCCGCGATGGGGTAGAACCCGATCTTGACCGGGCGCGGCGGCGCCTTAACGGCGGGCGCATCCGGATCGACCCTCACCGACAGTTGGGGATCGATCTCGCCCGAGTCCAAACGGGCCTGTATCACGGGCAAGGCCTTGTCGATTTCGACGGCAACCTGACGCAAAGTGTCCGCTTCCGACCGATCCTTGGCTTCAAGCGCCGTGTTCATCAAGTCTCGACGCACGCGACGGCGAATCTCGCCCGTGGCTGAACCCTCGGGCAAACGGACATCGCCGTCGAGCTTGCTGAAGGTCTCCGCCAAGAGCCTCGACACGTAGGCGCCTGGTTCAGTCTCATGACCTATCGCATTATGAGCGGAGGGGGTCGGGACGACGACTTTATCGGACGGGGTCGGTGCCGTCTTATCCAATGACCCTGAAACGATGGGAGGAGCGCCGATCAACGTCGACGGCAAAGCCAAGGACGAGCCGACCGCCGCGGGGGCCGTCACTACGTCGGAGCCGACCTTCCGCGAAAGGGTGACGCGCGGCAGAGCCGCCGGCGCCGCGACCGGTATAAACGCAACCAACAACGCAAGTCGGATCAATTCCATTCCAATGTCAGTGTAACAGCAAGTCTCCGTCCCGTCAACGGTCCTTGGACCTGTTTGATATTTAGGTCAAAGAGCTCATCTAAGGTACTTAGGGCCACCTGGGCCCAATGGGTGTCGGGGGTGGGCCGTTGGCCTCTTGTCCGCAGGAGTCTCCCCGGTTATCATAAGAGTATGAACAAGAACCTTTTCCCCTTGATTGCCGTCATCATCCTCGCCGCGCACGCCCGCGCGGTCGTCGTGGCCCCTTCGGGCGCGAACGCTCATACCTGGGTCTCCCCCGTGGCGGAGGCATTCGCCTCGATCGGCGCCGATCACATCGCGGCCTTTGGCATGCCATCCCTGACAGCGCTGTCCACCCTCGATTCAAGCGCACGCTACCCCTTCATCGCCGCCCCGCAGGTCCTCGAGCTTCTCGCCAAGCATCTCCCGTCCTACGCCACGCCGGAAGGCTTCGCCGGCATGCCAAACGATGACAAACTCATTTTCCTGCGTGCGGCCGCAAAAGACGCTCAGACCGAAGCGGCGACCATCGCCAACGAGGTCCTCACCGCGGTCGAGTCCAAACCCCTCCATCCAGGTACCATGAACCTGGCTTCAAAGAAGGCCGCCGAAGCCGAAGCTGTCTCGCTCTATCTCGACGCTGGTCTCCGGAATAAAGTACGTCAGATGAGTGCAAAAGTGGCGAACTTCCAGTTGGAGTGGCACAAACACGTCGAGAAGTTTTATAAGGAGCTCCCCCTCGCGATCGCGCACGTTCCCTTCGACATCCTCGTCAAGACGGAGCACGGCTGGATCGCCGCCGACGAATCCCCTTATCCAATCGAGGCCGATCCTTCCCAGTTCTACGAGCGCCGGATCGCAGTCCTGAGAAAGGCGCCCGAGGGCCCGTGGAGAAAAGAAGAGGCCGCGCTCCTCTCGGGAGCACTCGATCTTTTGATCCCCACGGACGATCAGTACCCCGAATGGGCGCGGAAGGCGAAGGGTCAACTCTCGGAGTTTAAAAACGATAATATCCATCTTCGGAAGGATTTGTTGCCGGCGATCACCGCTTTTAAGAAGAACGCGCTCAACGCCTCCCCCGTCGCTCCTCGCCACATACTGGCTGTCGAGAATCATTACAAGAACGTCTTGAATAACTCCGGGTCGACGAGTCCCCACCGCCTTCGGATTCAGGCCGCGATACGCAACGGCACGGACGGCCTTCCATCCTGGAATAAATTTCAGGAGATCGAGCGCTCGACCATCAGGCGAACCTCTCTCGGCGCCCTATA
The DNA here is from genome assembly GCA_038059415.1 of Elusimicrobiota bacterium. GTDB lineage: Bacteria > Elusimicrobiota > Elusimicrobia > UBA1565 > UBA9628 > GWA2-66-18. Next base: position 398 of record JBBTJN010000053.1, on the reverse strand, counting down.
CGCGGCACTTGTTACAGTCGTGTCGACGATTTTGATGGGGGGCCTGCTGAGGGTGGTAGGGTTGCCCGCGTGGCCTCTGGCCGCCAAGCTCGCGATGCTGGTCGCCTGCCTGTCACCGCTCATCGTCTATGTGCGCAAGCAGTTGCTGGTCGACAAGCTGGAATCGGCGCGTGATTTCTTCGGCATCGCGAGAGAGCTTCGCCGAATCTTCCCGAACGACTGAACGTCGTTGAACCTAGGCGGCAGTCTCGAAATCACCGGACGCTGGGGCTTCGAGCCTGAAAAATCAACCGCTCAGTGGTTGATTTTCACCGGATCAATGCCGCACCCCACCGCGTCCTGATCCCAGAAAATCCGGTAAGCCCTGCCCCCGACGTAGGTAGCTTCACCGAAATGGT
>JBBTJN010000052.1:0-18470 GCA_038059415.1 Elusimicrobiota bacterium | reverse complement strand
GGCCTCGGCCCGGCCCAGGCCGCGGCGTTCGTCGCCTGGATGACCTTGCCGCTCACGATCAAGCCGCTGTTTGGCCTGCTCACGGACTTCTTGCCGTGGACGGGGAAGAGACGCAGGCCGCACCTGATCGCGGTGTCGTTAATCGCCTCGTTCGGCTGGCTGATGCTTGCGGGGCTCAAGTCGCCCAGATATGGGGCCGCGCTGCTCTTGCTTATTCTAGTCAACGTCGGCTTCGTGTTGTCCGACGTCGTTTGCGATGGCGTGATGGTGGAACGCGGCAAGGAGCGCGGCACGACGGGGCTGTTCCAGGCGGTGCAGATTGGCACCCTTTATGCGACGCTCGTCGTGACCGGGTTTGGAGGGGGGTGGCTGGCGCAGCACGCGCCCTACCGCCGGATTTTCGTTGTGGCCGCGGCGCTTCCGCTATTGACCGCGATCTCGGCAATATGGATGGATGAGGCCCACGTCGGGGATTTGAAGGAGACGGCCACGCGCGGCTGGGAAGGGTTGTCGGGGATGTTCCTGGATACGAAGGCGTGGGCCGTGGCGCTCGGCATTTTCCTGTGGAGCTTCTGCCCGTTTCTCGGCACGGCCCAGTTTTACTACCAGAGCGAGGCGCTGCGGCTCTCTCCAATGTTCATCGGAGGCTTATCTTCCGCGAGCGGGTTGGCGGGGATCGCCGGTGCGGCCTTGTTCACGCGCCTGACGGGCGGAGGGACAGACAAGGTCGCTCGCGCCTCCATCTGGATCGGAGCGCCCCTCTCGCTGCTGTATGTGTTCTATCGCGGGCCGCTGTCGATCGTGATACTGACGGTCTTGTTTAGTCTGACCGGCGTCGTGTTTCGTCTCGCCTGGATGGACCTCGCGGCGAAGTCCTGCCCCGAGGGCGCCGAGGCCACGGCGTTCGCGGCCTACATGGCGATATTTAACATCGCGGCGTCCGCTTCGAATACGTTCGGCGGCGCGCTCTACGAGCGCCTGACGGCCTCTCAAGGCGCTTACCCGGCGATGGTCCTGCTTTCTCTAGTCGGAACCGCCGGCACGGCGGCGGCATGGCCCTGTCTTCGCTACGCGCTACGCAGCGATGCGGCGCGCGCCTAAGAACCTATCCTACAACCAGGCCGCTCGGAAGGCGATGATGGCGCAGACAATGTGTAGTATCGCCATGTAGTTGCACAGCTTCTTCTCCCAGCGGATGAGGACACGTCGGAAACGGTTCATCCAACTGTGCGTGCGCTCCACGACCCAGCGTCGTGCTTTGAAGCCGGGCCTGTCTTTGATCGCTCGGGCCTCTTCGCCTCGAGCGCGAATATGCGCGGTGTATTCAAACTCGGCCACGAGGTTGCGCACCGCGTCGAAATCGTAGCCCTTGTCGAGACAAAGATTCTGCCGCCAGTAGGCGCGAATATCGGGCCGCTCGACCGGAATACTTTCCAGAGTCGCCTCGACGAGCTTCATGTCGTGCCGGTTGGCCCCATCTACAGCCAGCCCGATCACGACGCCGCGGCCTTCACACAGTAGGCTGCGTTTGACGCCGAGCTTTGCCCGGTCGGTCGGGTTTGGCCCGATTTTTTTCCCCGCCCAGTGGCGCCTTGGTCATCGCCCCGTCCATGGATTGCCAACGCCACTGGATGCCCTTGAGGGCATCGTACTCCGTGAGGCCTTCCGCCCACAGCTTCTGGAAGACACCGAGCTTTGTCCACTCCTGGAATCTCCGATGCGCCGTCGAACTGCTGCAGATGCCAGTGACGTTGAGAGCGTTCCATTGACAGCCGGTGCGCATGACGAAGAAAATCCCGTTCATCGCTTTCCGATGCGCAATGAAGGGGCGCCCACCTGTGGATTTTGGAGCGGGCAACGGCGGCAGCAATGGCTCGATCTCCTCCCAAAGAATATCCGGGAGCAACCAACGATTGGTTTCAAGCGTCGCGACTTCTTGTTGGGACCGGGGCATGGGACACAGACCATCCTTTGCCACCATCCCCTCGGCGTGGGATGCTCGGTGTGTGGCGGGCGTCTACCCTACAAAACTGCGACGATGTTGTGGGATAGGTTCTAAGTAGCGCCCCCTTGACGGTGGGTTGGAATCCCGGTTATATCCGCATATAAGCGTGGAAGGCTATCGGGTTGGCCGGGAGGGGAACTTGAAAAAAGAGAGCAATGGCGAGGCCGCGAGCGTATCCCGATTCTTGGGGGAAATCGCGGCGGTGCTCGCCGTGATCGTCGGAGTGACCTGGTACGCGTACTCGATCTCCCCCGAGCCGCCCAAGGTCGTAAAGGCACCGAAGACGGACGCCTCGGAGGACATAGCGTCGGGCGGGAAGGTTGCGGCGGCGCTCTCCGCCGAGCCGGGAATGGCCAGCTCCATCAAGGCGGCGATCATGCTTGCCCTGGAGATGAAAAACGCGATCACGGCCACGAAATCCGCCAACGACGCGGTCAAGGCCGGGGAGCAAGACAATGGACAGTAAGCGTGATGCGACCGCGACCGAGGCCGACCGACTAGACAGTCCGCCCTCTTCAACAGTGACACTGCTTTTTAATCGAATTTCATTCCCGCTGATAGGGAGGGGGGATTTCAGAAGGCCCCTGCGGCGACTCTTGCGCAAAGCGGTTTAATTTCCCCTACTTCGTTGTTCAAGCGGACGAGCGAAGGGGCTCAGTCCTTGAGCGTCTTGAGCGCCTTGGCCGCGGCCTCGAGCAGGGCCTCCGGGCCCACCGGCGCGCCCGTGGCGTTGATCATCCAGAGGTCCGGCGCGACGCTGCCGAACGTGGCGACGCGCTCGAACTCGGGGCCGATCGCGCCCTTCTTATCCATCTGCTGCTCGACCTGGAAGGCGATCATGTGGCCCAGGGGATAGTCGGGCAGGTAGAGGCGCTCGTTGATCATGTGCGAGTAGACGCCCAGGAGCACGACGTCCTTGGCGCCGAAGACCGGCGCGTAGTACCGGTTCCACACGTCCTTGGCGATGGCGACCGTCGCGTCCTTGAGCTGGGCCGGCGCCGCGTCCGGGTGGTCGTACATCCAATGCCACACGCCCATGTCCACCAGGGCCACGCCCGCGATCTCGTAGGTGCCCCAGAAGTCGTTGAGCGTCTTGGCGGCCTTGGCGCGCCCGTCGGGGGCCGCCAGGCCGAGGAGCTCGAGGTCGTGGCCCTGGAACACGAAGGCCAGCGCCTCGGTGAAGGCGGTGTTCGGGACCCCCTGCAGGAGCGTGTGGTCCACGTCGTAGAGCGAGAAGGTCTGCTCGACGTTGTGGCCCAACTCGTGTATCGCGATGTTGAAGCCCTTGTAGTTCATGCCATCTTTCTCGACGCGCGTGCGCAGGTGCGCGGGCAGGCCGCGCATCTTGGCGCCCCAGGCGTGGCCCGAGCCGCGCGCCGGGTCCACGACGATATGCGAGGCCACATAGACGGCCCGCTCCTTGGGAAAGCCGAGTTTCTCGAGCAGGTTCGGGATGTCGTCCTTGAACGCCGCCGCGGTCGGGTAGCGTTTGGCCACGATGGCGTCGAGTTGGGCCTCGGTGTAGGCGCCGCGCGGCTTGAAGCCGTTGTACCAGATGTCGAAAGGCTCGAGCTTGCGGCCGAGCCGCTTGCCGATGAGGCCCCCCACCTTGCCGACGAGCGGCGAGCCCAGCACTTGCTCGAGCATCGCGCGTACGCGCGCCTCGGGCAGTTCGCGGTCCTCGTCGAAGCGCCGCGCGATCAGGCTCGGCTCCAACGGCGAGTAAGGATCGGCCTTGCGCGACGCGGCGAAATTGTTCAAAAGGGTCGCGTAGCGCGTGTCCGGCTCCGGCCGCGCGTCGGCGGTCGCCTCCGGGCGCGCGGGCCCGTCCGCCTCGGCCGTCGGCGCGAGCGCAACCGTATTGGCCGCCGGGTCCCAGTCCACGCCCGGGTTGTTGACCACCGAGGCCGGGATCGTCTGCGTGACGATGCGTTCCATGACGGTCTGGATGAGGCGCTGCTTCGCCAAGGCGGAGGGGCCCTCGCTGTAGCCCGCCTTGATCTCGTCGCGCAGGTTCCAGTGCGACAGCAGCCTCAGCTTCGCCGGGAAGAGGCGCTTGCCCTTCTTGTCGAGCACGTGGCGCATCCAGAGGTTGTACTCGGAGATGTAGCGATCGGCCTTCGCCATCGCCTGGGCGATCCCGAGCTCCACTTCCGCGGGCACGCGCCGGGACCAGCGCTGAGCGAGCCGCGCCTCGGCCCATTGCCGCCGGGTCCACCGGGGCCCCTCGGCCAGGCGCTCGTCGAGCGTCGTCAGCGGAAAGTTCAGGAGCGCGACGAAGGCGAGCTTGTTGTTGAAGAGGTCGTCGTTCAAGTGCGCGGACGGGTCGTAGCCCGCGAATGCCTCGTCGAAAGGCAGGATGGCCCCGCGGTCGAGGTCCGTGTGCTCGCTCAAGGCGAGGCCGAGCGCGTCCATGTGCCCGTCCAGGGCCTCGAACCTCGCCTCGAAACGCGCAAAGAGCGCGTCGAGCGTGGCCGGGGTCCCCGCGAAATTATCCCTCACGAAGTCCTCGAAGGCCGCCTGGTGGCCGTCGGAGTCGCGCCAAAGCGCGGCCGTCTGCTTGAGCCCGCGCTCCAGCCGCGCCCGCTGGGCTTCGCCGTGCTTGGCCAGGAGCTCGGCTTCGAGCTTCGACGTCCCCGGCGCGAGCCACGCCGTCGCGGACTTCGTCATGGGCGCCGCCGCCGGCGGCGCGGAGCCGACCGCGTCCGCGGCTGAGGCCGGGCCGAAGAGAGAGAGGGCGAGCAAGGACGGCAGGAGTATCCGGGTCATAGGGGCGTTATGATACCAAAAGGCCGCGAAGCGGACCGCGGTCCCTCGTGAACTGCCCCTGAGAAAATTTCCGAAATCGCTGAAGACGTACACTCGTCGAACCCCGGCTTCTTCGTCGCCAACCTCGACACCTACGGTGGCAACTCGGGCTCGGCCGTGTTCAATGTGGAAACGAACTTGGTCGAGGGCATCCTGCTGCGCTCGGAGTCGAGACCCGCCCCTGACCGGAAGTTGGGCTAGGAGGCGTCTCGCTTCGGCTGCCGAGAGCGCAGAGAGAGGCGGGGTTCACGGGCCATGCCGTCCCCGGCGTCTCCTCTCGGGCGCGTGGCGCAGTTTCGATTCGCGCAGGTCTTCCCTCTTGTTATGCGCCAGAATGAGGGCGGCCAGACGCATGTCCACGCCCGGTCCTGCCGGGACGAGGCTCCAAGCGTCCGCCATCCACCGCTCGCTGTTGTAAAAGACACAAGGCGCGCCCTGCGGCGAACGCAGGACGAAGCTTGAATCGACGAAAGAGATCTCCCCGGTGTCGCCCACGGCCTTTCCCGCCGCGTCGCGGACCTGGAAGGCTCTCTGCCCGCGTTTCCCGACCGAACTGCGGAGTATCTCGCCGATGACGGCGCCCGAGCCGTCCTTGACGATGACCGCCGTCGCCCCCCTGTTCTTGGAGTCGTCTAGACCCGCCGACGCGGCGATGATGCTGCCCCGGGAGTCGGTGAAGACGAAACCGCCGGACGCGGAGTGGATCATGCCGGCGGGTGCGCCGGCCGCCGTCACGTCGAGCACCAGGTCCAAGGTCCATAGACGTGCCCTGACCAGGAGAGGCACGCCCGATTCGGGAAGCGCGACTGCCTGCGGCTGCTCCGGGGGCTGCGTTTGGGCGAGACGCTGCCTGAATTCCGCCAGGCTGGGAAGCTCCTCGGCGCGCAAACCCATGATCCAGACGCACTGGATCAGCAAGGACCAAGCCAGGGCGCGGCGCCTCCTTCTTAGCGTTGAGGCGATCCTCCGATTGCTGCATTTAACCATGTGCCTTGACGACCTCCACGGCCACGCGGTCGATCTTCTGGTCCAGGTGCGTGATGTCGGCGTTCGTCGCAGGCTTGTCGCTGTCGTTTCGCATGGGAACATGATACCGCACCCAATGCAAAACGCAAAGGGTCCAAAGACCTATCCTCGCTCAGCAAGCAAGTGTCCAAGATTGGTGAACCTCAATAGGTTCAAGATCAGCTTCAACGGGACACTTTGCTATCAGCAGGAAATGCCCCAACCAAAAAAATTTCAGGCTAACAAAAATCCCGAAATCCCTGAAGACGTACAGTATCGATCCTGGGCGCTCAACTCAGCGGCCATCGAGGCCAAAATCGGGATATGGTGACATGGACGCGAGCCTCGTGTCCTCGATCGCTCCTCCCACCGTGAAATGATAGAGGCTCTGGAGACTGCGATCTCGAAGGCCGAAAATCTCATGAACTGGATCGTCAAAAAAGCAGCCGATGCCCGTAGCTCGGACTCCCCAGGCCTCCGCCTCCAGGTAAAGAACCTGTCCGATCATCCCAGTCTCCCAAAACAGATTTCGATAGAGCTGAGCTCCATATTTCAAGAGCGCCGGCTCGAACTCCGCCAGCATGCCTAAGCTGAAGACTCCATCTCCCGCGATGGCCTGACCGCAACTGACTCCGGCGGCCGTCGTCCGGAAGTCTCCGTCTTTCAGAAGATACAAGCGCAAGCCGTCCGGGGCCCCGGGGGCCGGGTCCCACAGGAACTCAGGTTTCATCTGACGCTTTACAAAGTTCAGTTTGGAAGGATCGCGGACCAGGACGTAGAGACCCGCTTTGAGTCCGTCCACACGATGGACGAAGAGGCCGAGATGAACGAGACCTGCCCACTCGATCGCGTCCCAAGGCACGCTGCTGCTCGTAGGAACGACCTTCGCTAGCATTGAGTAGAAACCATCTCGAGTCAGGGAGACCGCGCCGTCCATGGCTAGGGCGCTGCGCCTCTGGCGAATGATCTTGCCTGCTAATGCCCGTCGCCCAGGCCTTGTCGTGGAGAGAGGCAGCGCCGCTGTGTCGGGACGAGGGACCGCGACGGGGATGTTTTTGCGGCATGCTTGCGAAACGGCTTCGATGCTGTCCCACGCAACATGGCCTGCGCTGAGTTTATTTGCGGCCCCGGTCCATGCGCCCCGCGCAATGGTTCGTGCGGCGTCCTCTGGAATATCTCGGACCCGGCGGAGCGGGTCCGAGAGCGCGCCTCTTGGCAAGACCACAGCCAACATGTCCGGGGTCTCTCGTTCCTCCGGCAGGAAACCATCCGGTCGATCAAGCCCGAGAAGCTGCTCGGCGCGTTCATCTGAGACTTCATCGAGGACATGGAGTCCCCAACCCTGGACTGCGGCGGAGATTCTGAGGGCCGCGAGGGCGTGCCCGGCGTCATGCTGACAGTAGCGGTAGGCGCGCTCGCCGTACTTCCATGATTCGCGCCAATGGATCGAGGCAAGGCCGATGAGAAAGGCATCCGGAGGGAAGCTCCTCATCAAAGATTTCCAAGTCTCCTCGGACATTTCGGTCCTCCGCTCGAGGCCGTGCTCCTTCGGAGCATAATGGTATACGGCCGACAGCGTGTGAATGCCGGGCATGGCCGGAGCAACGACATAGCCCTCGGTCGGATGCAGGTTTCCGCTGGAAGGGTTGACACGCAGAGACCAGCGGTTCTGGCCGTACTCCTTCCAGGCTGAGAGCGAAAGAGAGTAGAAGAAGAAATCGGAGAGCGTCTCGAATGATAAGGGCTTAGCGTCTACCGCGCCAGGCGCGAAGACGTCTCGATAGGGCGGAGTTCCATCCATCGACGGCAACCTGAGACGAACCAGCAGCGCGTCATGATAGCGCCGGAATGGGTCGGGCTGGGTGTCCCAGTCCATGAAGCCTGGAGAGGCTGCGTAGCGGTGGTAGTGGTGTTTCGTGCGCTCGTGGTAGTTGAGTGCCGTACGCAGGGCCTCGAACCTGGCAGACTTCTCACTGTCACCCGGCGCGTTTTTGGCATGCACAGACAATGTTCTCCTTCCCTCGGGCGCCCTCATTTGAGTTATGAGTCTACGTTGTCATCAGGACATTCTTCAGAGCTATTCTCTCAAATTAGCTTGAACCACGCACATCGCTGTACGTCTTCAGCGATTTCGGGAACTTTAAGCTCCTAAATGAGGTTGCACTTCCGGCGTCCGCGCCACAGTCTACGCATAACGCCGAGCCATCGTCTCTAGCCTGATCTTGGCGCATCAGGACTGGCCCGCCGGCGACGCGCCCTCGTGAGCGGGTCGATTTGTCACGCCCGATGGAGTCATTAGATGTACAATGTTTCGCTCGATCGGCTTCATGAGAAAAAATAATGAGCCCCCGCGAAAATAGGTTCCGGGCCGTGTTGCTCACCGCGCTCGCCGCCGCTTGTTGCGCCTGCGCGACCGCTCCAGTCAGCCCCGCCGACCGCCAGGCGGCAAACGATGCCGATGTCGACCTCGCCGTCTGCGTCACCGAGGGCGAGAAGCCCAACATGTTCTTCAATCCGCTGCCGAAAACACTGGCCGATCAGGTCGAGTCCCGCTACCGGCCGCCGAAGAAGCCCTCCTTCAAGCGCCTGACACGTCTGCCGTTCGGAGGCGACGCCGGAGGCTGCGAGGTCGTGATCACGATGCGGGCCGATGGGCAGGCAATCTGGAACCTGCGCCATGCGATCTTGACGAACGCCTCCTCGAAGGAGGAACTCATGCACACCAGCTCCCAGCAGGCCTGCGGGCCGTGCTTCGCCGGCATGATGGACGGGCTCTTAATTCCGATCATAAAGGCACTCGATCATAGGGGGCCGCTCCACGCCAAGATCAGAGGCGGACGCGACGCGGCGTCGCCGTTGGCCGCCGCCAAGCCTTCCGCGGTGCCGGTGCCGCGGGAGGGCGTTCAGGAATATTCCCCTCCCCCCGAACCCGGGGCGACCGCGCCCGCAGCGACCGTCCTAAAACCCGTCGCCGCGAGGGTCCGCTCGATCGCGGATATCAGCGACAAGGAACTCTCCGCGATGGACGCGCAAATATTTCCCTGACGGGCGTCATCCGATTAAGAAGCGCATGAACATCAGCTCCCGCTGACTCACTTCGCTGTGGCCAAAGGCTTTCTTTTCCGGGTTAGGCAGACCTGCCGCGACTGCGGAGGCAAATGAAATCCATCCGAGCGGCAGGACTTTCGTTTCGGACCGGATACATCTACGCGCTCGCCGCTCATGCCCCACCTGTCATAAACGATTTTTGCCGGGAAAGCTCTGCCAGGGTGACCCCTTGCACGCGGAGCTGGGTGACGCACTCAGCGCGGCGATGTCCAAGGACTTAATTTTTGAATGAGCTAAAGACGTACAGAGATTCCCGCCCGGCTCAAGGCCGAACCTTCAAGATTATCCCGTCCGAATGCGCCGTCATTTCCGGCGCGTACATCGACTGGAGCACGGCCGCGCCGATGCGGTAAGTCCCCGGCGTCGTCGGCCGCACGCGATAAGACAACTTGTACTCGCCGTGCGGCAGCCAGTCGATGAAGAAATTCGTCAGCGAGTCGCGCGGCTCCTCATAGCGCGCGAGCAGGTCCCATTTCCAGCCTGAGCGCAGCTCCTCGCCCTCGAACCCCGCGCCGCGCGGGTCCTTGAGGTGAACATACTCGAACTGCGAGCGCGTCTTGAGCGTCAGGCGCACCTCGATCGTGTCGCCGACCGCGACCGCCTCTCCGGAGGCCAGCGGCGTCAGCTTGTAGCCGTCGCCCGACTTATCGCGGCGGAAGTAGGTGCGCGACACCTCCATCATCCCCGGCCCCGAAGCCTTCGGCAGCTTGTCGGTGCTGTAAATCCAGGTGAGTGAAGCGAACGCCATGCCCGGGCCGGTCTTCTCGATGACGGCCTTCCCGTGCGACTCGCGGACCTCCGCGCCCGAGCGGCTCCAGCGCAGCGGCGAGGACAGCCAGTCTAACGGCTCGACCTGCGCCGTCTCGGTCTCCCCGCCCCACTGAATCTTGTAGCCGTCGCCCTTGTCGAGCGCGCCGCGCGACTTGAGCACATCGAGCAGAGAGTAAATCGCCGCGGCCGAGGCCTTGGTCGACTTCCACTCGTTGCCCTTGCGGTTGAAGAGCAGCCACTGCACCATGCCGGGGATGCGCGGGTCCTTGGGCTGCAGGGTCAGCAAGGTGCGCAGAAAAAAGGCATGCTTCTCGACCGTATCGTTGTACCACAGCCAGCTGATCTTCTCCGGCGCCCAGTAGGTTCCGGCGATGGGATCGGTGCGCACGCCGTCAAGGGCGCGCGCGAGGTAGAGGTCCGCCTTCGCCTTTTCGCCCAGTCGCCAGTACACATACGCCGCGTAGCCGCGGCCGAATGGCGTGAGGGCGTCGGTGTGCTTGTCGGCGAAGTCGACCCAGACCTTGGCGAAGCGCCAGCCCTGCTCGGCCCCGGCCATCGTCCGCGGGAAAGAGGTAACGGTGTAGGCCGCGTAGAGGATCAAGGAGAGCTCGCTTTCCTCGGGTTTCAGGTGCTTGGGAATCTCGTTGTTCACATATCTCAACGCCTTCGTGACGACCTCGGTCGGAGGCGCGACGCCGTAGCGCTGGGCCTCGGCGAAGCCGGCCAGAACGAGCAAGGTCATGTACGGGCTCGAGCGTCCGCCGGGAAACCAGGGGAAGCTCCCATCGGAGAGTTGGTAACTGGTCAGCTTGGCCAGCGAATCCGCCAATTCGGCCGAGACCGTGTTGGGATCGAACATATCAATGATCGGCCACGCGGACTTTCTTCCTTTCGACGCCTCCTCCCACGGCGACTCCATGAGCCGCGTCAGACGGCGGGGGTCCGAGCGGTCCCAGGCCGGCGTGACCGTCGTGCGCTTGGGAATCTTCTTAGCCGCCGCGGCCAGCGCCGGATACTTTCGATAGAAGGCATTGACGATCGCCAACGGTACATAGCGGTCGAGCAGTTGCTCGGTGCACTCGTGAGGGTAGTGGATCAAGGACGGCAAACTATTGAGAACGATCAAAGCGAGCTGAGGATCGACCTGCGCGTGGACCGACTCATGCTCGCGCGTGGGATCGGCCTGCGCCCAGGCGGGCAAGGTCAGCACCTTGCGGACCTCGCCGTCGAGGACGGCGAAGGCGGTCTCGATGAGCCTCTCGCGCGACGGCAGAATCGGCAGCTCGCGCTCCTCTGCGTCGGCCAAGGTCCCGGAACGGGCCACCGCGCGAACCTGGAAGGTGGTCATCCCGCGCGGGGCCTTCACGGTCCACGACAGCGGCGTGATCCCATGAGGCTTTGCCGTAAACGCAACCACGGTCCCCTTCAAGCCGAGCTTCGCTGCGGCGTCCTTCCCGTCCTCGGTGACGAGAAGCGTCACTTCGCCGGACAACGGCGCGTTCGTTTCATTATGCACGATCGCCTGCAGCAGGCCCTCGTCGCCCTCGCGATAGAAGCGCGGCATGTCAACGCGCACCATTAGGTCCTTGCGCGTGACGGATTCGGCTGAAATATTACCCCGCTTCACGTCCTTCGTCAGGACGACCGCGCTCGTCTTCCAGCTCGTCAGGCGCTCCGGCGCTTTAAAGTTAAAAAACGCTTTTCCGTTCGTCACCGTTAGGTGCGGCTCGAAATACGCCGTTTCGGAGAAGTCCTTGCGCGCGGCGACTGGCGGCTCGGCGCTCTTGCCGCCGGCCTCCTTCTTCTTGTCGCTGTTGCCGTCTTTTTCCTGCAATTTCTTAACGCTCATCGGCATGGCCTCCGAGGCCATTTCCGCATCCTCGAGAGTATCTATGGAGGTGCTGCCTACCTGGGACGTGATCCTTTCCTTAGCCATGTTCTTCATCTCCGCCCTATCCCCCCTGTGGCGGGCATCGCGGCCGTAGACACGGCTTTTGTTAATCCTCAGACCTGGCTCGACGTGCTCGCGGATCGCTTCGCGGTAGAGGTCGAGCATCTTCTTGACCCAGCCCTCCTCGACAGAGATCTGATTGGCGTAGGGCGAAAACAGAGAGCCCTGCGCGGGCGCGTTGTTCCAGCGCGGCGGGTACAGACCGATGGTCCAGGCCCCGGCGGCGCCGGCGTAGTACTCGAGCGAGCGGTCGTAGACTCGCACCGCGGCCTCCCCGCTGACGGCCTTGCCGGCGCGGTCCGACACCGAGAGTGACCAGCGCACCTTCTGGCCCGGCTTCATCACCGCGTCGTGCCTGAGTTTGACGAACAGCTCGCGGTCTTTCCAGGGCACCTCGACGCGGACCTGCCCTGAGCGGATCTTGAAATCTCGGGCGCCGAACCAGCGCACGGTAAAGCCGCCCTTGTGGTCGGCATTCACCGGAATCTCGACGACCTGCGCGCCTCCGCCGCTGACGACGCGGCGCTCGAGCAAGGACTGACCGCCCCAGATCTCGACGATCATGTGTTGCGACAAGCCGCTGGAGCCGATGAGCAGGCGCGCCTTCTCGCCGGGAAGCGTAGTCGCGTGCTCGGCCAAAGAAACGGACGGCAGATTCAGATTTGTCTTTCCGTTTCCGGCCGACAGCACGATGATCGCCTGCTCGATTTTCCCTTCGACCGGATGCTCAGCGCGGACCACCAGGCGGTAGGCGCCCTCGGGAAGCCCGGGCAAGGCCGCTATAACCGCCTTGGCTTTGGAGTAACGCAAGGTCCCGTTGGCGGCCTGCGGGCCGTTGGGCACGTCTTTATATAGCTGTTCGAGCGCCGGGCTGTTCCCGAAAGAGCCGTGCCACTGCGGCTCGCCGCCTTCGGCGGGAGGATTTTGTTCCAGGAGGTACAGGGCATACGAACCTGCCCCGTCCATGGCCTGCTCGTTGAGGTTCATCAGCTTGACTGCGACCGCGTGCGTCTTGCCTGCGCGGGCGAAACCGGCCGGCGGCTCGATGCTCAGCAGGCCGAAAGCGTCGCCGGCGGTAAAAGAGCGCTCCGCCGCGATTGTGCGCCCGCCCGCGTCGCGCGACTCAACCGACACGGTGAAGCGGGCGGGCGGGGCGTTCTTCGCCGAGGGATCGTACGGCTGGGGCGTGAAGGCGAAAGAGAACCGGCCGTCGGCGCCGGTCTTAGCCGAGCCCGAGGCCACCTCGGCCGGAGCGCGCCCGGCCCACTGCCAGCGCCACCACCAGCAAAACCACGGGATGTACACCGCGCGCGTCACCTTATAAGTCACCGGCGCGTCGGGCACGGCCCCTCCGAAGTAATACTTCGCCTCGCCCCCGACGCTGACGGCCCGGCCGTAGCGCCAAACGCCCGTGCTCTCGTCGACCTTAACCTCGAACTCAGGGCGCTTGTACTCCTCGACGGAAAACGGAAGATGGCCGGAGAAATTATGGCCGAAGTCGGACAGCATCGCCTGCGCTGAGTATTGGCCGAGCAGGCGTCCGCTCGGGATCGGGCAGGAAATCGAGGCCGAGCCCATCGCATTGAGCTTGGGCTGCGCCCGGCACAGCTCCTGGCCGTTGGCGTCGCGCAGGAACACGGTCAGAGTCGAGGCCCCGTCGTAGACCTTGTAGCCGCGCGGCAGGCGGCGCAGGACCGTGGTCTTGACCTTGACCGTCTGGCCCGGGCGGTAGATCGGGCGGTCGGTCTCCAGGTGCAGCTCGATGGGGGCGGGGATCGACATGCTGAAATGGGCGGCGTTCTGCCAGTACGCGTACTGGTCCCCGGACCGCGCGAGCGGGTCGAGCGAGTAGGTATTGCGGGCCTTGTAGCGAACAGTGATCGCCGAAGGTGCCTCTGCGACGCCGGCGTCGTCGGTTATTAGGGACAGCCGCTCAGCTTGCCCCCAGTTCGTGCGCTTGAAGGCGTCGATCTCGACGCGGTTGACGGGCGCGCCGGTGCGCGCGTCGAGCGCGTATAAATGGAAGCCGGCGACGGTGCGCTCCTGCGGACCCTGCGGGTCGAAGACGAAGTCCCGCTCCGGACCCGTGGGTCCAGACGAGCCGATTAGAAACAGCTCGGTCACGTTGACGAACACCGCCGAGATGAGCGACGAGCCGGGACGGGGGGAGGCGTCGTTGCTTGCGATCACAAGGTAAATGCCGCTCTTAAGCGCCGGCGGGACCGCCTGCGTCAAGGCCTGCTCGTGCGGCGCCGGAGACTTGATCTCGACAGAGAAGCGCGCGGCGGGCGGGCGTCCGGACAGGAAGGACTTCACCATCTCCGTATCCGGGCTGCGCAGGGCTGACCAGTCGTCGCCGCGGCGGCGCGACATCTCGGCGATCTCCGCGGGCTCGACGCGGTGAAGCAAAACATGAACGCGTTCCAGGTTGCGCGTCGTGACCTCTAAAATATCCTTTCCGGGCGGCGGCGCGAAGCGGCCGTTCATGGTCAACTGCGGCAATTCGATCGACACGCGCAGTTTGGCGCAGGCCCTGGCCGCCCGGGTCGCGCTCCAGTTCGTCTCCACCGTCCGGCACAACGCCACGGCGTCGACGTAGCTTCCCTTCGTATTGAGCAAGCCCGCCGCCGCGAAGCCGGCCTCGGCCTTGGCAAAAGGCGTCGCGAAGGACCCCATCCAGCCGCGCAGTAAGGCGACGGCCGACTTGCGCGCGGTCTCGTATGCCGCGAAGGCGCCGACCTTATCGGAATGACGGAAGGGGATCAGCAGGCGCTTGAGCTTCCAAGACTCGCGGACCGCCTCGCGTCCCTCGCCGCCCATGCGGGCGGCTTCCTCGTACACGGCCGCGGCCTGTGTTGCGGGCGGCGCATCGGGGGAGTAGGTTGCCGTATAATCCGAGACGAGGAAGGACAGTGCCTCCGGATTCTTGCCTGGCTCCGACGGCGCCTCGCCCAGAAGATAGCCGGTCCAGCGCAGAACGGCGAAATCCCAGAGGGTTGGAGTCAACGAGGCGTCGGCGTCTTTCAGGTCGACGACATAGGACTCCTGAGAAATCGGCAGCCCGACCAATACCCGGCGCAGTTCCCAAACCTTCTTGTAGTCCGCCTTGAGATCCGCCTCCCACTCCTTGCGCGTGCGCTTGGTGAGATCCTGCGCCTCCTCCTCGACGTCCTTGGGCGCGGCCCAGCCGTACTGCTTGAGGAACTCGCGTGCGAGCTCGGTACGAAGGAGCAGAAATCGTCCGCGCCAGGCGGGATCCGACGGGAGTTTCTCCGAAAAAATGCGCTGCGCGGCCTCGGCGTAGCGGAACAACAAAGCTTCGGCTTCCGCGGCGCGGTACAGCGCCTTGTGACGTTCTTCTCCGGATGCCGTTTTCAGCGCGGCGTCGTATTCCTTCAGCGCTTCCTGATACAGACGCTTCTCGAACAGGGCGTCGGCTTGGGTGCGATCCGCGAACGCGGGGACGGTCGACGCGAGAATGGACAAGGCGAGGAGGAATCGTTTCATGGCGCTCTCAACTCGGTCAGGAGGATTCGATTACGACACCCGCGCGGCCGGTTTGTTCCCTGCAGACTGTTGCACGTCTTCAGCGATTTCGGGAATTTTATTGGCCTGAATTAGGTTGCGGTTTCGACGTCCGTGCCATATTGTACGCATAATGCCGAGCCATCGTCTCTAGTTTGATCTTGGCCCGCCGCTCACGCACCCTGCCGAAGGGATTCCACCAAATGAGAAGGCCCCGGGCTTCCCCGAGGCCTTCCCTCCCAGCAACGACGATAAAGCCTAGCGGCGGCCCTGCTGGCGCCTTTCACCGCGACGCTCCATCCTCTTGCCTTGGCGCTCCGTGCGCTCGCCCTTCTTTTCCAGGCGCTCGCCGCGTCGCTCCATTTTCTCGCACTGACGCTCCATGCGTTCGCCGCGCTTCTCGCGGGCTTTGGGATTGCCGGGGATGGCGGGACGCTCGCCGGGCACGGCGGGCGGGGTGCCGGAGGGGGTCTCGGCCGGGGGGCCGCCCTGTTCTTCGGCGGCGAAAGCGGGAAGGGTCAAAGCGAGTGTGAGAACGGCCGCGGTGGAAAGTCGATTCATGAGGCCTCCATGGGAACGGCTTTCCCAAGTTTAGCCCCGCGCAGAGGCGTTGTCATGAGACTTCGGTCGCAAGGCGGCCAGGATGATGGCCAAGGCCAGGAGTGCGCCGAAAACGCAGATAATCGTCGCTCCGGTGGGGGAGTCGAAGCAAGCCACGGCCTCCAACGGCAACGACATTTCTATGGATGGCTTCAAAACCGGCTGTCACCAGGCTAATTTTTCCTACCTTGTTTTGGATCTAGCGCAAGAGAAGCGGCTGATCCGTGGGTCTAATGGCCCCGGCACCGAGGGTCTATTTGCCCATGACGTGCCGTGTGGGCCGGGCTATACTCTGAGCATGCCCCCTAGCTACGCGACCGGCCTCGCGGCCTTGAAGCGCCGCCGCAACAATCACGCGGATCAGGACGATGCCCCTGAAACTGACGCGGAACTGCGGGAGGCGGTGCTTGAGGGCCCGTTCGCCCAGCTGGTGGATAGAGCGTTGATCAGCGAGACGGATCTGCTTAAGGTCGAGGTCTCGGCCTGCGCTCTCAAGATCGACGTCGTCTCGATCCTGATGCAGCAGCACGGGATCCTTCGGGAGGTGCTCCGCGAATGCCTTATGTCCCATTACAACCTTCCGTTTATCGAATTTTCCACGGACGTCCACATTTCTCGGGACCTTGTTGACAAGCTCAACCCGCGATATCTCAAGCGTGTCGGCTGGGTCCCATTGCCTCCGGACGGCGACCCGGTTTCGATCCTGATCGACAATCCGCGCAACGCATGGAAATGTCATGACATCCAAATGCTGTTTCGCGATCGTCAAATTAGATACTTCCTGGGCTTTCGCGAGGACATCGTTCGGTTCATCGATTCCGCCTTCGGGATCATGAAGCCCGAGAAGGACATCTCCGCCATCATGTCGGATCTCGGGGGCGCCTGCGCGGCTCCCCCGGGTTCGGAAGAAGACGGCATGGAGGATGCCATCACGGAGTCGGACAGCGCCATCATCCAACTCGTCAACCAGGTCATCATAGACGCCCACAAGCAGGGGGCTTCCGACATCCACATCGAGCCTAACTCCCATGACAAGGAGACCATGGTCCGCTTCCGCGTGGATGGCCATTGCCGCACGTATCAAAAGATGCCCGGAAGCTACCGCAGGCCCTTGGCCGCGCGCATAAAAATTATGGCCGGCCTGGATATCTCCGAGCGGCGCAAGCCGCAGGATGGCAAGATCGTCTTCCGCTTCAGCGGCAAAAAGATCGAGCTTCGCGTCGCGACGATCCCGACGAGCGGCACGGGCAACGAGGACATCGTTCTGCGCCTGCTCGCCTCCGGCGAGCCCCTGCCCCTCGAACGCCTCAATCTGAGCAAGCGCAATCATGATCAGCTGAAGGCCCTGCTCGACAAGCCTTACGGCCTCATCCTGTGCGTTGGCCCGACCGGCTCCGGTAAGACCACAACCCTGCATTCCGCGCTGAAATATCTAAACCGTCCGGAGAAGAAGATCTGGACGGCCGAGGATCCCGTCGAGATCACTCAGGTCGGCCTGCGCCAGGTGCCGGTGCAGAACAAGATCGGGCTTAATTTCCCGGCGCTTCTGCGCAGCTTCTTGCGCGCCGACCCGGACATCATCATGATCGGCGAGATGCGCGATTCCGAGACGATTGAGATCGGTTTGAAGGCCTCCCTGACGGGGCACCTCGTTCTCAGCACATTGCACACGAATAGCGCGCCCGAAACCGTCAGTCGTCTGCTCGACATGGGGGTGGACCCGTTCTCGTTTGGCGACGCCCTGCTTGGCGTGATCGGCCAGCGCCTGATTCGGACCTTGTGCAAGCTCTGCCGCCAGCCTTACGAGGCGATGCCCCGGGAACAGGAACAGGTTCGTAAGGCATACGGGGAAAAAGCCTTTGCGAGTTTGGAGCGGCCCGAGGGGATGCAGCTGTACCGCGCCAAGGGCTGCGTGGGCTGCGGAGGCAGCGGCTATAAAGGACGCACCGGCATTCACGAGCTGCTCGTTGTCAGCAACGAAATCCGCAAACTCATTCATGCGCGAGCTCAGATTTCGGAGATCCAGCGTGTCGCGATGGCCCAGGGTATGACCACGCTGTGCCAGGATGGGCTCATAAAGTACCTCTTGGGTCAAACCGATCTGCAGCAGGTCATCGGCAGCGTCAAGACCGGCTAGTTCGGCAGGGGATAAAGCTTGTCGATGGACCTGCACAACGGCAAGCTGTGGCTGGAAAGTGAGTTCGGGAAAGGGACCGCCTTTTGCTTCACTTTGCCGTTGATCTGAAGCGCCGTCATGACGATATTACGTGTATTAGCGGCCGTTTTCGTGTAGTATATCCACAAGCCGTCGTATCGCCGGATTGTTAGCTAGGGCGTAGATTGGAAGCGTGCCCGTCTTAGAATCGTCGGAGGAGATCCATATGTTGTCCCGAGTCAGAAATGCCGTCATCATCATCATTCTGTGCATCATCGGCATCGGCGCCTACTCCGTGAAGAAAGGCCCGCAGCTCGGCTTGAGCCTGCCCGAGGCCGAAGACATCAAGGACGCGGTCGCCGGCAATCCGATCCGCCGCCGTCCCAACGCTCCCCTGACCCTCGCCAGCGGCGAAGGCGAAGATCTCCGCGACGCGGTCGCTGGTCACGCGGTCGGCACTCCCGGCGGCTCCAACACCCCCGGCGGCTCCAACACTCCCGGCGGCTCCAACACTCCCGGCTGCTCCAACACCCCCGGCGGCT
>JBBTJN010000051.1:0-19431 GCA_038059415.1 Elusimicrobiota bacterium | reverse complement strand
GAAAACGGGGAGTTGATCAAGATCGAGGGGAGCAGCTATCGAGTCAAGCGTAGAAAGCTCAAAGAATCGGACCTTGCGGGATTGGGCGGGTAGCCGGGCCCGTTTTTATTTTTTTGCGCCACGATTCCGTCGCCCCGCTGCGCCCGAATCGTCAAAAATTCAGGTGACTGGACACGATCGACCGGCGGAAACTGGACACTCGCGGAGCGGCGCTAACAGTTGCGCCATGTTTATGTGTGTTACGTGGGGGCCGGGAAAGGCCGACCGGGCTGGTCGGCCTAATTCAGTGTCGAAAACCAATTAATAGCCATGGGGTGCCCGTTAAGCGCCGAGGCGGAAACTCGCGCGGCCATCCACGCCCTTGAGGGTGAGAGCGGCATTCTCCGTTGGGCGTTACTCCTCAGCCGGCACGCCGAGAAAATCGGAGGTGTCCTACTCGGCTTGACCGCATACATCGGAAGATCCACCAAGGCATATGGGCCTGCTGCCCAAGTCGGGTGAAGCCGCAGCTCCGATAGGCACGTTCTATGTCCTGGGCCTGTTCGTGATCACGGCCCTATGCGTCGTCATGCTTTGGGCGGGCTGCTACGCTGCCGTAAAATTGTCCAATCCAGTTGAGCGCGGCTTAGAATGAAAGGTTGAGCGACAATCGATGGCTCTGGCCGAGACCGCCGAGTGGCAGCATCGCATAATCCAAGGTGAACGTAAAGCCTGTAAATCCGCCGATATCATCGAGCGTGCGGCTATTGAATCCGGCACGCGGCGTCAACTGCCAGTCATCGTTGATGGCCAGGGATCGTTCGTAGCCTGCTGCAGCATAAATGTCGTCGTCTGATGGCTTTCCAATGTCCAAGGCGCTGGGTTCGCGGGCAAGGTCATGGAGAAATACCTATGGGCGCGGGGCGTGAGGCACATCTTCGCAGCGCCGTATCACCATGAGGCGTTGAAGAACGTGAGCCCGAACGACGTTTACGCGGGCCGCAAGGACGAGGTGCTGGAACGGCGGGCCAAGATCAAGCTCGAGACGATGGCTCGGCGTTATGCGTATACTATGGGCGCGGGCGCCAGAACCGCAAACTAATTCAGGCTAAAAAATTCCAGAAATCACTGAAGACGTACACCTTTGAAGAGATATCTTTCAGCCATTGAGTTGGTCGGGAAGACTGCCGTGTTGATCAAAATGTTGCGCACGGCCCCACTGACCCGAGACTTCAGCGGCAACATTCACAAACTGCTATCTGCCTGTTTGAGCGCTGGTCGCTACATCGAAGCATTCAAGTTGGGAGAAGCGCTTTTGGATTGTTTCGGTCGGATGCCGATGCCGCAGAATCTTTTGTGGCCTTGGTGGTACAAGGTGAAAGATCCCACGGTGAGTGCCCGATTTCTGCAAGCTGAATTGATGCGTTTGGAACGTATGGCAAAGAGTGCTGGGGTATATCCGCATTGGTTCGCCTACTGCCGTAGTGTGATTTTGATCAAGCAGGGGCATCACAAAGCTGCATTAGGCAATTATTCTCTTATTCGCCAAAAGAACGTCCTTCGTTATGATTTCATGAGGCAGCCTTTTGTCGTTTTGAAGTTGGCCTTAGAAGACGATGCGTCAGACTGGGTGATTCATTTTGCACAAAGCCTTTTAGAACGAGAACCTGGTCTCTGGGAGTTACGGTGTCGGATGGCTGAAGCTTTCTTGGCGCAAGGTAATGATCATCGTGGTTTGGTCGAGTTCAAGCGAGCAGCTCGATTCGCCGAGGCATCCATGCGGCCTGCAATATGGGCTTGGCATGGGGAGGCTTTGCTTTGGCTCGGCTATTATCAGGCCGCCATGGTTAAGCTGGATGCCGCTATCGCGGAAGGGGAGCCGACTTATGCTCGCGTTTGGCGAGGTGCCGTTTATCTTAAACAAGGGCGTGTACGAGATGCATTGCGTGAATTCAAAATAGCAGAGAATTTCTTAACTGGCGATCCTGAAATTCCATTATGGAAAGGAGAAGCGTATAGGATTCTGGGTAAATTCCCTCAAGCGCTGGATGCATTGCGTCTGGCTGTAAATGCGGGACTCCATTGGGGTTTATACAATCGGGCGCTCGTCTATCATGCCCTAAGGGATACGGATGCACTGTTGGCAGATTTTTCGGCTATCCCAATGATAGAGAAAAATTTCCTAAGAATTCGATTAAAGCTCCCTCAGGACAGGCATTTAACAACCGCTGAGATATGTTTGGTATTGGAGGCAGGATTGAAATGTGCAAAGGGTGTGCGTCGTTCCGAATGTTTTCTGCGGCATATCTGGATGCGACAGGTCCCCATTTGATTCGATGGGCCGGAAAGGCATGGCTTTTTAGCTCGTGCTGGCCCTCGTGCGCGGAGCGGACCCTCAAGGAGTGTCCCTAGAGTATCTCCGAGATTACGGGGGCAGCAGCTTACAGCATGACCATCTCACGCTACGAGTGTTGCACTAGCCGGTGGAACGCGGGACCTAATTCAGGCCAAGAAAATTCCCGGAATCGCTGAAGACGTGCAAGATAGCCTGAGAAATGGTCGCGCCTTTGCAGTAGTCCAGACTATGGCCTGTTGTGGCGCAGATAGCCTGAGGAATGGTCGCGCCTTTGCAATAGTCCCGACTAGTACCATTTACGGCGCAGATAGCCTGAGGAATGGTCATGTCTTTGCAGTAGTCCAGATCATAGCCTTTTGTAGCGCAGATAGCCTGAGGAATGGTCGCATCTTTGCAGTAGCCCAGATCAGTGCCTGCTGCGGCGCAGATAGCCTGAGGAATGGTCGCGCCTTTGCAGTAGTCCAGATCATTGCCTTTTGCGGCGCAGATAGCCTGAGAAATGGTCGCATCTTTGCAGTAGCCCAGATCAGTGCCTGCTGCGACGCAGATAGCCTGAGGAATTTTTGGGTCCTCAATAATGTCTTTTAAAAGCGCCCAGTCGTCATCTGATACTTGGGGTATTTGTGCACTAGACATAGCAGGAACCTGCAGGGACGTCGGAGACTTATGAACTTGCCAAAATTCCGCCACGTCACCAAATTCTGTAGACCAACTAGGACCAACAAGCACCACTGATAAAGCGAAGAGAATTGTTTTATCCATAATAATAGTTTAATCCCAAAGGAGACTATCGCACCAGGGGCTTGAGACCTATAGTCACTTAGTGCAAATGACCCATATTGGTGGTAGCGCCGGGGGACATCCGGGGAGGCTCCACTCGATGCGTCTTCGTTATCTCAGAAATCTGCTCGGATTCCTATGCTTAGATAGGATTGTTCGCGACTTATTCGCAGATGCGGCAGACCCCGACGCCATCGACGCTCGTGGGTTTGTCGCGCTCGGAGTTGACCATGCAGAGAAAGCCGAAAGGTTCCGTCGCGTCAGCGGAGCAGCGAAACTGGTGGGGGTCGGAAGGCGAGATATACACCACATCGCCGACGCCGACGGTCCAGATGTAGCAGCCGGCCTGGGCCTCGCCCTTGCCTCGCAGGGGGATCACGACGTGCTCATGCTCATGCTTCTCAAGCGTCGAGTAGCCTCCCGGGGCAATCTCGAAGTAGCGCACGTGGAACTTCATGCTCTCGCCACGCTTGCCGACAAGCTCGCGACGAGTGATGCCTTTGTAGTCGGCGGTGTCGGTCTTGTACGCCTCGAGCGGAACATCCTTCCACTCAAACTTTCCCGGCTCGCGCCGGATCACCTTCGAGTGACCGCCGTCGATAGGCGGCGGCGGGGCCTTCGTCCCCCCGCGTGTCCGGTCGCCCGCGTCGCTCACGATTTAATCGACGTGCGGCGGAGGCGTCTTGCCGCGACGCGACACGCGCAGGCGGACCTGGGCGCGATGGATCGCCGCTTCCATCTGCGCCAGCTGCATCGGATCCAAGCCGGGCTTGACGACCGCCTTCGCCTTCTCGAGCGCCTGGCGGGCGCGCTCGGCGTCGATCTGACCCGCGTCCTCCGCCGTCTCGGCAAAGAGAGACACCGTATCGTTCTTGATCTCCGCAAAGCCGCCGGAGACCGCGAAGTTTTTTACCTCGGAGCCGACCGTCACGCGCACCTCACCCGGGGCAAGCTGGACGAGAAATGACTGGTGGCCCGGCAGCACGCCCATCTCGCCCCCAAGCGCGGGAAGGACGACGAAGTCCGCCGGAGCGGACCACGCCATCTTTTCCGGAGTCACGAGTTCGAGCGTCAGGCGCTTGTCGGACATAAGGAATCCTGTTACTTCATCGTCTCCGCGTTGGCGACGGCCTCTTCAATGCCGCCGCACATGTAGAACGCCTGCTCGGGCAGGGCATCGTACTTACCTTCGATCAGCCCCCTGAAGCTCACTATGGTGTCCTTGAGCTTGACGTATTTTCCGGGACGACCCGTGAACTGCTGGGCCACGAAGAACGGCTGGGACAAGAACTTCTGGATCTTGCGCGCGCGGGACACGACCAGCTTGTCGTCCTCCGACAGCTCGTCGATGCCGAGGATAGCGATGATGTCCTGTAGCTCGCGGTAACGCTGTAGAACTTTCTGCACGCCGCGCGCGACGTCGTAGTGCTCGGCGCCGACGATGTTCGGGTCCAGGATGCGCGACGTCGACTCAAGCGGGTCGACCGACGGAAAGATGCCGAGCTCCGCAATCTGGCGAGAGAGCACGGTCGTGGCGTCCAGGTGGGTGAACGTGTTGGCCACACCGGGATCGGTCAGGTCGTCGGCGGGCACATAAACGGCTTGAATCGACGTGATCGAGCCCTTGTTCGTGGAGGTGATGCGTTCCTGAAGGGCGCCGATCTCGGTCGTGAGCGTGGGCTGGTAGCCGACGGCGGAGGGCATGCGACCGAGCAAAGCCGACACTTCAGCTCCCGCCAACACGTAGCGGAACACGTTGTCGATGAAGAGCAGGACGTCCTGGCCTTCCTGATCGCGGAAGTGTTCGGCCTGGGTCAGAGCGGTAAGGCCGACACGGGCGCGGGCCCCGGGCGGTTCGTTCATCTGACCGAACACCAACACGGTCTTGGAGAGGACGGGCGCGCCGTCGGAGAGCTTCGCCTCTTCCATCTCACGGTACAAGTCGTTGCCCTCGCGTGAGCGCTCGCCGACGCCGCCGAACACGGAGACTCCTCCGTGCTCTTTGGCGACGTTGTTGATGAGCTCGAGAATCGTGACGGTCTTGCCGACGCCGGCGCCTCCGAACAAGCCGACCTTTCCTCCCTTCATGTACGGCGCGAGCAGATCGACGACCTTGATGCCGGTCTCAAAGATTTCAGGCTTAGTGACGAGGTCGACCAGCTTCGGCGCCTCGCGGTGGATTGGCAGAGAAGTCGCAGACTTGATCGGCGCCAGGTTGTCCTTGGCTTCGCCAAGGACATTCATAAGCCGGCCGAGGCAGGCCTTGCCGACTGGCACGGTGATCGGCGCGCCGGTGTCCTCGACGGGAGTCCCACGGGTCAGGCCTTCGGTCGCGGCCATCGCGATTGTGCGCACGATATTGTCGCCGAGGTGGCTCGCCACTTCGACGGTCAAGGTGGCGCCCGAACCGTTCTCGCCGGGCAGCTTGATCTTAAGCGCGTTGTAGTTCGCCGGGAGCTTCCCGGAAGGGAACTCGACGTCGACGACGGGGCCGATGACTTGGACGATTTTCCCGATGTTCATTTGATAGCTCTCTTGGTCAGTTGGTCGTGATCTGGCTGAGTCCGATCTTATGGAATCGAACACCGTATCGGCGCTGGCCGCCGATGGAGTCGAGGACGCTGCGAACCTCGCCTCGGATTTGAAGGTCGGAGTTCAGGCGCAGACAAAGCGTCATGCCCTTCTCGAGTTCCGCGTCGGTTTTAAACGTCATACCGCCCTCAGAAAGGTCGGTGATGGTCGCGCGACATTTTGCCGCGGTCGGCCCCTGCATGTTGATATCAAAGGTCGCGCCGACGGCCGTGCGCTGGTGGCGTCTCTGTTCACTTCTGGTCTTCTGTGTCAAAATATTCTCCAGTGTTAAGCGGCCAGAGCCTCAGCCCCGCCGACCAGCTCCGCAATCTCCTTCGTGATCATCGCCTGGCGCGTGCGGTTCGCGTCCAGCACGTATCCCTCGCGCATCTCCTTCGCGTTCTTTGAAGCCGCGTCCATCGCGTTCATGCGCGACGCGAGCTCCGCAGCCTGCGATTCGAGCAGGATTCGATAGAACTGGGCCTTTATATGCCGAGGCAGGAGCCGCGCGAGCAGCTCCTGACGGTCGGGCTCGAAGCCGTAGTCGGGCAACTCGACGGTCTCGGGAACGATCTCCGGCACGGGAATCGGGAGCAGCAAGGCGGAAAGCAGGCGCTGCGTCGCGACGGACTTGAATTCATTATAGAGCACGGTGACCGAGGCCACGCCCTTATTGAGGTAGGCATCGAGCACGGCCTGGCCGAGCAGCTCGGCATGGACGAAGGTGATCTTCGGAAACACGCCAACGAGCTCGAAGGCCATCTCAATGTGCTGCCCCTTGATGCGCTGCACGATATCACGCCCCTTGCGACCGACCGCGATGCAGTAAGTCTTGCGGCCTCGACGCTGGTGAAACCAGTCGAGAGCGGCGCGCATAGCATTCGCGTTGAACGCGCCGCATAGGCCCTTGTCGCCGGTGACGAGAACGAGAAGCTCCGCGCCGACGGGACGCTTGTCGAAAAATGGATGAATCTGAACCGCCTGCTTGGCGGCGACATCGGAGCGGACCTCGAGCAGCGCGAGTTCTCGAACCATTCGCTCCATCTTCGAGGCGAACGGGCGCGCCGCGATGATCGCAAGCTGGGACTTGCGCATACGCGCCGCCGCAACCATCTTCATGGCCTTCGTGATCTGCTCGGTGGACTTGGTGGACTTGATCTTGGTGCGAAGTTCTCTGAGGGAAGCCATGTCAGACTCCGGCGGGGACTTTGCGTCCCCCGATGTAATCCGTGATCGCGCGCTCGACGGTCCACTGCGCGCGGAAGCCGAAGGCCTTTTGCGCTTTCACGGGATCGCCCAATGTTGCATTCTGATAAAAGCCGTACGGATTCTTGATGTACTCAGGCTGAAGGTTCGTGCCGAGCGTGGAGTTTAATGCCGCCACGATGCCGTTGAAATCGGTCTTGCGGCCGGTGCAGGTGTTGTAGACGCTGGGCGCGGCCTTCTCGAACGCGAGGATGTTCGCGTCGACGACGTCCTTGACGTAGATAAAATCCCGGTATTGCTCGCCCATCTCGAAAATACGCGGGCGGCGGCCGGCCTTCATCTGCAGGGCCAACTGCCAGATCATGCTAGAGGACTTGTTCTTATGCGCCTCGCGCGGGCCGAACACGTTGAAGTAGCGCAGACCCGCGACCTTGATGCCCTTCGCTTGGGCGGCAACGGTCTCCATGATGCACTTTGAGAAACCGTACACGTTCATCGGTCGAAGTTCGGCGTCCTCGCGTTGCGGGACCGGAGCGTCGCCGTAAGTTCCGGCCGACGAGGCATACACGACCTTTTTTACTTTAGATTTGGCGGCCCAAGCGAGAAGATCGCGAAAGGCTTCGACGTTGACCCGCATCATCAGACGCTGGTCCATGACCGTAGTGTCGCTGATGGCGGCCTGATGGAATACCGCGTTGATCTTCCCGACGCGGCGAGCCCAATAGGATACGTCGCCGAAATCGGCGGCGACGACGTCGCCGGGGAAGCCGCGTAGATTCTCGAAGGTGCCGGCGGAAAAGTCGTCGAGGGCAACGACCTGCCAGCCCCGGGCGGCAAGCTCCCAGCACAGGTTCGAGCCGATCAGGCCCGCGCCCCCGGTGACAAGCGCGCGAGGGCTCACATGTTCCTCCGCGTGACGATTTCCTCAAGCTCCACGACGGGGGCGAGCACGCAATCATTGAGCGCCTTGAGCCTCTTGGCATCGAGCTTCCTGATGCCTGGCATTTGGATGCCGGCGTAGTAGTTGACGAGCGTGGCGCAAACCTGGTGATCCCAAGGAGTAAGCCCGCCCGCGACCTTGCGGTCTTCGGTCAGCTTTCTCGTGTAGCGCTTCATCGCCTTCAAATCGCGCGCGATGAGGTCGGCAAACGCGCTCGGCGCATTCTTTTCGCCTACGTAGGTGAACACCCCTCCGAGTTCCGACTTACCGACCGCCGCCAGCGCCTCGATGAGCGAACCGCTTAGAATGTCCTGCGCATACTCCGCCGTCGCCGCGAGCAACGGCGAAACAAACAACCCGACGGCGAGGAGAACTCGGAGCATTATTTGAACTGGGCCTTGAATTCCTTGAGCAATGCCTCGATCTTCGCTTTCAGGGCGTCGTCGATGACCTTCTTGTCGCCGAGCTCCTTCATCGTCGCGCCGTGGCGGGCCTCGACGTAGGCGTAGAGCTCGGTCTCATAGCGACGCACGTCCTTGACGGGAACTTCGTCGACGAAACCGTTGGTGCCGGCGAATATCGCCAGAACCTGGCGCTCCACGGACAACGGCACGTACTGGCCCTGCTTAAGAAGCTCGACGAGGCGCTCGCCGCGTGCCAGCTGCTTCTGCGAGGACGCATCGAGCTCGGAGCCGAACTGCGCGAACGCCGCCAGCGCGTTATACTGCGCCATATCGAGGCGCAAGCGGCCGGCGACGGACTTCATGGCCTTGATCTGCGCCGCGCCGCCGACGCGCGACACGGACAGGCCGACGTTGACGGCGGGGCGGATGCCGGAATAGAACAGGTTCGACTCAAGATAGATCTGCCCGTCGGTGATCGAGATGACGTTCGTCGGGATGAAGGCTGAGACGTCGTTGGCCTGGGTTTCGATGATCGGCAACGCGGTGAGAGATCCGCCGCCGTTCTCCTTCGACAGCTTGCACGCGCGCTCCAAGAGGCGGCTATGCAGATAGAACACGTCGCCGGGGTAGGCTTCGCGGCCCGGGGGGCGGCGCAGCAGCAGCGAAAGCTGACGGTAGGCCGCCGCGTGCTTGGACAGGTCGTCATAGATCACGAGCACGGCCTTGCCCTGCCACAGGAACTCCTCGCCGATCGAGCAGCCGGTGTAAGGAGCTATGTATAACATCGGCGCCGGTTCGGACGCGCCGGCCGAAACGACGATCGTGTAGTCCATGGCGCCCGCATCCTGCAGCTTCTGCACGACGGCCGCGACGGTGGACTGCTTCTGGCCGACGGCCACATAGATGCAGATCGGGCGGTTGGGTTGGCTCTTCTGATTGATGATCGTGTCGATCGCAATCGCGGTCTTGCCGGTCTGGCGGTCGCCGATGATCAACTCACGCTGGCCGCGACCGATCGGGATCATCGCGTCGACGGCCTTGATGCCGGTTTGCAGGGGCTCGATGACGGGCGCACGCTCCATCACGCCGGGAGCGACGATGTCTATCGGGCGCGACTTCGTCGTCTTGATCGCGCCCTTGCCGTCAATCGGGCGGCCGAGCGCGTCCACGACACGTCCAACCATGGCGTCTCCGACGGGCACCTGGGCGATCTTGCCGGTGCGTCGAACGGGGTCCCCTTCCTTGACGAGCGCGTCGCTGCCGAAAAGCACGCAGCCGACGTTTTCCTTCTCAAGATTGAGCACCATGCCCATGACGCCGTTGGGGAACTCAAGGAGCTCACCCGACATGGCGTTCTCGATGCCGTAGACACGGGCGATGCCGTCACCGACCTGCAGCACCGACCCTTCTTCCTTAAGCTCCGTGGAGCCAGAGAAGCCTTCGATCTGCGTCTTAATGACGGCGGTGATTTCTTCCGGTCTGATGGCCATGTTAGTTGAAGCTCTCCCGCAGCCGGCGCAATTGCCCGCGCAGGCTGGAATCAAGAACCCAGTCGCCGATCTTGACGGTGATGCCGCCGATCAGTTCCAAGTCTTCCTTTACATCAAGTTCGATCTCTTTGCCAGTAAATTTTTTAAGCTTTGCCATGAGCTGCCGCTGCGCGTCGGGAGGGAGCGGGGCGGCGGTGCGCACGTGCGCCTTCGCGGCCCCGCGCTTCTCGGCGGCCAGCTTCGCGTAGTTGGCGGCCACCATCACCATGAGCTCGAAGCGCTTCTTGTCGACGAGCAGTTCAAGGAACCGGAGCGTCGTCGCGCCCACCTTGCCGTCGAGGGCGCCATGGAGCATCTTTTTCTTGCTCCCAGGCGGCACGCGCGGGTGGCGCAGCGCGGTCATCGTGTCGAGCAGCAGTTTATGCGCGCAACCAAGATCCGCCTGGACCTTCTGTTCCTCGCCCTTATTGGCCGCAGCCTGAAAAAGAGCCGCCGCGTAGCGGCCGGCCAGAACGCGATCGGAGGCCTGCATCTTAATTGCTCCCCGCCTTCTTGGTGGAATCAAGATCCTTGAAGAAGCCGTCGAGCACGCTCTTCTGCACGCTCGCGTCGACCGACTTGTGCAGGAGCTTCTCCGCGGCGAGCACGGACAGCAAAGCGACTTCCTTGCGGAGGTCGCCCACGAGTTTGTCCTTTTCGGCGGCGAGATCAAGGGTCGTCTTCACCTTGATCGCGGCGGCGTCGGCCTCCGCCTCGGCCTTGAGCTTGGCGCGCAGCGCCTCCCCATCCTTCATCGCGGCGGCGAGCAATTCCTTGCTCTTGGCCTGAATGCCCGCCATGTGCGCCTCAAGCTCCTTCTGGATCCGTTCGGCCTCGGCGCGCGCCTTCTCGGCGCCCTCGCGGTCGGTCTTCAGGCGCAATTCGCGATCTTCGATCGACTTCAGAAGCGGACCCCAGGCGAAAGCCTTAAGGATGCCCACCAGCAAAAGAAATGTCACGATGGTCCAGACGGTCAGGCCGAGATCGGGTTTGAGAAGATCGCCCATATTAGTCGTCGCTCCCGCTTCGTTTCACGGAAAATCGGCGCCCCCGGGCGGCGGTCCGTGCCGCCAGGAGGCTTTTGAACTAGTGCGTCGCGGCGGCGGCGTGCGCGGCGGCCGGCGCGGAGCCGGCGACGGGAACGCCCTTGTTGAGGGCCAGAGCGGCGAGTAGCACGCTGACGAGCGCCAGCAGGCCGAGGCCTTCGATCATGGCGGCCGGGATGATCATCATCGTCTGAAGCGCTCCGGCCGACTCGGGCTGGCGGGCGGCTCCCTCCAGGGCCGCGCCCGCGAGCTTGGAGATGCCGTACGCGCCTCCGATGAGGCAAAGACCCGCGCCGACGAAAACGCCGATGTAAGAGAGTCCGAGGTATTCCATGGTAAGTCTCCTGGTGTTGCATGATCCCGGCCGTCGACGGACTTCCGGGTTGCGACCTCCGCGGTTTAGTGCGGGTGAACGGCGCCGCCCACGAACAGGGCGGTTAAGAATGTGAAGATGTACGCCTGAAGGAACGACACAAGAACGTCCATGGCGTAGATGAACAGGGCCAAGCCCACCGACGGAACGATCATCCCCGCGCCGACCGCCTTGCCCATCTCGGCGAAGATGAAGATCATGCAAAGAAACGCGAGAGACACAACGTGGCCGGCGAGCATATTCGCGAACAGCCGTATGCACAGCGAGATGCATTTGGCGAACATGCCAAACACCTCGATGACGAACAGGAGCGGCCACAGGATCAGCGGCACGCCGCCGGGCACGATGTGCACGACGTATGAAACAAGTCCCTGTTCCTTCACTCCCGCGTACTGGATCAGGCCGAAAGTACAGATCGCCATGCCCGCCGTCACCCACGGGTTCGCGGTCACGCCCGACATGTGCGGCACAAGGCCGAGCAGGTTGCAGGTAAGCAGGAAGAAAAACAAGGTCAGGAAGTAGGGCAGGTAGTGCCCGGCGTGACGGCCGAAGATCGGCTCAAGAATCTCGTCGCGCACGAAGAGAGCGAGCGGCTCGAACATCGAGCGCATCATGCGTGACAGGCTAGACTCGGAGCGAGCGGCGAAGGTCAGCGAGATGATGGCGACGGCGCAAGCAATCCACATCGTGCGGATCAGAGGGGAAAAGCCCATGTCGACGACGCCAAGCGGACCGAGGGTCGCGATGACCTTGTGGGAAGTCTTGTGGTCGACGAGATGGTGCGCAAGGATGTTCTCGAAATTCATCTGATCTTCAGGTGCCTCATCTCCAGCGTCAACAATAAAGCCAACAGCGCGAACACATATGACAACAGCAATGCCTCGAATGAAACCGTCGTCCGTCCATAGCCCCACACCGCCAAGGCCGCCAAAACTCCGGCCCTCAAAACCATCCCGCCGCCGAAAGCCCACCAAAAAGCCTTCATCAAGCGTCCCCTCGCCCACAGCAGCCATGCGATGCTCACCGATGACGACGCCCAGGCCGCGGCCACCCCGATCGCGAGCCCTTTTTGATCCGGCGACTCGGCCCAGATTCTCCCGGCAAACAGCGCGCCGGCGACCGAGACGAAGGCGCCTTCAGCGGCGGCCCTCGCCGCCGTTTTTAGGAAGGCTGAAAGTTCGGATGAGGCGATAGAGTCCAAGCACGATTCCAAAGAGCGCACCCACGAGCGTCCCCCACGGCGAGGATTCCATATGCCCGTCGAGCCAGTATCCCATGCCGACGCCGAGCACCGTAAAGGAGGTCAACTCCCAGCCGACACTCAACGCGAGCGCCAAGGAGTTTTTCTGGCCTTCCCTAGATGGCTCGGATTGTGTCGGCATTTTCGGCGGCGACGGGACATCTTACGATTTACGGGGCGACCTGTCAATTTTCGAGGAAAAGGGGTATCCTTCCGGCATGAACGGACCCGCTCCCGCGCACGGTCCCGCGACCATACTGATCGCCGACGACCTGCCCGATCTTCTCCAGGCTCTCAAGGAAACCCTTGAGCGGGAAGGCTTCATCGTGACCGCCGTCGGCGACGGACAAGAAGCGCTCGACGCCATCCGCGCCGACCCGCCCGACATCGCGGTGCTCGACCTGAAGATGCCGCATCTGACCGGCTTCCAAGTCTGCCAGACCCTGCGCGAGGACCCCCTCCTGGAGAACCTTCCCGTCATCATCCTGTCGGCTTCGGGCACTCGCGACAGCAAGATCACCGGCCTTGACCTCGGCGCCGACGATTTCATCACCAAGCCCGTCGACGTGCACGAGCTCCTGGCCCGCATCCGCATGATCCTCAAGCGCAGCCGCCAGGGCATCGACGCCAATCCGCTCACGCACCTGCCCGGCAACCTCTCCATCGAAAGGCGCATCGAACGCGCCGTCGCCGATGGCCGCCCGTTCGCCGTGCTGTACGTGGACATTAATCAGTTCAAAGCGTACAACGACACGTACGGCTACGACGAGGGCGACCGCGTGCTCAAAGGTCTCGCGCGCGTGCTCGTCGACCAACTGCACGGCGACGCCGGCGCGGACTTCATCGGCCACATCGGCGGCGATGACTTCATCGTGCTCTCCACTCCGGATAAAATGGAGATGCTCGCCGCGAGCATCTGCGCGGCCTTCGACGCAGCGGCGCCTTCCTTCTACAACGAGGAGGACCGCGCTCGCGGCGCGATCTCCTCCAAGGACCGCCAGGGCAACACGAAGGAGTTCCCCCTGCTGTCGGTCTCCATCGGAATCTGCCACAATCGCGACCGCAAGCTCGAGAGCTTCGCGCAGGTTGCGCACCTCGGGGCCGAGCTCAAGAAGGTCGCGAAGGACATGTCGGGCTCAGCGTACGTCGTCGACCGGCGCAAAGATTAAATACGCTTCCCAGCGGCATCACGAACATATGTCTAAATCGCTTCCCAGGCCGTCGCCAAGCCCTGGCCGACGCCGATGCATAACGAGGCCACGCCGCGCTTAGCCTTTCGTCGGCGCATCTCGTGGAGGAGCGTCACGACGATGCGGCAGCCCGACGAGCCGAGAGGGTGCCCGAGCGCGATTGCCCCTCCGTTGACATTGAGTTTTCCGCAGTCGAGACCGAGTTCCCGCTGGCAGGCGAGAGCCTGCGCGGCGAACGCCTCATTGATCTCCACAAGATCGACTTCCCCGATCTTCCAGCCGATACGGCCCATTAATTTATTGATCGCGACCACGGGGCCGATGCCCATGAACGAAGGTTCGACGCCCGCCGACGCGGAGCCGGCCCAACGCGCGAAGGGCTTGAGACCTAATGCATCGGCCCTTTTCCTTCCCATCAACAAGATCGCGCAAGCTCCGTCATTCAAAGTGGAGCTGTTCCCGGCCGTAACGCTTCCGTCCTTGCGGAAGGCCGGCTTTAGGGACGCTAATTTTTCAAGACTCGCGTCCTCGCGTACGGTCTCATCGCGCGCATAGTCGAGGTGGGGCCCTTTTTTCTGCGGCACCGGGACGGGGACGATTTCTTCGCCGAACACCGAGTCTCGGGCCTTCGCGGCGCGGCGGTGGCTTTCGAGGGCATACGCGTCCTGGTCGACGCGCAAGACGGCGTATTTCGTCGCGACGTTGTCGGCTGTCTCACCCATGCTCTCGAGCGCAAAGAGCTCGGCCAGGCGCTTGTTCGGGTAGCGCCAGCCCAGCGCGGTATCGTAGGCGGTCAGGTTGCCGAACGAGTAGCCGGCGTCGGCCTTGGGCAGGGAATAGGGCGCGCGGCTCATGCTCTCGACGCCGCCGGCGATGTAGATGTCACCCTCTCCGACGAGGATCGCTCGCGCGGCGGAATTAATAGCCTCGAGGCCAGAAGCGCACAGACGGTTGACCGTCGCACCCGGCACCGAGAACGGCAGGCCGGCAAGCAAGGCGGCCATGCGCGCGACATTGCGGTTGTCCTCGCCGGCCTGGTTCGCGCAGCCTATATAAACATCCGCTATCTCGGCGGGGTTCAGACCGGGAACTTTTTTAAGCAGCG
The DNA here is from genome assembly GCA_038059415.1 of Elusimicrobiota bacterium. Taxonomy (GTDB): domain Bacteria; phylum Elusimicrobiota; class Elusimicrobia; order UBA1565; family UBA9628; genus GWA2-66-18. The sequence goes on along the minus strand of JBBTJN010000051.1, from coordinate 4,712 downwards.
CAGCGAGAACATACCCGGCAAGATCGTCGGGCCGCACCGTTGCCAGCCCTCCACCCAAACGGCCCACAGCCGAGCGCACGGCTGCGACGGCGACGACTTCACGAGATATCATCAAAATCCTCCATCTTTTTGCGCCATTCGTCGCTCATACGCACGGGGCGGCCCAGGGCGTAATCGAACACGACCGCCACCGATTTCGCCTGCGCGACGAGGCGGCCCGTGGCCTTGTCCACGAGATGGTATTCCATCGTGAGACTCGCGCCCCCGATCTCCGAGACGCGGCAACCGACCAGCATCTTCTCGTAATGCAGAACCGGACTCTTATAATCGATCTCGATGCGGGCGATGATCACCCCGAACTCCTCGATGTTGACGAGGCCGAGGACACGGCGGAGATAGTCGACGCGCGCGACCTCGAGAAAACTCAGATAGTTCGCGTTGTTCACATGCCCAAGGCCGTCGGTGTCCGAGAAGCGCACGGGCACCTCACTGACGAGCTTGTATCCTTCCATCATCGCGCCTCCAGAAGAAGCTTGGCGAAACGGGCGCGGGTCATGACGACCTGAAGCACCGAGCCCTCGCCGACCTTGCGCCCATGGCTGTGAACCTCGGTTCGTGCAAAGATGCGCGAGCCTCTGACGCTCACAAGCTTGGCGAAGACGTGCAGCGGCGCGCCGATGCGGACAGGACGGAGGTGCTTGATGAGCACGGCACCGCCGACGGCTTCCTCATTGGCTTCGAGATAGGGCGCCAGCAACATGCGCGCCGCGGTTTCCATGTGATAGACCATGGCCCAGGTCGCGTACAGCGGGTGACGCACGAGCCCCTCGAGATGCGGTCTCATATGTTTCTCGACGCGGGCAGGAAGATCCACCGTGATGCCGACGCGCAGGCCGGGCTTCACTTGATCAACCCCAGCGCGGCCAGGCGTACGGCGTCGGCGGCGGAGGAAAACGGCATCGCCGACGCGGCGGCGCGCGCAGCCTCTCCCATCTTCTTGAGCTTGTCGCGGTCGGCGATCATGCCCATGATCGCGGCCGCGAGAAGCGGCGGCGCCTTCTTCGGCGTCGGATAGTGGACGAGGCATCCCGCGTCGGACGGCAGGGTGTCGCGCACGCCATAGTGGTCGCTCGCGAGCACCGGCAGGCCCGCGTGCATAGCCTCGACGACGCTCAATCCGTAGCTCTCATGAATCGAAGGGGACACAAAAAGATTCCCGATCTGAAAATAGGCTCGTTTCGCGGCTGCATCGAGATATCCGGGCAAGACGACCTTAACCTGCTTGAGCTTAGCCGCGGCGGCGCGGACCTTGCGTCCATAGACCCGGCCCATCATGAACGCCGGTTCTCCGCAGATGAACAGGCGAATATCTTTGTCGGCGATCCTGCCGTTGACTTCCAGGAGCCGTAACGCCTCTAGGAGGAGATGCACGCCCTTTTCCGGAGAGATCCGAGAAAGAGTCATTAAGACCATAGACTCGGACCGTATCTCGTGGTACTCGCGCAGTTCGGCCGCGCGGTTCTCATCGGCCGCCGCCGCCGAGTTCGACCACACGCCCCAGGGCACGACCACGATCCGGCGCGTTAGCTCCTCGTAGCCGATGAGGTCTCCGTAGCAGCGTATGAGCGTATCAGCCATCGCGCTCGAGGGCACGATCATCCGCTTTGAGTGATAGACGGTCTGTCGCTGCTTTTCGAAGACGAGATTGAGCACGTCCGGCAGCATCCAATCGGCGCCGACGGAGCGCATGCGCTCGTGCAGCTTCGTGAGCTTCTCCGGGGCTACGATGCGACGCAAATAAAGCTTGTTGAAATAGTCCACGACGTCGACGTGCCAGATCGAAAGGATCGGGTAACCTGCCGCAGCCAACGCTTCAAGCGTCGGCGCCTCGGACACGTCGTTGACGATCATCACGGTGTTTTGCGGCGGGTATTCATGTTTCCGCTCGAGGATCCATTCCGTAGTTTCCATCTCGAAATCCCGGCAGAAGCGCGCATAGTCGAGCTCGCCCATATCCACGAGCCCCCCCGGGCGCCCGGCCAGGCGATGGTAGTCGCATCCGCCGTCAGGCGGCTGCGGCCCGGAACCGAGCACCGTCAAGGACCAGGACGCATCGGGGCGCCAGTGGCGCACAAGCTGCATTCCGACCATGGCGCCGCCCCCTAGAGGGGTGCGGTCCATGGGGTAGCCGACATGGCTGGCGACGAATACGAGCCGCTTCACGGCGGTTATTATATGATGTTCGCGACCGGGCCATCTTGCCGGGAGAGGATATAACCATCAACGCGAAATCGGAAACCATCGTCATCGCCGGCGGAGCCCGCACCGCAATCGGACACATAGCCCGGTCCTTATCGGCCATCAAGGCGGAAGATCTCATGGTCGACGCGATCACGGCCACGTTGTCACGCGCCAAGCTCTCCAAGGACGCCGTCGACGGCGTCCTCGTCGGATGGGTCGGGCAGGCCTTCTCCGCTCCGAACATCGCCCGCGTCGCCGCCCTGAACGCCGGTTTGCCCGAGAAGATCCAGGCCGTGACCGTGCAGAACAACTGCGTCTCCTCGATCGAGGCGATCGCGTCGGCCTGCCGATTCATCATGGCCGGTGAGGGCGAGGTGTACCTCGCCGGCGGCGTTGAGGTCATGTCTCGCCTGCCCTACTCGATCGACGGCAGCCGCTCCGCCAAACCCCTGCGCTCGCTGGCGGTCGTCAAGGAGAAGTGGGCCGAGCTGCCGGCCTCGCCGGACGTCTCGATCTGCGACGCGATGGAGCAGGGCCTCACCGATCCCGTCAAGCACATCAACATGGCCGCCACCGCCGAGGTTTGCGCCCAGATATACAACGTCGGCCGCGCCGAGCAGGACGAATACGCGAGAGAGAGCTTCCGGCGCACACTCGCCGGCTGGAAGTCCGGCTTCTTCAGCTCAAGCGTCGTTCCGGTCATCCGCGACGGCATGACCGTCCTCGAGAAGGACGAGTACCCGTTCCTGCGCGAGGACCTCGTCGACAAGCCGCAGATGTTCGCCAAGGCCCCGGCCGCGTTCGACAACTCCGCTTATACAATGAAAAAGTTTTATGAGGATTACGGTCAATTTCTCGAGGGAAAGATCTACCAGGAAGGCGCGAAGGGCTCCGTCACCTTGTTTAACTCCTGCGGCCGCTCGGACGGCGCCGCCGCCGTAATCGTCACCACCGCAAAGAAAGCCAAGGATCTCGGCCTCGAGATGCTCGCTGAGATCAAGGGCTGGGGCTTCGAGGGCAACAACCCGGCGCACATGGGCGTGTCGCCCGCGCTCGCCGCCCCCACGGCGCTCAAGCGCGCCGGCATCAAGTTTTCGGACCTCGACCAGATCGAGTTGCACGAGCCTTTCGCGGCGACCGTCCTCTCCATCTTTAAGCTCGGCAAGGCCAAGTTCGGCCACGACTGGGAAGCGAAGAACAAATCCGGCGCGATGAACCCTAACGGTGGCTCCCTGGCCGTCGGCCATCCGCTCGGCGCTACGGGCGCGCGCCTGATGCTCAATTTGGTGCACGCGCTCAAGAGCAACCCGAAGGGCCGCCACGGCATGCTCGCGGCGTGCGCGGGCGGCGGCATGGGCGGGGCGATGGTCGTTGAGAAGACCAGCTAGTTCAAGGTTGGGAAAAGAGCCGCCGCCCTCTTGCAGGAGCGGCGGCTCTTTTCACGTCATTTCTTAAGCCTTGGACTTGGCGGCCGTCTTGGGCTCGGCCTTCGCGATGACCGGAGCTTCCTCTTCGGTCTCCGCCACCGGCTTGGAGTCAACGGGGGCGACCAGGTACTTGTCGCGCAGCGCCTTCTCGAGCTTCTCGCCGACGGCCGTGTGGTGCTTGAGGTAAGCCTTCGCGTTCTCGCGGCCCTGGCCGAGGCGTTCGCCCTCGTAGACGTACCAGGAGCCGGATTTTTCCACGATCGCGGCCTCGACTCCGAGGTCGATGAGGCAGCCCTCGCGGGACACGCCGAAGCCGTGGATCATCTCGAACTCCGCCGTGCGGTAGGGCGGGGCGACCTTGTTCTTGACGACCTTGACCCGGGCACGCGCGCCGACGACGACGTCGCCTTCCTTGATGTTCTCAATGCGCCGGATCTCGAGGCGCATGGTCGAATAGAACTTCAGCGCCAGGCCGCCGGTCGTCGTCTCGGGGTTGCCGAACATGACGCCGATCTTGTTGCGGATCTGGTTGATGAAGATGATCGTGGTCTTGCTCTGAGCGACGACCGCGGTGAGCTTGCGCAGGGCCTGGCTCATAAGACGGGCCTGCAAACCCATGTGGCTGTCGCCCATCTCGCCTTCGATCTCGGCTCGGGGAACGAGGGCCGCGACGGAGTCGATGACGATCACATCGAGCGCGGAGGAGCGCACGAGCTTCTCGGTGATCTCAAGAGCTTCCTCACCGCAGTTGGGCTGGGCGATGAGCAGGCCGTCGATGTCCACGCCGAGGGCCTTCGCGTACGCGGGGTCCATGGCGTGCTCCGCATCGATATAAGCGGCGGCGCCGCCGAGCTTCTGCGCCTGGGCCACGACCATCAGCGCCAAGGTCGTCTTGCCCGAGGACTCGGGTCCGTAAATCTCGATGATGCGTCCGCGCGGGAAGCCGCCCACGCCGAGCGCCAAGTCGAGGGACAGCACGCCGGTGGAAATCGCGTCGATCTTGATCTTGGCCGCGCGGTCGCCCAGCATCATCACCGCTTCCTT
>JBBTJN010000050.1:0-39323 GCA_038059415.1 Elusimicrobiota bacterium | reverse complement strand
AGCTCGGCAGGTTTGGGCATGCGTATAGCGTGCCATATTTATTGACACAGTAGTAATAGGAATGTTTGCGTTGCGATCATTTTTGCAGTAATTCTGTGGACGATTTCTTGGATAAGTGAAACGTATGTGATCGCCCGCCTGCGCACGGACAAATCGTTTCGGGAGGTTGCACGTCCGGGCGCTGTAGCCAATCTCGTAACATATGGTTTTCTGTTGGCAATTTCGATTTGGTCGGGCAAATGACGCATAACCAGCCGCTGCGGCGGACGCCCGTTATGGTAGAACGGTCTAGAATAGGGCGCCGCCGAGCGGTGCGTTAGGCAACAAAAGGAGGAAAACTGCCATGACTGAAGAAAGAAGAATTGAGTTCACTGGGACGGGCTTTCAGGCTCTCGGTTGGGGCTTGCTCGCAGTTCTGCTCTCGCTGTTTGTCATTCCTGCCGCGTGGGGTGCAGTTGCTCTGTACCGCTGGTTCGTACGAAATCTCTCGTTTTCTGATGGCACCAAGGCGTCATTTGAAGGTCGGGGCGGACAGGTCTGGGGCTATTTTGTCATCGTCATGCTATTGGGGTTTGTCCCTCTATTATCACGAGCGGTTGAAGATCCAGTAGCCTCGCGTCTTGTTTCGATTGGCTTGCCAATTCTGTTATTGCCAATCAGTGCAGCTATCTGGTTGAGGATCATGCGTTGGTTCTTCTCTAGCATCAGGCTAAGTTGCGGCACAAATCTCAACTTCAAGGGCAATTACGGCCCCTGTCTGGGATGGATGCTGCTGGTAAATCTTTCGGTCTACACAATCATAGGATGGGCTTGGGCATCAGTGGCAATGCTGCGGTGGGTATGCCGCAACATTGAAGCTGGTCAAAATCAACTTGAATTTGTTGGGAATGGCTGGGGGCTACTATGGCGATGTTTTCTTGCAGGTCTAGCGAGTATTCTCATTATACCCATTCCTTGGGTTTGGCGTTGGGTTGTCAGATGGGTTACGGGGAATATGTTGATTAAACAGGAAACGGCTTAGTAAGGCAACAGAAGAGAAGACACCCCCAGAATGACCCATTGGCAAGGAATTGCCTAATTCAAAGTTAGGTGGCAACTTGAGCTCGGGCCCATATGACTGAAAAGAAGCAATTTAATCCTCTTGTACTCATTATCTGGGGCCTCTGGATGTTATGGGGCTTCGGATTGAGCACGGTCTGGACCCGCCTTAAGATCGATGTCGACGGCGTCATTACTGCCAGCGAAGATTCCCCATCGAAAGGAGCCCCGCGATATGCAACCAAGTACACCCTGAAGGGACCTAGCGGCGAGCAAACGGTTATAGCTGGGCCAACCGATGGGTCCTTAGAAAGGAGTATGCCCGTAGGCACTCGAATTCGGAAGCAGAAGTGGCAGCTCGACTACGAGAGGGATGGGCAGCGGATCAAGTTCCCAGTTCTCTTTTACGACCTCGTGCTGGGCGTTGCAATTGGAGTGATAGTTTGGGGCGTCATGATTTGGCGTAAGCAGCGGTCTTCCGCTGGGGCGATATCGTGAGAACCTTCCACCTAACCATTCGATTCTGCGGACGGCGGCCAATGGTAGGAACATCTTGATAGCCGCCGCCGCAGATCGTCTGCGTTAGGCGGCGACGCGGGAACGGAGAAACTGTGAATGCTATCCGAACTTCCCGCGAAGTTCCCCTACAGACTTAGGCTATACAACGGAGTCTGTGAGATTTTTTTGCCGTTCGCTAAGAGGGCCATCCTGTCAATGCCGAAGCCGCCGCTACGGCGCCTATTCAGTCAGGAGGATCGGCACCGACGGGGGCGGGGCGTCGGCGGGGAGTTGATCGAAGAAGACCGTGATCAGTCGCGCGATCTTTTCGCAGTCCACCGTCGAGCAGATCGCCGCGCGCATGACCTTGTTGTGCGGCAGGCCCTGCGTGTACCAGACCGTGATGCGGCGCATGTTCAGCGCGGCCTGACGGTCGCCCAGGAGCCGGCGCTCGAGCGCGAAGTGCTTGAGCAAAGTCTCCTTTCTTTCGGGCACCGTCGGAATATAGGCCCGATCCCGGCGGCCGTTTGCCGCCGCGTCGAGGTTGCGGTAGATCCACGGGTTGCCCAGGCCGCCGCGCCCGATCATGATGCCGTCGCAGCCTGAGACTTCCAGCAGGCGCCGGGCATCGTCCGGCGTCAGCACGTCGCCGTTGCCGATGACGGGAATTTGTACCGCCCTCTTGACCTTGCCGATGGCCTCCCAATCCGACCTGCCGGCATAGCCTTGGGCCTGGGTTCGGCCGTGGATCGTGACTGCGCACAGGCCCGCGCCCTCGGCGCGCTTGGCGAGTTCGACGGCCTCGTCGCCCGATGGGTCCTTGAAGCCCGCGCGCGTCTTCATCGTGACGGGGATCTTAACGGCGTTACGCACGGCGCGAAACACCAGCTCGGCCCGGGCGGGGTCCTTGAGCAGCGCGGAGCCCTCGCCGTTGCCGACGACCTTCTTCACCGGGCAGCCGAGGTTCATATCGATGAGATCGAAGCCCATCTCCTCAAGGATGCGCGCCGCCTCGGCCATCATGTCCGGGTCGCAGCCGAGGAGCTGCGCGCCGAGCGGCTTGTCCTCGGGCAAGGTGTCGAGCATGCGCCGCGTCTTGGCGTTCTTCCGCGTCAGGGACTGAGCCGACACCATCTCCAAAAAACAGAAGCCCAGCCCCTTCTCTCTCCCGATCAAGCGGAAGGGCAGGTCGGAGCAGCCGGCGAGGGGGGACTGGATGATCCGAGAGGAAAGACGCAGGGAGCCGATCTTTAGCGTCATGGCTTATTCTAGCACTTCCGTCGGAGTCAACCCTGCCGCTTTGTCTGCTTATCGGCGCCGTAAAGCTATAATCAACAGAATGACCAAACCGAAAATACTCGTCACGCGCCGCGTCCCGCAGGAATGTCTCGATCTGCTGAAGTCGCATTTCGAGATCGAGCACCACAACAAGGCAACGGCGATTCCTCGCAAGAGGCTCCTTAAGAGCGTGAAGGACAAGGACGGCTTGCTTTGTCTCCTCACCGACAAAATCGACCCGGAACTACTCGCGGCTGCGCCGAGGCTGAAGGCCGTCTCGACCTTCTCCGTCGGCTACGACCATATCGATGTCCCCGCGTGCAAAGCCCGGGGCGTCGCCGTGACGAACACTCCCGGCGTGCTGACCGAGTCCACGGCGGACTTCACCTGGACCCTGCTGATGGCGGCGGCGCGCCGCGTCGTGGAGGGCGACGCCTATATGCGCGGCGGCAAGTATAAGGGCTGGGATCCCTTGATGTTCCTTGGCGCCGATGTGTTCGGCAAGACGCTCGGCGTGATCGGCTTCGGCCGCATCGGCCAGGCCGTGGCCAGGCGCGCCGGCGGATTCTCCATGCGCGTCCTCTACTATGACACGAACCGCGCGTCGGGCGATGTCGAGGCCGCGCTGAATGCGAAGTTCGTGCCGCTTGACGAGCTCCTGCGCGAATCCGACTACGTGTCGGTCCACACCGTGCTCGACGAGGGCACGCGGCATCTGCTCGACGACCGGGCGTTCGACCTGATGAAGAAGTCTGCTTATCTGATCAACGCCGCGCGCGGCCCGATCGTCGATGAGAAGGCGCTCGTGCGCGCTCTCAAGTCGGACAGGATCCGCGGCGCGGGCCTCGATGTCTACGAGTGGGAACCGAAGATGGCGCCCGGCCTGGCTTCCTGTAAAAATGCCGTGCTGGCGCCGCACCTGGCTTCGGCGACGATTGAGACGCGCACGAGGATGGGCGTGATGGCGGCTTCCGGCCTCATCGACGAGCTCGTTTGCAAGGCGCGTTCGCCCTACGCCGTCTAAGTCGCCAGAAAGCGCAGCAAGGCGGCGATCACGGCTTCGACGCGGGTCAGGACGAACAAGGTCACCTCGTCGCGCATGCCGGCCTCGCCCCGCGTGACCGTCAGAAATTCGGCGAGGTCGCGACGCGCGCGGCGCACGGCATAGGCGCGTCGACGCTCGGTCTTGGGACCGCGGTGAACAATCCGCTCCAATGTGTCAAGTCCCAGCCGACGCGAGGTCTCCTCGACCAAGGCCTGCCAGGGCTTGCCGCGGCGTTCGCAGGGCAGCGCCTCCGTGTCGAAGACGGTTTTTACCGTCGCGCCGGAGAGGAGCGCCCTGACCTCCTCGCTCCTGGTCTTCGGGGCGCCGCCCGGCTCGAGGTGGAAGGAGAGGTCGGCGTAGGCGTCCGGCGTCAGGAGCTTTTCGAAGGTTTCCTTATGATCCATCAGAGCGCTCGGTTTGAGGAACGGCTTCTGGAGATCGTCGAGCAGGCGGGCGGAGGCCTCTTCGTACAAAGATCGTTTATATTCGCGCAGGGGCTGCGCGCATTCGCCCAGCTTGCGGCGCATGTAGCTCCAGGGATCGGTCTCGTAGTGACGCACGATTTCCGGGAAGTCGGCGGCCTCGCTCAGGCGGGCAAGGAGGGGGAGGGCCCGAGCGCTCATGGTTTTTTCTCGATTTTGTCCGGCAGATCGTATATAAAATACTCGGCTGGGAAGCGACCTCCCGGCGCCGACTCATTCCAGGCCTCGTAGGCGAACACATTTGGACGGCCGTCTTCCCAGGGGTCAAAAGCCAGGCAGATCGTGGACGAATGAGCAGGGGAGCAGACGACGGTCGCGGTGTGGTAGGGCCGCGTCGCGCGGCGCGCGTCGCGGGCGTCCCAATATTCGAGATTCATGGATACGAACTCCGACCAGATCTGGTCTGACCAATCTCGGCATAGGCCTTTTTCGCGTTTGTTTCGGGCAACGAGGACGCTGGTCTCCTCGCGCTTGGTCTCCAGGGCCGCGCGTAGGCGCCGGGTGTTGTACGGATCGTCGCTGGCGCGTGTTTTCAGCGCCGCTTGGATATCGGCCGCCTCCTTTTCACGGAGTTCGATCATCTCCGTGACGAGGCGCGCGGGCTGGAAGGGCTCGTCAACGTCTTCGATGACAGCCTCGCTCAGGACGCCCGTGCGCCATCCCGATTCAAGCTTGCGCGTGACGACATCTTTATAACGACGGTACATCTTCTTGAGCTCGACGCGCGCTCCGACCGGCAGAGAGTCCACCAGCTTCCGGGCTTTTTGCGCGCGCAGGCCGGTTTCCGCTTCCTGGGCGGAGCCGGCAACGGCGTATTGGCAGGCTAGGAGTAGGGCGAAAGACAAGGCTCTCACGACGAGAGGATAGTCTTCCCGTCCGTCGGCGTCAAGGCCTTGGCCGCCAACCCTGCAATGAGGTAGAATGCGGGTTCATGGTTGACACGGACTCCTACAACGACTGGCAGGTCCCGCCCAAGCTCGCTTGCCTCAAAGATCTGGCGTATAACCTTTGGTGGAGTTGGCATCCCGAGGCTCGTTCCCTGTTCAAGGATATCGACCGCACGCTTTGGGAGGAGACGCACCACAACCCCGTCTCGTTGATGCGCGGTTGTCCGGCCGCTCGTCTTGAACAGCTTGCTTTAGATTCCGGCTTCCTCACCCGTCTTGATACGGTGATCGCATCCTTCGACCGGTACATGACGACGGACCAGACCTGGTTCGCCAAGAACCACCCCGAGATGAATGGCAAAAGCATCGGCTACTTTTCGGCTGAGTTTGGCGTCCATAACTCGCTCAAGATATACTCCGGCGGCCTCGGCATCCTTGCCGGCGACCACTGCAAGTCCGCCTCGGACCTCGGCGTGCCCCTTGTCGGCGTCGGCTTCATGTATCCTGAAGGCTACGTCGTCCAGAAGATATCCTCCGACGGCTGGCAGCAGAATGTGTATGAGTTGGTCAACTGGGGCGTCTCCCCGGTTCGGCCCGTGTTCGGGCCTTCCGGCGGACGCATGCTGCTCGATATTCCGCTTGGCCACAGCACCATCAAGGTCGCGGTGTGGAGGGTTCAGGTCGGCCGCGTGCCGCTGTTCCTGATGGACACGAACGTCGAGGGCAATTCGCCGCTTGATCGCGAGATCTCGGGCCGGCTCTACGGCGGCGATCGCACGATGCGCCTGCGCCAGGAGATCATCCTCGGCATCGGAGGCGTGCGCGTCCTGCGCGCGCTCGGCGTGCACCCCTCCGTGTTCCACGCCAACGAGGGGCACTCCTCATTTCTGTTCCTTGAGCTCGTCCGGGAGAAGGTCGCCAGCGGCGTCCAGCTCGACGAAGCCCTTCGTCAGGTCGGCGAGAACGCCGTGTTCACGACGCATACGCCAGTCGAGGCCGGCCACGACGTATTCGCCGAGGAGATGATCGCGGAGTACTTCTCGAGCTATTGGCCCCAGCTCGGCGTGGATCGAGAGCGTTTTATGGATTTTGCGCGCGTGCCCGGCCACGCCGGCTGGAACATGACCGCGCTGTCGCTCAAGATCGCGGGCCACCGCAACGCGGTCAGCCGCCGCCACGGCCAGGTCTCCCGCGGGATGTGGAAGTTCCTGTGGCCTTCCCTCCCGGAAGCGGAGATTCCGATCACGCATGTCACGAACGGCGTGCATCTTCCGACTTGGGTCAACCCGGAGTTGGGGTCGTTGTACGACCGATACCTTGGCGAGGACTGGCGAGACCGCCAGGATGACGAGGCGGTCTGGTCCAAGGTCGCCGCGATTCCCGATGAGGTGCTTTGGCTCCAGCACTCCCGGAGCAAAAGCGCGCTTCTGCAACTGGCGCGCGCCCGTGCCCGCAGCCGCTGGATGAAGGACGGGCATAACGCGGTGCAGGTGCTGGCCGGCGGCGCTTTGCTTGACCATCCCTCGCTCGTCATCGGCTTCGCCCGGCGCTTCGCCGGCTATAAGCGCGCGACCTTGATCCTCAGCGACCTGCCTCGCCTCAAGAAGCTGTTGTTCGATCCGTGGCGCCCCGTCCAGCTCGTGTTTGCCGGCAAGGCGCACCCGGCGGACGACGGCGGCAAGGCCTTGATTCAACAGGTGTACCAGCTCGCTAAAAATCCCGAGTTCGGCGGACGCATCGTTTTTATCGAGGACTACGACATACACGTCGCGCGCTACCTCGTGCAGGGCGTGGATGTATGGCTCAATAATCCGCTGGCGCCTCTCGAAGCTTGCGGCACCTCCGGCGAGAAGGCCGGGGCCAACGGCGTGCCCAACTTCTCCGTGCTCGACGGCTGGTGGGAAGAGGGCTTCAACGGCGGCAACGGCTGGTCTATCGGCCAAGCCGGGGGCCGTGGGGCCGGTCCGGAGGCCGACGCGGCCGACGCCGAGGACATTTTCCGCACGCTTGAGCAGAAGATCGTGCCCCTGTACTATGACCGTGACGAGCACGGCATTCCGCGCGGCTGGGTCAAAGTCATGAAGGAGTCCATCCGCTCCGTCGCCTCGCAGTACGGCGCCGACCGCATGGTCAAGGACTATTGCAACATGCTGTACGCTCCGAGACGGGAGGCCGTCGGTTCGCGTTGAGCCTCGTCATGGGCGTTGATCTCGAAAAACTTAACCCTGAGCAGCGGGCCGGGGCGACGCATCTCGACGGCGCTTTGCTCGTGCTTGCCGGCGCGGGCACGGGCAAGACCCGGGTCATCACATATCGGATCGCTCGTCTCATCGAAACGGGCATAGCGCCCGACCGGATTCTCGCGGTCACCTTTACGAACAAGGCGGCCGGCGAGATGCGCAAACGTCTCGAGGAGCTCGCTCCCGGGAAGGGCGCTCTTGTATGGACCTTCACCTTCCACTCCTTCTGCGCCAAGCTCGTGCGCATGCACCATGCCGAGCTGGGTTTGCCGCGCCACTTCACAATCTACGACCAGAGCGACCAGAAGAAGCTCGTCAATGAGGCGATGAAAGAGATCGGGATCGAGGATCAGAAGAGCAAAGCCGGCCTCTTCGTCAGCATCATCTCGCGCGCCAAGGACGACCTGCTCGACGCGGGGTCATACGAGATTCATGCGATGGCTTCGATCGATCAGTCGCGGCAGACCGCGGCGAAGATCTATAAAGTTTACGAGAACAAGCTGAACAAGGCCGGGGCTCTCGACTTCGGAGATCTCCTTTTGAAGACCTGCCAGCTCTTGCGGGACCATCCCAAAGCGAGAGAGCTCTGGCAGGAGCGCTTTACGCATCTTCTGGTCGACGAGTACCAGGACACCAATCACGCCCAGTATATTTTGACGAAGACACTCGCGGTCAAGCATAAAAACGTGTGCGTCGTCGGCGACGACGACCAGTCCATCTACTCGTGGCGCGGCGCCAACATCAGGAACATCCTCGAATTTGAACGGGATTTTCCGAATGTCAAGGTCGTAACGCTTGAACGGAATTATCGTTCAACAGGTCGTATTCTCGACGCGGCGAGCTTGGTCATAGGCCACAATAAGACCCGCAAGCTCAAGGCATTGTGGACCGAGGCCCCGCCCGGCGACGAGGTTCGCGTGCAGGAGCTGCCCAACGAGTACGAGGAGGCGACCTGGGTCGTGCGCCGCATCCAGGACGAGCTCCAGGCGGGACGCTCGTTGAAGGACGCGGCCGTGTTCTACCGCACGAACGCCCAGTCGCGTTCATTCGAAGAGGCGATGCGCCGTGCGCGCATGCCCTATAAGATCGTCGGCGCCATGCGCTTCTACGAGCGCAAGGAGATCAAGGATGCGATGGCCTACGCGCGCATCGTGGTCAACAAGCGCGACGGGGTGTCTCTCGACCGGGTCATCAACTGTCCGCCGCGGGGCCTTGGCGCGAAGAGCCTCGAGCTCGCCGAAGGCTACGCGCTCCAGCACGACCTCACGCTATGGGAGGCGCTATGGGCGCACGGGCAAATCGACGGTCTCGCAGCGAAGGCGCACTCCGCTCTTAACGACTTCACTTCGACCCTCGAGCGGCTGCGCGATACGACGCGGACGCTTCCCGCCGGCGGCGCCATGGCCCTCATCTTCGAGGAGACCGGCTACCGGGCGTGGATCGAGTCCGAGATGGACGCCGACCCTGAAGCCGCGGGACGCCTTGCCAACCTACAGGAGCTTCTTAACGCCGTGAAGGAATACGACGACAAGGAGAAGCAGAACGGCCGCGTGAGCAGCCTGGCCACCTATCTTGAAGAGGCCGCTCTGCAGACCGGGCTCGACGATTACGACGAGAACACGCCTGCGGTCACCTTGATGACGATTCATCTCGCCAAGGGTCTCGAGTACCCTGTCGTGTTTCTGACGGGGCTTGAGGAAGGCCTGTTCCCGATCGGCGGCGGCAATGCGACGCCCGAAGATCTCGAGGAGGAGCGGCGCCTCTGTTACGTCGGCATCACACGCGCGCGCGAGCGCCTGTACATGACCTATGCGGCCACGCGTCGCCTGTTCGGTCAAGTCTACGCGAGCCTGCCGTCCCGCTTTATCATCGAGGCGAAATTGTTCGGTTCGGGCCGCTTTGCAACGACGGGCGGAAGCGGCGCTTGCCCCGCTCCCGCTCCGGTGCGCGCCGCGGCGACCGGCTTCAAGAATGGACAACGCGTAAAGCATCCGCAGTTCGGGCGCGGCGTCGTCGCCGAGATTGCCGGCGCAGGCGATACGATGAAGGTGACCGTGAGATTCGACGACGGACGCGTGGCCAAGCTGCTCACCCGCTACGCTCCTCTGGAGCCCGCCTAAATGAGCGTGTCCGACGCCGACGTCAGGAAGATTGCCAAGCTCGCGCGCCTGCGCCTGAGCGAGGGCGATGTCGCGCTGTACGGCGGGCAGTTGACTAAGATTCTTGATTCGATGGCCGAACTTGCCAAGGCCGACACGAACGGCGTAGCGCCCACGACCTCCGTTCTCGGCGCCGTCAACGTGATGCGCGACGACGTGCCCGACCCTTTCGAGGATAAGGAGGCCCTGCTCGCGAACGCGCCTCAGCGTGACGGGCCCTACTTCAAGGTGAAGAAGGTGCTCGAATGAAGCGCCCATTTTCAACGGCGTGCGCAAGGGGCAATTCTCCACCTTACGGCGGGGTCGTCGCTCTTGCATTGATGTTCACCGCATCGCTGACGGCCGCGGCCGCCTCGACGCCCGACTCAAAAGCAAAGCGTGGTTTGGCGGCCGCCATTCGGCTTTACCACAGGCTCGATCTGGCCGAGGCTGCCGCGCGCTTCGATGAGACGATTGAGGGCGTCCCGGGCTGGAAGACGGCGGCCGGTTATCGCGCCGCGTGCCGCTGGACGCTCGGCGACACCGCCGGCGCTGTCGAGGACGCGAAGGTTGCGGTCAAGATCAAACCCAACGACGCGTCCTCCTATGCCGCGCGCGGCAAGGCCCGTCTCGTGCTGGGGAACTACGACGGCGCGCTGTCCGACTTCCGCGCGTCCTCCAAGGCGGATAACCGCTCGGTCGAAGGCCCGCTTGGCGAGGGCGGCGTCTTGTCGGCCATGGGCAAGCCCCGCGAAGCGCGGGCGGCCCTCGACAGGGCGGTCGAGCGCGATCCGGGTTCGGCGGCCGCTCTGCTCATGCGCGCGGCGGCAAAGGATCGTCAGCGTGATTATCGCGGCGCGGTCGAGGATTACGGCTCCATCCTCGAGATCAACCCGAAGTTCGCTTGGGCGCGCTTTTATCGCGCCAAGGACCTGCGCGAGCTCAAGGACTACCGCGGCGCCGACGTCGATTTCTGCGCCTTCATCGAAATGAACGACGAGCACGAGGACGCGCATTACCTGCGCTCCAATGTGCGCTTTCTCCTTGGAGACTACCGAGGCGCCATCGCCGACCTGACCCGAGTGATCGAGCTCAATCCGCGTAAAGGCCTCGCCTACTCGAACCGGGGCCAGACGCGCGCGCTTCTCGGTGACAAGGCCGGTGCCGTCGCCGACCTGCGCAAGGCGTTCGAGCTCGATGTCCAGCGTCGCGATAAGATTTCGACCGCGATCGCCGCTCTTGAGTCCGACGCGGCGCCGGTTCCGGAACCGGCGCAAAAATCCGAAGCCAGCGTTTCTCAAACCGCCGCCCCTCGTCGCGTCCGGTCCGAGGACCGTGACGCCCCTTCCTTCGGCGACGATGGTCCGGGAGTGAGCATCGAAAAATCGGGGAAAGACATGGCACCTAAACGGGTCAAGGCACCGGAAGCTGATCTCGACGACGAGCTGCCGACCAAGCCCCAGAAAGCCGAGCCGGGTCCGGATCGCCGGGAGCGCAAAGGAACGCCGATGGAACGGCACAACGGCGAAGAAGAATCGCTTTTCATCGACAAGTAATGTTGCAGGTCATCTTGACAGGGACTGGCAGTGGGCCTATAATCGTACAAGCGTTCGATTTAGATCGAGATAGCCGATGTCTTGTTCTTCTTCGACGGAGAGATGAAATGGTGAAATCAACAAAGGTACGAGTCTCCGATGCCCGGCAATGAACTAACTTGCTCTGAACTTTTCTGCGGCGCGGGGGGGCTCTCCGAGGGCTTCCAGCGGGCAGGCTTCTCGATTCTGTCCGCGGTTGATTTCGATGAGCATGCTGTCGCTACGATGCGAGCGACCCATCCCAAAACGAATGTCTACCATCAGAAAATCGAAGATATCTCGGCTAAAGACCTTCTGAAGGGATCGGGCTTACGAAAAAGCGAACTCGATGTGCTTTCGGGGGGTCCTCCTTGTCAGGCTTTTAGCGTCTATAATCATCAACGGGGATTCCAAGATGAGCGCAGCGGACTTTTCCGCCAATATCTTCGGATAGTCGAAGAAATTCAGCCGAAGTTAATTGTAATGGAGAACGTGGCTGGAATTCTTTCGTTAGATGAGGGAAGGGCCGTACTTGAGATCCATAAAAAACTTAAGGAACTCGGATATGTCGTCGAACACAGAATTTTGAAGGCGGAAGAATACGGAGTTCCTCAGGAGAGGCGCAGAGTTTTTTTTATGGGCAACCGGCTCGGCCTGCCTATTGTCTGGCCCGAGGTAACACATGGCGAGGCCGCTGGCCGTTTGCCATTCGTGACGGTATGGGATGCGATCGGCGATCTGCCGCCATTGAAGATTCTTGGAGGCGCGGAAGAGCAAGGGTATCGAGCAGGACCCAATTCGAGCTATCAGTCTTTAATGAGGATCGGCTCCTCACGATTGCACAACCATGTTGCTCCGCACCTCGCCCCGATCAACGTGGAGCGCATGAAGCATATTCTTCCCGGTGGCAGTTGGCGCGACATCCCTGTGAGGCTCCTGCCGGCAGGGATGAAACGCGCTCGACGAAGCGACCACACGAAGCGGTATGGCCGGCTTGCGAAGACTGGCCTGGCGAGCACAATATTGACTAAGTGTGACATCCATTGGGGCGCATATATCCACCCCAGCCAGGACAGATCCCTGACTGTTCGCGAAGCTGCCCGACTGCAATCCTTCCCTGATCGGTTCCGATTTAGCGGCCCGCGCTTTGAGCAATTCCGACAGGTCGGCAATGCTGTCCCCCCGTTGCTCGCGGAAGCAGTGGCGCGGAGCATAGCAAAGGAATTGAAGAAACTGAAATTTAGCCGACGCGAGTTGACCAATGTCGGTTGACCCCACTTTTATCATTGGGGAAGTGTTGGGCGAACCCGCAATACAGATGCGCAACCCCGTGAACGCAGATTATGAATGTCCATACATAAATTCACAGTGTGTAAAACGCGCGCATGGAATATCAGGGTCTGTGCCCGTTTGCTCTGTGTGGCGGACGAAGGGGCATAAAAAAGATGAGCCCTCAAGGTCAGAGCTTATTTGCGTTTGTCCGAAAAGATTTTTTGCCATTGATCTTATTCAAGACATTATTAAGCACTGCTGGAAGGGTGCGCCGCCGGCAAGCCCCGCTCTTGTTCATGAGATCAAGATGGGCAAAAAGAAAGATAGCATCGGGAATGTGGATTGCGTTATCGCCGACCTTGACGCCAACAACAAGGTTAAGGAGTTTATTTCCGTAGAGGTCCAGGCCGTAGACATTACGGGCAGTTACTTCAAAGCATATGAGGCACTGCTCAATTCGAAGACCATGGGAAAGAAGCCAGCCTATGGTTTCAACTTTGCGAATGTCTATAAGCGCTTCGTAACCCAGCTAATCGCCAAGGGGTTTTTCCACGCGCAATGGGGCACGAAAATCGTCGCAGTGGTTCAAGACGTGGTTTTCAACGACATCCTTCAGCGCGGTCCATTTCCGGAGACAGGCGATCCTAAAGGCTCCAATATCGTATTCATGGTCTACAAATATGTCCCAGACTCCGCGAATCCCGGTCGTCATCTCTTGCAGTTCGATAAGGCGGTTGGAACTCACCACACCAATTTACAACACGCCGTTCTTTACAAAATGGCACCTTCCAAGCAGTCGTTTTGTGAGCGTATCGAATCGAAACTTTGACTAATATTTAAAAATGGATATCACAGAAAAAACCGCCGTCCAGATCGCCGACGCCGTCAAGAAGGGAGAAGTCGACGCCGAGGCCGTCGCCGGCGCTCACTTCGCGCGAATCGACAAGCTTGATGGCGTCGTGAAGGCGTTTTTGAACGTGACGAAGGAACGGGCGCTTGAGCAGGCTCGCGCCGTCGATGCGAAGCGCAAGAAGGGCGAGAAGCTTGGCGTCCTAGCGGGAGTTCCGGTCGCCTTAAAGGACAATATCCAACTCAAAGGCGTCGAGACGACCTGTGGATCCAAGATATTAAAGGGCCACATCGCCGCTTATGACGCGACCGTGACTCAACGCCTGAAGGCCGCCGACGCCGTCATCGTCGGCAAGACGAATCTGGACGAATTCGCGATGGGCTCCTCGACGGAGAACTCCGCGTTCCAGAAGACGACCAACCCGTGGGACCCGGCCTGCGTGCCCGGCGGCTCCTCGGGCGGCTCGGCGGCTTCGGCCTCGGCCCGGATGTGCGCATTCAGCTTGGGCTCCGACACCGGCGGGTCGATTCGCCAGCCTGCGGCGTTCTGCGGCGTCGTCGGCCTCAAGCCGACCTACGGCCTCGTCTCTCGCTACGGCCTCGTGGCGTTCGCCTCCTCGCTCGACCAGATCGGTCCGCTCACCCGCACCGTGTCGGACGCGGAGCTCGTCTTATCGGTGATCGGCGGCCACGATCCGCGCGACACGACGTCCGCGCCCAACGCGCCCGCCGCCTCCGCGCCGACGCCCGCGGACTTAAGGGGCCTGAGAATCGGCCTGCCTCGGGAGTATTTCATCGAGGGCCTCGATCCTGAGATCGAGAAGTCGGTGCGCGATGCGGTCGCCGTGTTTAAGCTTCTCGGCGCGGAGATCAAGGAGGTCAGCCTCCCTCACACGAAGTACGCGATCGCCGCGTACTACATCATCGCTCCGTGCGAGGCGTCTTCAAATCTCGCGCGCTTCGACGGCATCCGCTACGGCTTCGTCGATCAGGGCGCGACAAACCTGCATGAGGCCTACGAGATGACGCGCGGCGTCGGCTTCGGCTCCGAGGTCAAGCGCCGCATTATGCTGGGCACCTACGCGCTCTCCTCCGGCTACTACGACGCCTACTATTCGAAGGCCCAGCGCGTGCGCACCTTGATAGCCAATGACTTCAAGGAAGCCTTTAAGCAGGTGGATCTCATCGCCGCGCCCGCGACGCCCACGCCGCCGTTTCGTTTCGGCGAGAAGACAAGCGATCCTCTCGCGATGTACCTGTCGGATATCTTCACGATCCCATCGAATATGGCAGGCAACGCAAGCGTCTCGATTCCTTGCGGCACGTCCAAGACCGGGTTGCCGCTCGGGCTCCAGCTCATCGCGGACGTATTCCAAGAAAGCAAAATGCTGTCCGCGGCGAAAGCCTATGAGACGGCCAGGCCGTTCGCTATTTTGAAGGGATGAAAGAAGACAAGGAATACGCGGCGGGAGGAATCGTCGAACAAGGCGGCAAGGTTTTGCTCGTGAAGGTGAGGAATCTCCAGGGAGAGAGCGTGTGGACCTTTCCGAAGGGCCACCTCGAGAAGAAGGAGACGCCGCTGAAGGCGGCGCTGCGGGAGGTCGAGGAGGAGACGGGTTGGCGCTGCCGCAGCACCGGGACGTTGGCGCTCATTTGCTATCGTTTCAGTCGCAATGGACGGCCGGTGGCAAAGAGGGTTCGCTGGTACAAGATGGAACCGCTCCAACGCACCGGCAAGCCGGACGCAGTCGAGATTATGAAGACGAAGTGGGTGGCGAAGAAGGCGGCGGCGAAGTCGCTCCGGTACCCCAGCGATTTGAGGCTGATGGCTCGCTATTTAGGGGAAGGGACCGCGTGAGCAAATACGAACTCGTCATCGGCCTTGAAGTCCACTGCCAACTGGCGACTAAAACCAAGCTGTTCTGCGGTTGCGGGACGGACGGCTTCGGCCAGGCGCCCAACAGCCGCATCTGCCCCCTCTGCACGGCCCAGCCGGGCGTGCTTCCCGTGCTCAATCGTCGCGCGGTAGAACTCGCCTTCCTGGCGGCGATGGCGCTTGAGTGCAAGCTCAGCGATCGGTCTATTTTCGCCCGTAAGAATTATTTTTACCCCGACCTGCCGAAGGCCTATCAGATCTCACAGTACGATCAGCCTTTCTCGCGGCACGGCAAGCTCGTCATCAACGTCGGCGGTGTCGCGAAGACGATTGGGATTACTCGCATCCATATGGAGGAGGACGCGGGAAAGCTCGTGCATGATCTCGGGGGAGCCAAGCTCGACGGCTCCTTCGTGGATCTCAATCGCGCCGGCGTGCCGCTCATTGAGATCGTCACCGAGCCCGACATGCGCACCTCCGATGAGGCGTATGCCTATCTGATCGCGCTCAAGGAAGTGATTCAATTCACGGGCTCCTCGCGCTGTGACATGGAGAAGGGTGAGATGCGCTGCGACGCGAACGTTTCGGTGCGCCCCGTGGACCAGGAGAAGTTCGGCACGCGCGCGGAAATAAAAAATCTCAATTCGTTCAAGAATGTCAAAGACGCGATTGATTACGAATTTCGCCGTCAAGTGGAGATCGTCGAGTCGGGAGGCCAGATCGTTCAGGAGACCCGCCTCTGGGACGCGGCGCTCCAGGCCACGCGCTCGATGCGCTCCAAGGAAGACGCGCATGACTACCGCTATTTCCCCGATCCCGACCTGGTGCCCCTCGTCGCCGACCCTCAATGGATCGTTGAGCTCAGGGCCGGCCTCGTCGAGATGCCCGCCGCGAAACGGGCTCGACTTATGGCCGATTTTGGTCTATCCCTCTACGACGCCGAGGTGTTGACGAGCGACAAGCTTCTCGCCGACTACTTCGAGAAGGCCGTCGCCGCCGCTCCCGCCGGTTCCGCCAAAACCGTGTCTAATCTGCTCACCACCGAGCTGCTGGGCCGCCTAAACGCCGAGGGCAAGACCGCCGCCCAGTCTCCGATCGCCGCCGCGCATCTTGGCGCCTTGTCGAGGTTAATCGCCGAGGGCACCTTGTCGTCCAAGGGCGCGAAGGACGTTTTCGTCAAGATGTGGGAGACAGGGAAAGATCCCAAGGCGCTTGTCGATGAATTAGGATTATCCCAGGTGTCCGATGACAAGCAGGTCATGGAGTGGGTCATTGAGGCGCTCGCGGCCAATCCCAAGGCCGCGGCCGATTTGAGGGGAGGCAAAGACGCCGCCATCGGTTCCATCGTGGGCGGCGTCATGAAGCTTTCCAAGGGCAAGGCGAACCCCGCCCTCGTCAACAAGCTTATTAGGGAGGTCGTTAAAGCATGAACCGCCTGAAACTTCTCGCTTTTGTTCTGATGCTGTGCGTCCCCGCGCGCGCGTATGACACGATCCGCTTTCTCGAACCCATCAAGGGCGACGAGATGGCCAAGCCCGTCGCCGCCGCCGCGGCGACCGACCGCCTCTACGTCGTGGACGAGAAGAAGAACTCCCTGTTCCTCTATGACCTCTCCGGCAAGCTGATTAAATCCGTCGGCCGCACCGGAAGCCAGCCGGGCGCCTTCAGCGAGCCGCGCGGAGTTGCCGTCGGACCGAGCGGGAAGGTGTACGTCGCCGATACCGGCAACAGCCGGATCGAGATTTTCGATCGCGACGGCAACTTCGTCTACGCGTTTGGGGAAAAAGGCTCCGAGCCGGGCAAACTCAAGAATCCGGAGTCGGTCGCCGTCGGGTCCGACGGCCGCATCTACGTATCGGATACCGGCAACAACCGCATCCAGGTCTTCACGAACGAAGGCATTCTTCTCTTTCTGTTCGGCCGCTACGGCAAGGAGCCGGGCCTGCTTAACAACCCGACGCGCGTCGCCGTGGATCCGTCCGACAACGTCTTCGTTCTCGACCGCGGCAACGAACGCATTCAGCGGTTCGACGCCCTCGCGAAGTTCGTTAAGGAGTATGCGCTCCTGGGCAACGACTTCACGGCGGACCAGTATGGCTTCCTCTACGTCGTGGACGGCAAGAACGGCAAGGTCATTGAGCAGTCGGGCGACGGCTTCATCATGGGGAAGTTCGGCTCGCTGGGCACCGGGGTCGGCCAGATGAAGAAGGCCGAGGGCATCGCGATCACGCCTGACGGGTTGCTCATCGTCCTTGACACCGGGAACAACCGCATTCACCGCGTCGAACTCACTAACAAATTGAAGGTCAAGCCGCTGCCGATGAACCTGCAGACTAAGATGTCGGTGTCCGGCCCCAGCCGGACATGGCCTTATTCCGCCTCGGTGCTCGCGCCGTACGGCGACGATTTGTACGCCTGGCTGCCGAAGGAAATGCAGTTCGTTCTCCTTGACGCGCAGGGCAAGGAGAAGCAGCGCTTCGGCTCTTCCAAGGGCAAGGGCGGAGATGTCACGCGCGGCGTCGGCGGCATGGCCGCGGTGAAAACGGCGAAGGCTGACGGCCTGTATGTGACGGATGTCCTGAACCACCGTCTTCAGCAGTATGGCCTGGATGGAAAGTGGAAAACCAGCGTGGGCGAGGCCCAGGGTTTCTTTGACAGCAAGCGCCGCGAAGGACGCATGAAGAATCCCAACGGCGTGGCGATCAACGGCGAAGGCATTGTGTATATCGCCGACACCGGCAACCAGCGCATCGACGCGTTCAGCCCCGAGGGCGTATTCCTCTTCGGCTTCGGTCCCAAAGTGGGCTCCTACATGCTCCTTGAGCCCGTCTCGGTCGCCTGGGACAAGGCCGGCTTCATTTACTTCGTGGACAAGGGCCTCAAGCGGGTCTTTAAGTGCGAACCCTCCGGCGCGTACATCAACTCGTGGGGCGAGGACGGCGACGGGCCCGGACAGTTTAAGGAGCCCATCTCTCTCGCCTTCGACGGTCAAAACTACCTCTACACGCTCGACTCACAATTGCGCCGCGTCAGCGTGCACACCAAGGACGGGAAATGGCTCGCGGACTTCTTCGCGGGCGGCAAGCAGGAGCGCGAGTTGCTCGAGCCGATCGCCGTTGCCGTTCATGGCGACAAACTCGTGATTGCCGACAAGGGCAGGGGTCGCCTCGTCAGCTACGACCTGCACCCGATGCTGACCCCGCCGGCTTCGGTCTCGACCGCGACCAAGGACGGCACGGTCTCGATATTATGGGAGCCCGTCGCCGATCCGTGGACCGGCGGCTACGTCGTCATGCGCGCCACGGGCGCCGCCGGACCGTGGGCAACGGCGGGCGAGACGAAGACCGAGACCTTCTCGGACGCGGAGGTCACGCCGTACGAGAAATACTGGTACCGCGTCGCCACCAAGTCAAAAACATCGGACGTGGGGCCGGCCGGCCGCCCGATTGAGGTGTTCGTCGCGGGCTCCTTCAACCGCTCCCCCGTCGAGATCTCCACGATCACCCTCGGCGATATCTTCGCCGCGAACTACAAGTGGTACCTGCGCAACCCGATGGGAACGGCCGTGCTCACCAACAATGTCAACGTGACCTTTCAGAACGTGAAGCTTACGTTCAAGCTCAAGGATTACATGGACTTCGGCTTCGACACCGAGATCAAGAAGCTCGAAGCGAAGCAGACCGTCGAAATCCCGCTGATCGCGACGCTCAACAATAAGGTGCTCGAGGTCAGCGAGGACACGCCGATCCAGGCTGAGTTCACGATGACCTACTTCGAGAGCGGCAAGCAGCAGACGGTGTCGATCACCAAGCCCCTGCGTCTGTACTCACGCAACGCGATCACCTGGCAGGACCCGCAGCGCATCGCGAACTTCGTGACGCGCAAGGACCCGCCGGTGCGGGACTTCGTGCGCGAAATTTCAAGGCTCGAGTTCAAGAACCGAAAGGCGGCCGCGCTCAATGAGCCGGCGGTCAAGGCGATGCGTCTCTGGAACGCGCTGTCGGAATACGGTCTCAAGTTCGTCGCGAACGCGGCCAATCCGTTCGCGACCGCTCATGACGACCCGAACTTTCCGGTGGACTACACGCAGTTTCCTCGCGAGACTTTGCGCAGCAAGGCCGGCCAGTGCTCGGACCTGACTTCGCTGTACGCCGCGTTGCTCGAGGACAGCGAGATCCGCGTCGCCATCCTCGACTATCCCGGCCACATGACGATGATGTTCGACGCCGAGGCCGAGGATGCGCTCGACGCGGGTCTTCCCGCCGACCTGCTTATCGAGCATGAGGGCACGATGTGGATTCCCATTGAGGTGACCTATATCGGCAAGCCGTTTATCGATGCGGTTTCGAAGGCCGCCTACGCCTATAAGACCGAGGCCGAGAAGGGCCGCGTGAAGGTGTACGACCTGCACAAGGCCTGGGGCACCTATGAGCCGGTCACGATGCCGCCGACCGACTTCAGCCCGAAGTTCCCGGATGCCTCCGCGCTCGAGCGCAGGTACGATGACCAGGTCAACGTGCTCGCCAAGGACCGCTACGAGTTCCTTAAAAAACACTACGAGGACGACGTTCGTAAGAACGGGAGGGACATCGACGCTCAGCTACAGCTCGGGATCATCGAATACCAGTTCGGAAATCGCGAGGCGTCGGTGACCGAGTTCAATAAGGTACTCTCTCTCGATGCGACGAACTCCTCGGCGCTCAACAACCTCGGCAGCGTGGCTTTTCTTGAGGGTGACAACACTGAGGCCGAAAAACGTTACACTCAGGCGGCTGAATCCGAACCCGACGACGCGATGATATGGTTGAATCTCGTTAAAACTTCTCTTCGCCTCAAGAATTTAGAGCAGGCCAAGGCAATGGGCGAGAAGGCCGTGGAGCTCGCGCCGAGCTTGAAGCCGGTCGTCGACAGCCTCATCAAGGGCAGTTAATTTAAGAGGGGGAGCGCATGAAACTGATTCTTGCCGCCGCTATCGCCGCAATGCTCGTGTTTGCCTCGCATGCCGAGGAGAAAGGCGCTGTCCCGGCGAAGTCCGGCTGGGCGGATTTCTTTAAGAACTTAAGGAACGCGCTCTCTCAGTCAGCCGTCGGAGGAGAGCGCAAGAAGGGTCGCGGCGCCCAGGGCGTGGCGGCGGTGCGCGGCAAAGACCAGGCCAGGAAGAACATCGCCGATCCCAATGAACCTGGTCTCAAGGGCGACTCGAAGAGCGCGAGGGTCAAGGAAGCAATAGGCTACGACACGGTTTTAGATGCGTCCATCAGCCAGATCACCCAGGGTCAGCTTGAAGAGGGGCTCAAAGGTCTCGAGGAATTCAAGGTCAAGCACCCGAAGCATCGGTCTGAGGACGTCGACAAGGCCATCGAGGGTGCGAAGGCCATGATCGCCGAGAAGAACTCCTCTCCCGCCGTGAAGCAATAACTTAAGCCGGCACGAGGAGCGCCAGCTTCTCCCGGATGATGTCCTTGGTGAAAGGCTTCGTGATGAACAGGTTGGCGCCGGCCGTCAGGGCCAGCTGCACGTTCGCCGCTTCGGTCTCGCTGGTCAGCATCGCGATGGGGACGCTTTTGAGCTTCGCATCGGAGCGGGCGGCCGCGACAAATTCCAACCCGTTCATCTCGGGCATGTTCCAGTCCACGAACACGGCGGACAGCCCCTCCTGAGACTGGGCCATTTCCAGCCCTACCTTGCCGTTGACGGCACCCACGACCTCGTGGCCCAGGTCCTTGAGCACGGCCGAAAGGACCATCCGTATCGTAGTCGAATCGTCTATCACTAAAATCTTCATCGTTTGGCCACCGGGACTACTAGGGTAACATTGCGGGGTCAATTATATATCAAATCAGCGACCAGAAAATCCTGCGGAATTAACGCTTGCCTTGAAGGCGCTTGATGAGGCCCGTCGTCGAATAGCCTTTCTTGAGCGCCATGATGACGACGCGTCCCGCGTGTTTTGCCTCTGGAAGATCTGAGAGCTTGTAGTCGCCGCCTTTGACTTGGACGTCGGGCTTGAGGCGCGCCATGAGCTTTTCTGGCGTGGTTTCGTCAAACTTGACTACGGCGTCGACGCAGCCGAGCGCGGCGATCACCTCGGCGCGGTCGCGCCACTTGTTCACGGGTCTCCCGGGCGCCTTGTCGAGGGCGCGCGCGGAGCGGTCGGAGTTGACGCCGACGATGAGCAGGTCGCCTGAGGCCTTCGCCTTCTCGAGGACCTTCACGTGGCCGGCGTGCAGAATGTCGAAGACTCCGTTGGTGAAGACGACGGCGCGCCCTTCCCAGCGCCACAGTTCCCGCAGGGTTGCGAGCTTCTTGAGCGGTAGGATTTTTGTCAAGGAGGGCATCAGCCGTGGGCCAACGGAGCGTTGGGAAACAGTTCATCTTCAAGGATGCCGCACCAGATTTGGATGACCGTGATATGGGCCTCTTGGATTCTCGCGGTCGACTCCGACGGCACGCACACGCAGTGGTCGCACAGGGCCTTGAGTTTTCCTCCGGAGCGGCCCGTGAGGCCGATGACCGTTAAGCCGAGCTCGCGCGCGGCGGCGGCGGCCTTCAGCACATTCTTTGAATTTCCCGAGGTCGAGATCGCGACGGCGACGTCGCCGGGGCGGCCGAGCGCGCGCAGGGGGCGAGCGAAAACATGCTCAAAGCCGAAGTCATTGGCGATCGAGGTCAGGTCGCCCTGGTTGGCGGCCAATGAAATCGCGGGAAGGCCGGGCCGGTTGCGCCGGTAGCGGCCGGTGAGCTCGTCGGCGAAGTTTGAAGCGTCGCATGACGAGCCGCCGTTGCCGAAGGAAAGGAGCTTGCCGCCGTTGCGGTAGGAGCGCAGGAGGTCCTGGGCGGCCGCGTCGATGACGGGCGAGAGCTTAGCGACGGCGGTCAGGACCGCGGCCGACTCTTTTAGCTGGGTGACGATGGTCTTTTGGAAGTCGTCAGACATGCGTGGTCTCCCTTTTGTCGAGCAGGCCTGTTTTCTCAATGAAGTGGGTGTCGAAGTCGCCGCTCATGAACACGGGGTGGGAGACGATCTTCGCATGCATCCCGGCGGTTGTCTTGACGCCGACGATCTTGAGTTCGCCCAGGGCGCGCAAGGAGCGGCGCAGCGCGCTGGGCCGGTCTCCGGCGCTGATGATGAGCTTGGCGATCATGCTGTCGTAATAGCTGGGAATCGTGTAGCCGGCGTAGACGTGGGTGTCCACGCGCACACCCGCGCCGCCGGGAAGCTCGATGCTCTCGATCTTGCCCGGGCAGGGCATGAAGTTGTCGTCCGGGTCCTCGGCGTTAATGCGGTGCTCGATTGCGTGGCAGCGAATTTCGCTGGCGCGCTCCTGTCCAAATGGGAGTTTTTCACCGGCGGCGACGCGGATCATTAGCTCCATGAGGTCCACGCCCGCGACGGCCTCGGTCACCGGGTGCTCGACCTGCAGGCGGGCGTTGACCTCGATGAAGTAGAACTTCCCGTCCTGGAAGAGAAACTCAACGGTGCCGACGTTCTGATAGGACGCGGCCTTGGCCAGTCGAATGGCGGCGGCCTGCATGTCGCGGCGGATCTCGGGGGTCAGTGCCGGCGAGGGGGATTCCTCGACGAGTTTCTGGTGTCGGCGCTGGACCGTGCAGTCGCGCTCGGGGAAGGCGACGACATTCCCATGGGCGTCGGCGATGATTTGGATTTCGACGTGCCGAGGGTGTTCCAGCAGCTTCTCGATGAATACCGAGCCGTCGCCGAAGGAGGCCTTGGCCTCGACCGCGGCGGCTTCAAGCTGGGGCTTGAGCTGCGCGGGTGTGCGGACGATGCGCATGCCTTTGCCGCCGCCGCCGGCGGAGGCCTTGATGAGAACGGGATAGCCGATCTCGGCCACCTCTTTGGAGACGTCGGTCGTGATGTCGCCGTCCGTTCCAGGGACTACGGGCACGTTCGCGGCGAGGGCCACGGCCTTGCCCGCGCTCTTAAAGCCGAGCTTGCGGCTCGCGGCGGGGGGCGGTCCGATGAAGGTGAGGTTGCGCTTGGCGCACAGCTCGGAGAAGTCCGCGTTTTCCGACAAGAATCCATATCCCGGGTGAACGGCATCGGCGCCGGTGATCTTCGCGGCGGAGAGGACGGCTTCCAGGTCGAGGTAGGAGAGCTTTGAGGGGCCGGGGCCGATGCAGACGGCTTCGTCGGCCATCGCGACGTGACGCGATTCGCGGTCGGCCTCGGAGTAGACGGCAACGGTCTTGATGCCGAGCTCTTGCGCGGCACGGATCACGCGCACGGCGATCTCGGAGCGGTTGGCGATCAGGATTTTCTTAAACACGGGTTATCCTCATTGATTGGGGACGTTGAGTTTGCGGCGGATCTCCGCGATGTAGGCGAAATCCTTAGGATGGACGCATAGCTGTCCGGCGCGGTTCGCGTCGGCCACCGCCTCACCGGGCCGGCTGAGAGTGATGTACGCCTCGCAGCGTGCGAGCAGAATATCGCACTGGTCGGCGGGCGAGATGTTTGGGAAGGCCAGCATCTGGGTGAAATGATCGAGAGCGAGATCGGGCTTTTGGAGCGCGTTCTTGTAGGTGTCGGCGAGGATCGCATGCAGGTGGTAGAGGCTCTGGAGCGTCAGGTTCGACGGATACACGCGCGAGAGCTCGATCGCGGCCAGGCATTGGCGCTCGGTGTCCATCGGTGACTTCCGGTAGTAGGCAGCCTCGCAGAGATAACTGCGGGCCATGGGGTCGCGCGGGTCGATCTCGGCTGCGGCCTGGGCGAGGCTGAGGCCCATGTCCGCGTCATTTTTTTTGAAGGCATCTTCTGTTTTTTGCATCAGCACCCAGGTGTAGGGGCGGACCCACTTCCCGTTCTCCTCGACGAACAAGACGCGGTCGGTGCGCGGGGGCATGTCCGCAATCGTGAATTCGTAAGCGAAGAGCACGGCGCCCGGTTCCAGGTGGTCTACGCGTAGATCGGACCAGGTCCATGTGGAGGTGTCTCGGGACGCCGCAAACTCATCGAGCGTGCAGCGTGCTTTGGCTGAATGCGAGAACTGGGAGTAGGCTGCGGCGTAGTCGCGCGTACGCAGGGCCTCAAGGTACTGGACGGCGGCGCGCTGGGAGGCGTTCGTGGGATTATCGTTCTCGGTCACGTACCAGATGGTGACGAGGGATGCGATGATGGCGGCGGTGGCGGCGGCGACGGTGATGGCGCGCCGCAGCGCCGACGCTACGATCCAGCGCAGCCGTTTCGGGATGGCATCTGTCCGCAGCGGCGCCACGGAGGACCAGGGGTCGTTGGAGACGGAGGGTGACGCGAACCCTTCGGGATCCTGCCGTCCCGCAACGGGAAGGGGTACGGCGTCCATCGCCGCGCCGGGTTCCACCGCCATCAGCTTGGCGGGTGGGAGCGCGACGGGCGGCGGCACGGCCGGAGACGGCGAGGCGTCCTTTCCGAGAGGCCCCTTCAAGCCGTGCTTGACGGCCGTCACCGGAATCTCGGACTTGGGTGCATCCGGGACGGCCGTCGGGGGCGGCGGCGCTACGGAGGCTGCGTGGTCCGCGATCGGGTTTCCGCATTTGTCGCAGTAGTTCTTGGCGAGCGAGTTGTGGAAGCCGCACCCGGCGCAGACGCGTGCGTTCTTGCCGCCGCACTTGGCGCACTGCAAGAGCGGTGCCGCCGAGGCGGCGCCGCAGTTCGTGCATAAGATCGCGGAGGAGGCCATTCTAGAACTCAATCCTTCGGGCTCGTCGCATCTAGCGGCTCTCGAGGAGGAGAAGCGGTTGTCCGTACTCCACGGCCTGGCCGGCGTCGATGAAAATCTTGGCCACGCGGCCGGCGTGCGCGGCGGCGATGGGCTTGGAGGCGCCCGCGCCCGTCACGATCACGCCGATAATGTCGCCCGTCGCGATTTCGGTCCCTTCCTCGGTCTTGCGCGCCTTGCCGGGCTCGCTCCACTGGAAGACCCCGACGCCGTCGCTTGCGATCGGGATGAAGCGGCCCGGGGGCATTGCCGGCGCCGAGAGTTGGGCCGGATCATGGGCGCCCAAGGCCGTCAGGGAGAAACCCGTCCCGTTCTTGCGGTAGACGACCTCAGCGAGGTCGACGGTCTTCATCCAGTCGGAGACGTCTTTAATGCGGGAGGCGTCCATGATTATTTCCTCTTGGTCTTGACGGCTTTGCGCCGCAAGAGATTTCGCGGATTGGCGGGCAGCAGGCCCGATGCGAGCGGGTCGAAGGCGAGAGGCAGGAGCTTGTAGACCGTGGTCTTGTAGACGCGGCGGCGGCCGGTCGTCGGGTTCAGGTCCACGAGGTAAATGTCGGTGTCCTTGGCGCTGAACTCGTACATGACCTGGCGACAGGCGCCGCAGGGCTTGGCTGCGGCGCCGACGACGGCGACAGCCCGAATCGAGTCGTGGCCGCTGGCGACCGCGTGGTAGATCGCGGCGCGCTCGGCGCACATCGCGAGGCCGTAGCTCGCGTTTTCCACGTTACAGCCGGGGAATACGCGGCCGCCCTCGGTGAGGACCGCCGCGCCGACGTAATAGCGCGAGTAGGGGCAGTAGGCGCGCTTCTGCGCCTGGATGGCGACTTCGATGAGGCGGTCGATCTCAGCTTTAGGGGGCTTCACCATCAGATGTATTTCCTAACGAGGATATCGAGCTTCTTGAGCGTCGTTTTGTTGCGGGCCTCGGGGGCGGTGAAGATGGCCCCCTTGAGGGCTTCGGAAAACGCGGGCTCGAGCGGCGCTTTGGCGATGCGCGCAACGGCCAGACGCATCAGCTTCTGCGCGTTGGCCGAGTTCGCGTGGAGGTTGGCTACGACCATCGCGGTGTGGACCTCCTCGCCCTCCTTCCAGCAGTCGTAGTCGGTGACCATGGCGACCTGCGAATAGATGAACTCGGCCTCGCGAGCGAGCTTGGCTTCGGTGGCGGCCGTCATACCGATCAGTGACCATCCAAAGGAGCGGTGCATCTCGGATTCCGCCTTCGTCGAGAACGCGGGGCCTTCCATGCAGCAATAGATGCCGCCGAGCACGGAGTTGATGCCGAGCTCCTGCGCGCAGTCGAAGACGATCCGGTTCTGCCCCGGCGCGAACGGCGGGTTCAGAGAGATGTGCGCGACCAGGCCGTTTCCGAAGAAGGTCTGCACCCGGTCCTTGGTGCGGTCCACGAGTTGGTCGGGGAACACGAAGGTGCGGGGCGGCAACTCCTCCTTGAGGGAGCCGACGGAACTGAAGGCAAGCACGCGTTCGACACCGAGGGATTTCAGCGCCCACATGTTGGCGCGCTGGTTGATCTCGGTCGGAGTGACTACATGCCCCTTGCCGTGCCGGGGGAGGAACGCGCAGGGAATGCCCTCGAGGTCGCCGAGGACGATCGGGCCGGAATGGGCGCCGAAAGGCGTCTTCAGCCGCAGTTCGCGGGCATTGATGAGCGCGTCGGAGGAGTAGAGGCCGCTGCCTCCGATTACGCCGACTTTCGCGTAAGGCTTGATGGTTTTCTTCAAGGGCAATACCCTCCCAAGGGCAGAAGTTCCGTGATCAGAGCGTACAGGGCGCCGAGATCCAGTGGTTTTTGTATGAAGCGGGTCTTGGGGTCATTGGGAAGAAGCTTTTCGATCTTCGTGCGCGCATGCCCCGACATGAAGATCACCGGAATATTTTTCGTGGCGGCATCATTCTGAAGAACCAGGTACGCGGAGGAGCCGTACGCGCCGGGCATTTGGATGTCGGCGATGATCAGGTGTGGCCGGTGCTCGCCGGCCTTCTCCGCGAGCTGATAGCCGTCGTTGGCGACGATCACCCGGTTGCCCCTGTTCGACAGGTAGTCGCTCAGGAGCCCGGTGATGTCTGGATCGTCGTCGGCGATCAGGATTTGCGCGATCATTATGCAGTCGACAGCTTTCCCATGATCGTGGGGTAGATCGGGAAGCGGCGGGAAAGGGAGGCGACCGCCCCCTTGACGCGCTTGAGGCCGGCGTCGTCGGCGCGGACCTTGAGCGCTTCGTCGATGAGCGAGGCGACCTCATCCATCTCAGCTTCGCCCATCCCGCGCGTTGTGAGCGCGGGCGTGCCGATGCGCACGCCGGAGGTGACAAAGGGCTTCTGCGGATCGTAGGGGATCATGTTCTTGTTGACGGTGATCCCGGCCGTGTCGAGCGCCGCCTCGGCCTCCTTGCCCGTGGCGTTCTTGGGGCGAAGGTCCAGCGAGAAGAGATGGCAGTCCGTCCCGCCCGCCACAATGCGGAAGCCCCTCTCGGCCAAGGACCTCGACAGGCGCCGGGCGTTAGCGACGACCTGGGTCTGGTACCGCTTGAACTCGGGGCGCAGCGCCTCGCCGAAGCAGACGGCCTTGGCCGCGACCACGTGCATCAGCGGCCCGCCCTGCACTCCCGGGAAGACCATCTTGTCCAAGGCCGCGGCGTGGGCGATCTTGCACAGCACCATCCCGCCCCGCGGCCCACGCAAGGTCTTATGCGTCGTCGTGGTTGTAAAGTCGGTCAGGCCTACGGGAGAAGGGTAGACGCCCGCGGCGATGAGGCCCGCGTAGTGGGCTATGTCGGCGGCGAAGAGGGCCCCGACCTCGTCGGCGATCTTTTTGAGGCGCGTCCAGTCGATGACGCGAGAGTAGTTCGAGGCGCCCATGAAGATGAGCTTAGGCTTCCGCTCGCGGGCGTCCTGTGCGGCCTTGTCGTAATCAATGAGTTCGTCGTCCCGGCGTACATTGATGGGGACGATCTTATAGTACTTGCCCGAGAAGTTCATCGGGTGGCCGTGCGTGAGGTGGCCGCCGTGGTCGAGGTTGAGGCCCATCACAGTGTCGCCGGGATTGAGGATGCTCAGGTACATGGCCATGTTGGCCTGCGAGCCGGAGTGCGGCTGGACATTGGCGTGCTCAGCGTCGAAGAGCTTCTTCGCGCGGCTGATCGCAAGCGCCTCCGCCTGGTCCACGTATTCGCAGCCGCCATAGTAGCGCTTGCCCGGGTAGCCCTCGGCGTACTTGTTCGTCAGCAGGGAGCCCTGGGCCTCGAGCACGGCCTCGGACGTGTAGTTCTCCGAGGCGATCAGTTCGAGGTTGTCGCACTGGCGGCGAGCTTCGTTCTCGATCGCCGCGTAAACTTCGGGGTCCTGCTCAGCGAGGGTTCGGGGCATGAAATGCTCTCTCCCTAAGAACGATGATTTTGAGCGCTTCCTCGATCGAGGAGGCGCAGGATTGGTATCGCGCGGCGTCGGTTTCGGCGGGGTCTTCGACGTCGACGGGCATGAGGCCGGCGGCTTCGCGGAGGACGGCGATCTTGGCGGCGGACTCGGGAAAGCGGGAGGCGAGGTCATCGCGATGAGCGCGCTCCATCACGTACACGGCGTCGGCCTGGTCGAGGAGCGTCTTGCAGGCGCGGCGGGCGCGGTGAGAGACGGGTCCGATGCCGCGTGCGGCGAACACCGCGGCCGCGCCGCTCGAGAGAGGCATGCCGATCGCGGCTTGAGTGCCGGCCGATGAGACGGCGCACGGAAGACCGGCTTCACGGGAAAGTTGAACGAAGAAATATTCGGCCATGGGCGAACGGCATGTGTTTCCCGTGCAGACGAACAATACGGATCGGGTCATGGCGCCGGCGCCTCCTGAATCGACTCCGCACGGATTAATCCCAGGCGGATGATTCGCGGCTTCTCGCCGCTCGCGTCGACCAAGGTAGGGTCGCCGTTCGGCACGGTCCCGCCGTCGATGATCAGGTCGATGTCCGCGCCGAATTCGGCCGCGACGCCGGCGGCGGTCAACTGCGCCGGTTTCCCCGATTTGTTGGCGCTGGTATAAATCCACGGTACGCCAGAGGACGCGATCAGCGCGCGCGCGGCGGCGTGCGCGGGCACGCGGATGGCCACGGTCGGGTATTCGGGGAAGGTGAGCAGGCGGCCTTGAGCCGTCGGCTTGAGAAGGAGCAGGAGAGGGCCGGGCCAGAACTTGGCGGCGAGCGCCGCGGCGAGCGGCGTCCACTCGACCCAGGTTTTGGCGGCCTCGGTCGAATGCACCATGACGGCGAATGGTTTTAAAGAGGGCCGCCCTTTGACCTGAAGAATGCGGCGAGTAGCGGCCTTGATCAGGCCCGTCGAGCCGATGGCGTAGCAGGACTCGGTCGGGAAGGCGACGAGCTTGCAGCCCTTGCCGGCGGCGCCGGCTTTGGCCGCGTCGGCGGCGGACACGGAGAGGGCCTCAAGCATGGGAGGGCTCCGGGTCCGGATGAAGCACGATCACGAACTCACCGAGGATTTCGGCGCGGGAGGCGACGTTGTCGCGGACGTCGGCGGCTGTTCCCCGGATCCATTCCTCGTGGATTTTAGACAACTCGCGAACGGCGACGACTTGGGCGTCCGCTCCGACGGCCATAATGACGTCATCGAGCAATTCAAGGACGCGAAAAGGAGATTCGTAGAGAACGATCGTGCGGTTGAAGATCTTTGAAGCTTCAAGCGCCTTGCGGCGCTTGGACGGCGTTCTCGATAAAAAACCTAAAAAGATAAAAGAGTCTCCGGGCAAACCGGAGCCGGCGACCGCGGTCGCGACGGCGCAGGGGCCGGGCAAAGCGGTCACGGGCAAACCTTCTCTTCGCGCTGCGGCGACCGCCTTGCGGCCGGGATCCGACACGCCGGGTAATCCGCCGTCAGAAACCAACGAGACCGCGTCGCCTCGGCGGACTCGTTCCAGCAGTTTGTCCACCGAACGCGGGTCGTTCTCGTCGTATCTTTCGAGCGGCACGCCCAAACCGAAATGGCTCATCAGGTTTCGGGTCCGGCGGGTGTCCTCGCAAAAAATTATTTTCGAGTCCTTTAAAGTTCGGAGCGCTCGCGCCGTCATGTCCTCTAAATTTCCGAGCGGCGTGGGGACCACGAACAGCATCAGTGCGCCGCCGGCTTGCACGACCATTCGGACAGCTCGAGACGCAGGAAGGTCTCGACGACCTTGGGGTCGAACTGCGTTCCCGCTCCCTTTTTCAGCTCGCTGAGAGCGACGTCGCGGTCGAGCGCCTTGCGGTAGGGGCGGTCGCTCATCATCGCGTCCCAGGCATCGAGGCAGGCGACGATGCGTGAGCCGAGCGGGATCTGCTCGCCCTTGAGGCCTTCGGGGTAGCCGCGGCCGTCGAACCATTCCTGGTGGTACAGCACCATCTGGGCCACGGGGCCGAGGTACTTCACGGGCGCTAGAATTTGGTGGCCGATGATCGGATGCTTCTTCATCTCCTCGTATTCCTCGGGCGTGAGCTTGCCCGGCTTGAGGAGGATCGCCTCGTCGATGCCGATCTTGCCGATGTCGTGCAGGAGCGCCGCGTACTCAACATGGCGCACCATCGGGTCGGACAGGCCCATCTCCTGGGCGACGCGGCGGGCCTTCACGCGAGCGCGGTCGGAGTGCTCGGCCGTGTAGGCGTCCTTGGAGTCCACGGCGCGGGCCAAAGTCTGGACCATCTCCAGGTAGAAGATCTGGAGGTTGTCGAGCATGTCCATGTTGTGGAGCATGACCGCGGCCTCGCCGGCGAGGATGCCGAGAAACTTGACGTTATAGTCGCTGAAGGGCTCCGCGCCGACCTTTGCGTGAAGATTGAGTACGCCGATCGGTTTGCCCTTGACGAGGAGGGGGATGGAGACGAAGGGCTCGATGTCGCCCGTCGCGGGCTTGAGGTAGCGCGGGTCGTTGGCCGGGGCGGCGACGAAGATCGGCTGGCCGGAGGCGAAGGCTTTGCCCGCGACGCCCTCCCCCGGCTTGAGAAAGAGCTTCTGCGCGTTTCCGGTGAGAGGGCTACGCACGGCGACGATCTTAAGGCAGCCCTCTTTCTCATTCCAGTTCATGACCGAGCCGCGGTCGCACTTCATGAGCTGGCAGGCGCAGTCGAGGACCGCGCGGCCGAACTCTTCGCGTGAGATGGCCTCCGAGTGGGACACGCCGTGCTCCTGGAGAGCGAGCAGCATGCTCAAGAGCTCGTCGAGCTTGCTCCAGCCCTCGGGCGCGTGCGCCGGCACGGGGACGCGCTCGGGCCGAGATGCTTCTGAGGAATAGATCCGGCGAAGCGCCAGGGAGAGGGCGGCCAGGAGGACGACGCATAAGCCTGCGACCCACCAGAATAAGGCTGCCATGGGGCTTATTTTACTTCTTTTTTTCGGGATCGATGAGGCTGCGTGCCTCGGTATCGCCGATCATGTCGATGAGCTGGGCGGTCGCGCCCTTGCGCAGCGTGTCATCGCCGGTTTGCCGGGCGTACCGGACGAGCAGGGGGATGATCTTGGGGCTGCGTGTGCTGAAGACCGCGGCGGCCCAGAACAGGCGCTCAGCGTCGTCTTTGGAGGAGTCGTGCTCGAGCACGAGCGCCGCAGCTTCCTCGTCGGTGGAGGAGACTCCTATCTTGAGGGCCAAGTGGTGGCGGATCTCCGCGTCGGTCTTCGGGTTGCGGAGCAAAGCCAGCATCTGGGCGCGGGTCGCGCGCGCGTCCGCGAAGTCGATCGGGGCCGCGACCGCAAGCGCCGCTCGCTCGCTCGCGATCAAATCGTCCGAGCTGCTCCAGTCGTGCAGATGGGGCAAGGTCTGCTTCCAGTAATAGCGTCCGAGCAAAGTGCCGACCTTGGCGCTTTCCCGGCCCTTGCTCTCGAGCAGGGACTGTGATTTCTGGGGCTCCCATTGCGCGAGCACGGAGAGCGCCTCATATTGGGTCCACCAGGAGTTGCGTTCCGACATCATGTTGTTTTCGGTGAGGCTGCTTGCGCCGAACTTGCGCTCGGCGATGGCGCGGATCATGGGTAAAGCGGCTCGTGAGCGCAGGCGAAAGGCCCCGTTAATGCCGAAGAGCTGGGCCTCGGGCTCGGGCTGGCGCAGGTAGGTCAGGAATAGAGGCTCAAGCTGCGGACTGCCGGGCGCGATGAGGGCGAGCGAGGTCATCACCGAGTTGCGCGTGAATGTGTCTGAGAATCGTGAGAACAAATCGAACAGATGGGCCACGTCCTGGCCCGAGACGGGCGCGGTCCGGGCGATCTGATCGAGGGCCGCGGTCCGCTCCGCGGCATTGGTGGCCTCGATGAAACGATCCTTCAGGACGGTCACGCTCGCCGCGGCGATGGGCGCGGCGGGCGGCGTCTCGGCCGCCCGAGTCGGCGCGGGCAGGAGCAGAGCGGCGAGGATGAACGTGATCATTATTTTCTCCGGGACAAAGTCCGGGACAGCGCCGCCTCGAGGCTGACGAGGCGGTAGCCGGCGGCGTCCAGGACGGTCATCATCCGAGGGCATAGGTCGAGGTCCCAGGACGATCGAACCAAGACGGCGGCGGTTTTGGCGGCGGCCGTCTTGGCGAGCAGCCGCAAAGCGGCGGCCTGGCCTGGGAAGCGCCGGGCCTCGAAAGAAATGAAAACCACGTGTCCAGCCCGTTTCGCGAGTTCGGGCAGACGGCCGAGGTTCGTAGTTGAGATCGGCGCGCGCGCAAATGAGCAGCCGGGCGCCAGGCGGCGCGCAAGGACCTCGGGGCTGGCGGGGCCGCCCTCGAAGGTGAAGAGCTCGCGCACCTCCTTGAAGTCGGGGATCACCACGAGCGTTTTCGGGGAAAGGGGAATGGGCAGGAGGGTTTCACCCTGCCGCGCGACGACAACGGCCCTGTTCGCGATTAAGGAGGACAGCTTGGCGCCCTCGGCGAGTTCGGCTGCGGGCGCCTTGCGCCGGTGGAGCAGTCGGGTGATGCGCGCGTCCGCGGCGGCCAGATTTTCCTCGGGTGCTCCGGCCTCGCGCAGAAGATCGACCGAGTCGGCCATGCCCTGGAGGTCGTGCGCGATCATCAGCACGTCGTGGCCCGCGTCGAGGCATTTGAGCGCGGCCTCGGCGACCGGCCGACGCTTGGTGATGGCGCCCATGCACAGGTCGTCGCTGACGACGAGTCCGTCGTAGGCGAGTTCGCCGCGCAGGATGTCGCGCACTATTTTTTTAGAAAACGTCCCCGGCTCGGCGTCCAGAGAGGGGTAGCGGACATGCGAGGTCATCACCGCGTCCACGCCCGCGGCGCAGGCGGCGCGAAAGGGGGCCAGGTGCGTACGCGAGAACGCGGCGCGAGGCAGCTTGATCGTCGGCAGATCGGTGTGCGCGTCCACGGTCGCCGCGCCCTTTCCGGGGAAGTGCTTTGCGCACGCGGACACGCCGTTGTCCTGCATCCCGCGAATAAAGGCGGCGCCGAGGCGTCCCGCCAAAATTGGATTTGATCCGAAGGATCGAATGCCGATGCCGGGGTTGTAGTTCTTCGTCGCCACGTCGAGCACGGGCGCGAGGTTCATGCGGATGCCAAGCGGCGCCAACTCGCGCGCCATCTGACGGCCGACGGCATATGCGAGCTTGGGATCGCGAGCGCGGCCCAAGGCGGCGTTGCCGGGAAACGGAGTGACGCCGCTTTTAAAGCGGAGAACCCAGCCGCCCTCGTGGTCGATCGCGATGAGCAGGGGCCGGCCAAGGCGCTGCTCGAGCTCGGCCGCATAGGCCTTGGTCTGCGCGGGCGTCTCGATGTTGCGCGCGAGCAGGAGGACGCCGGTCGCTTGCGTGGACTTGAACAGGGACACCGTTTGGCGCGACGGCTTGAGGCCGTACACGCCGAACATGAATAAACGTCCTGGATCGCTCACGCGATAAGTTTAACAAAGAGGCGCGTCTCTTTTGTTAAGGTATGAACATGGACGCCCTGACCTTTCTGCGCGAGCAGGTGTCGTTGTTCGCCGGCGTGAACGCGGGAAACCTGGCCGTTTTGGCGGAATCTTCCGTTCTGCTTCCGTACAACGCGGGGCAGACCATCTTCTTTAAGGGCGCGACCGTCGACGGGCTGCATGTCGTCGTCTCCGGCAAGGTCGGCGTCTACGTCAAATCGACGAACAAAACCATGGTCCGCGTCGCCGAACTCGGCATGGGCGAGGTGTTCGGCGAGATGTCCATCGCCGAGCGGGGCACCGCGGGCACCACGATCAAGGCCTCCGACAATGGCACGGTCGTTCTCATGATTCCCCAGGAATCCTTCCGCCATGTCCTCGAGCAGGACGAGAGCTTCGCCGTGCGCGTCGACAGCCTGATCGCCTCGCGCCGGCCCGCTCCCGCCTCCGCGTAAGCGGAGGCTAAAACGGGACTTCTTCGATTGTGTCGCCGCCCGAGGGCTTCGTCGCGGCGCTCGCGGGCCGGCTCATGCCGCCGCCCGGGCCGCCTTCGCGTTTCTCCAGGAACTGGAAGTCGTCGACGATCACGACCATCTTCGACGCCTTCTTCCCGTCCTCTTTGCCGGCCCACTCCTCGAGGACGAGGTGGCCTTCGACGTATATCTGCTGGCCCTTCTTCAGGGACGACTCGACGAGGTCGGCCATCTTGCGTCCGGTTTCGCGGTTGAACACCTTTAAGTCGATCCAGACGGGCACGTCTTCCCATTCTCCGCTCTGCTTGTTCTTCCTGCGGTTGTTGACGGCAAAACCGATGTTGGCGACCTTGCCGCCGGTGCTGAAGGTTTTGATTTCCGGATCGCGGGTGAGACGGCCGATCAGCATGACTTTGTTCAGGTTCGCCATCGTGGACTCCGTAGTATCGAGATTAATCCGCAGGGTATAGAGTAGCAGAGAGAGCGCCGCTAGCGCGACGATTTTACGGTCCAGGCGACGATGCTCTTGAAGGTCGCGGGATCCGCGAACATCTGCACGCCGTGGCCGCCCGGAGCGTAGAGAACGGTCGCGGCTTTGCTTGCCTCAAGTGCCGTCACGCCGACGAACGCGTAGCCGTCGTCCGGAGCGGCGGCGGCGAAGGTCTTGAGTCCCTTGCGCGTCTTGAGCGCGACGCCGCGGTAGTTGCCCGCGGGGGAGAGCAGCAGCAGAAACGGCGCCGTTTTGCGCCCGGCGGCGACGACCGAAGCGAGGTTGGCCCCGATCGAGGCTCCGCCGAAAGCGATGCGTTCGTTGGGCACGCCCCGGGATTTAAGCCAGACGGCCGCGGCGCGCAGATCCTCGGCGGCGGCGGGCCAGGCGCCCCGGGCGTCGAAGCCCGTGAAGTCCGTTGAGCCCTGGGGGCCGAGGCGGCTTCCGGCATGGCCGCGCAGGTCGAGCGCCAACGTGCCGACGCCCTCGGCCGCCAGGGCCGCGCAAAAGAGCGCCCACTCGCCGCCCGAGCTTCCGACTCCGTGCGCGAGGACCACGGTTGCGTTCCCCTGGGAAGCAGGGCGATAGTCCGCCGCGATCGTCCAGCCGTCCTTCGTCGCGAAGGTCACGGTCTGCACGACCGCAAGGACGACGGCGGTCGCCGTTATCGACATCGCATCGCCAGCTCGTAGCCCGCGTTGTACGCCGCGAACACGGAATCCTGCACACGTACGACGCTGCGCATGAGCTCCTCGGTTTTCTGGCTGAAATTCTTGTCGTTGGCCCAGTTATTGGCGACGACGAGGACGCGCACCATGCTCATGTCGGTGTATAAAGCGTTCAGCGTCAACTGCAACTGCTGAACTTGACCGAGGATCAGCAGCCCGGTCTGGTACATCTCCGGATCGGGGAGCGCCTGCGAGCTCGCGATGCGCTGGCGGGCGGTCAGGTAGTACAGGTTCTGGCGCACCTGGTCGCAGCCCGTAGTCAGCGTTTCGAAGTTGTTGATGATCGTGTCGAGGCTCGGCTGGGGGTCGGGCTGGGCGTAGGCGTAGCGGAGGTTGTCGCCCTGGGCCTTCACGTAGAGATGGATCTGAGTCAGGTTCGCCACTTGCTGGGCGAACTGCCCGGCGATGGCCTTCATCACCGGGATCATCATGGGGTCGCTTTGCTGTCGGGCGAGCCTGTCCCGCGCGGTCAATAAAGCGTCCCAAAAGAACCGTTCCTGCCACAACGTGGGGGCTGGGTTGTCGAGGGCGACCGCCGGAAAGGCGGGCGCGAGCAAGAGGACGGCGAAGATCGCCCGGAGCATTGACCTTAGTATAGCGGAAAACCCCACCTGACACCGGTCGTTTTCTTTGTTAACATGGTCGGGTGGACATTGATGACGTGTTGGCCCTCGCAGGCCGTTCGTTTGTGGCCATCATTTTTCTCGCATCGGCGTTTGGAAAGATCACCAACTTCGACGGGACCTTGCTGTTTATGGATTCCCACGGCATGCCGTTCGCCAACGTTTTTTGCGTCGGGGCGATTCTCGTGGAATCGTTCGGGGCCGTGGCGCTCATCCTTGGCTACAAGACCCGCTGGGGCGCGGCGGGCCTCGCCGCCTTCCTCGTCGCGGCGACCTGGATATTCCACGCCGCCCCCGATCAGCGCATTCATCTCCTGAAAAACCTCGCGATCCTGGGCGGGCTCCTTAATCTTATCGCCCAGGGCCCGGGTGGCATCAGCCTCGAGGGCGGGGACAAGTCGTGAGCAAGAGCAAAGAGGCCCACCAGGTTCTTGCCCGTAAATATCGTCCCCGGGGCTTCGCGGAACTCGTCGGCCAGCCCGCCGTCTCCCGGACCCTCTCCAACGCGCTGACGGCCAAGCGCATCCATCACGCCTATCTGTTCACGGGTCCGCGCGGTTGCGGCAAGACCACCTCGGCGCGCATTCTCGCAAAGGCTCTCAACTGCGAAAAGGGCCCGAACTCGACGCCCTGCGACGAGTGCGTATCCTGCCGCGAGATCGCGCTGTCCTCGAGCCTCGACGTGCTAGAGATGGACGCCGCGTCGCACACCGGAGTCGACGACGTACGCGAGGTGATCATCGAGACCGTCGCGCTCGCCCCGACGCGCGATCGCTACAAGGTATTCATCATCGACGAGGCGCATATGCTCTCGAATTCGGCGTTCAACGCCCTGCTCAAGACCATCGAGGAGCCGCCGCCGCACGTCGTGTTTGTCCTCGCTACGACCGAGGCGCACAAGATTCCATCGACTATCGCCTCGCGCTGCCAGCGCTTCAAATTCCGTCCCGTGGGTCCGCAGCCGCTGGCTGAGTACCTGGCGGGGATCGCCAAGAATGAAAAAATCTCCGTGGAGCCGGAGGCGTTGGCCCTGTTGGCGCGGGCGGCGGAAGGGTCGCTTCGCGACGCGATCAGCCTGCTCGACCAGTGCCGCTGCGCGGCTCCCGGCCGCATCGACCTTAACAGCGTGCGCGAGATGTTCGGCTTCGTGCCGCAGGACCTGCTGATCGGCGTCGCAGGCGCTTTGCTCGCGCGTGACCCGAAGGCGTTGGCGGGCTGGCTTAAGAAGATCTATGAGGAAGGCGTGGAGCCCGCGCAGCTGCTCAAGGACCTGCGCGCGGCGATCGAAGGCGTGTACCTCGTTAAGCTCGGCGCGGGGGAACCTGTCGAAGCGCCGTGGGCCGAGGCGCTTGCGGGCGCGTCGAGCGACGGCCTTGGCTTCCTCCTGAAGCGCCTCAATCGCGCGCTGGAGGAACTTCGCTACGGTGATTCGCCCCGTCTCTCTCTCGAGCTGGGGCTGTTCTCCGCGCTCGAGGCCGCGCACGATCTCGGCGCCTGGGTCGCGCGCCTTGAGGCGCTCGAGAAGAGGCTCGCCGCAGGAGGCGGCGCGCCGTTGCTGATCGCGGCCGCGTCCTCGCCGTCCGAAGTGACCATCTCGTGGCCCGCTCTCGTCGAGGCCGTCTCCAAGGAGAAGATAACGCTCGGCTCCGCCCTGGAGAAGGGTCGAGGAGAGTCCAAGCCCGGCGGCGGCTACCTGATCCGGTTCGCGAAGGCCTACGATCTCGACATCGCGAAGCGTTCGACGGCGGTGCTTGAGGCCGCGCTCGCGCGCTTGGCTGGACGCCCGGTTGCGCTCGAACTTGAGCTTGGGGCGGCCGACGCCGCTCCGGCGGGAGACATCGTGGATCGTTCCATGCCCGAGCCCGCGGCCGCCGCGGACGCCCCTCCCGGCACGCGCTGGAAGGACATAGGCGAGGGAGCTTCTGGCGGCGGGGCCGGCGGCGCCTTTGGCGGTTTAAAAAACGCCGAGGGCGTGTTCGGCGGCAAGGCGCGCATCATCAAAAAATCCCAGCCATGAAAGCTTTCGAACGTCTGATTGGAGCGTTGAAGCGCCTCCCTGGCGTCGGGCCCAAGCAGGCCGAGCGCTTCGCGATCCACCTGCTGCGCGCGCCGCGCACCGAAGTCGAAGGCTTCGTCGATGCGCTTCGTGAGGCGAAGGCCACGATGCGCCTATGCGCGCGTTGCGGCGATTTCACCGACAAGGAAATTTGCCGCCTGTGTTCGGATCCCGCGCGCGACGCGAGTCTCATCTGCGTCGTCGAGGAAACCCAAGACCTGGCCGCGCTCGAACGCTCGCGCGCCTTCAACGGACTTTATCATGTCCTCCACGGCGCGCTGTCCCCGCTCGACGGCATCGGCCCCGACCGCATCAAAGCGAAGGAACTCGTTGAGCGCGTGCGCGTCGGCGGCGTGCAGGAGATCGTGCTCGCCACCGACCCCGACACCGAGGGCGAAGCGACCGCCCTGTATCTTGCTGAAATTTTAACGCCGTTCCCGGTCAAGGTCACGCGCATCGCTCACGGCGTGCCGCTGGGGGGCGACCTCGACTACCTCGACGAGCGCACGTTGTCTTATGCTCTGTCGGGACGGCGAGAGGTCTAGGAGAATCATGCGCTGCGAAAACGTGCTCGAAGCCGTCGGCAACACGCCGCTCATACGCATCAATCGCCTGGCGAAGGGCCTCAAGCCCAAGATATACGTGAAGGCCGAGTTCATGAACCCCGGCGGCTCGGTCAAGGACCGCATCGGCGTGGCGATGATCGACGACGCCGAACGTAAAGGCCTGCTTAAGCCCGGCGGCACTATCGTCGAGGGCACTTCGGGCAACACCGGCATCGGCTTGGCGCTCGTCGCGGCCCTGCGCGGCTACAAGCTGATCTTCACGATCACCGACAAGCAGTCACGCGAGAAGATCAATCTGCTCAAAGCCCTCGGAGCCGAGGTCATCGTGTGCCCGACGAATGTCGAGCCTGCCGATCCTCGCTCCTACTACTCCGTCGCCGATAAGATGACCGCGGAGATTCCGGGCGCGTACCATCCGAACCAGTATGAGAACCCGGAGAATCCCGCGGCGCACTACCGCACGACCGGCCCCGAGATATGGACGGACAGCGAAGGCAAGATCACGCACTTCGTCGCCGGCATGGGAACGGGCGGCACCGTCTCCGGCGTGGGCAAGTATCTTAAGGAACAGAACCCGAAGATCAAGATCATCG
>JBBTJN010000049.1:0-18019 GCA_038059415.1 Elusimicrobiota bacterium | reverse complement strand
GAGATCGCGAAGGTCATCATCGGCCAGGATGAGACGCTCGACCGCATCCTCGCCGCGCTCGTCGCCGGCGGCCACGTCCTGCTCGAAGGCGTCCCGGGCCTCGCGAAGACGCTGACGATCAAGACCCTGGCAAGTTGCATCTCCGCCACGTTCTCACGCATTCAATTCACGCCCGACCTCCTGCCCGCCGACCTGACGGGCACATTAATATTCGATCCTAAAACCTGCGACTTCAAGCCGCGCAGAGGCCCGGTATTCGCCAACCTCGTCCTCGCTGACGAGATCAACCGTGCCCCCGCCAAGGTGCAGAGCGCCCTGCTTGAGGCGATGCAGGAACGCCAGGTCACCATCGGCCCCGAGACCCACAAACTGCCCGACCCGTTTCTCGTCCTCGCCACCCAGAACCCGATCGAGCAGGAGGGAACCTACCCGCT
The DNA here is from genome assembly GCA_038059415.1 of Elusimicrobiota bacterium. GTDB lineage: Bacteria > Elusimicrobiota > Elusimicrobia > UBA1565 > UBA9628 > GWA2-66-18. The sequence goes on along the minus strand of JBBTJN010000049.1, from coordinate 17,585 downwards.
GCCCGAGGCGCAGGTCGACCGCTTTATGATGAAGATCCGCCTCGGCTACCCGACCAAAGCCGAGGAGAAGTCGATCCTCGAACGCATGGCCGGAGGATCCACTCCGACGGTAAGGCCCGTTACAACGCCCGAACAGCTCAACCGCGCGCGCACGGCCGCCGCCTCGATCTACCTCGACGAAAAGATTAAGGACTACATCGTCGATCTCGTCTTCGCGACGCGCGAGCCGGAGAAGCATCGCCTCGCCTCGCACAAGAATCTGATCGCCTACGGAGCCAGCCCTCGTGCCACGATCTTCCTGGCGCAGGCCGCAAAGGCCCACGCATTCATCAATGGCCGCGGCTACGTCACCCCTGAGGACGTGAAAATGATCGGACCCGACGTCCTGCGCCACCGGGTCCTCGTCAGCTACGAAGCCGAGGCCGAGGGCATCGACAGCGACAAAATCGTGAAGGCCGTCTTCGAGGCCGTCGAAGTCCCGTGAAGAAGGGAACGGAGGAACGGGGAACGGGGGAACGGTGTCAGGCCTACCGGTATTTGCATTGTTTGGCCTGGGAATTCCTCACAAACAATGCAAATACCGGTAGGCCTGACACCAAACTCCAAACTCAAATACCGGTAGGCCTGACACCAAACTCCAAACTCCCAAACTAATATGCTCCCGCAAGAAATTCTCGCCCAGGTCCGCCGGTTGGAGATCGTCACCGGCCGCCTCGTCTCGGAGAGCTTCTCCGGCGACTACCTGAGCATTTTCAAGGGACGCGGCATGGAGTTCGCCTCCGTACGCGAGTACGCAGAGGGCGACGACCCCCGCGATATCGACCGCAACGTCAGCGCCCGCGCCGGCAAGCCCTTCGTGCGCCAATACGTCGAGGAGCGCGAGCTCACCGTCATTATCGCCGTCGACTTATCTGGATCGCAGTCGTTCGGCTCCGCCGACCGCCTGAAGCGAGAATCCACGACGGAAGTCGGCGCCGCGTTGGCCTTCGCCGCGCTCCAGAACAACGACAAGGTCGGGCTCGCCGTGTTCACCGACGGCCTCGAACGCTGGCTGCCTCCGCGCAAGGGACGGCGGCATGTGCTCGCCGTCATCCGCGAGATTCTCGCCTACGAGCCTCGCGGCCTAAAAACGGCGATCGGACCCTCGCTGGAACGGCTGGCCCGGATGCTCAAGCGCCGCTGCATCGTAGTCGTCATCTCCGACTTTCGTGACTCGGGTTTTGAGCGCGCGCTGAAGCTTTGCGCCCTCAAACACGACTTGATCGCGGTCGTCGTCGAGGACCCCCTAGAGTCCGCCCTTCCTCCGGCCGCCGCCATCGTCGCGGTGCGCGATCCGGAAACCGGCGCCGAGGGCGTCTTCGACCTGCGCAGTGACGGCGGGGAGTTTTCCCGCGAAGAAGCCGTGCGGCGAGCCGAGCTCGACAAAATTTTCCGCTCGAGCGGCGTCGAAGCCGTGACCGTGACGACAGATAAGCCTTCCCTCGATCCGCTTCTCGCGTTCTTCCGCAAGCGAGCGAAAAGGAGAAGTCGATGACGTTTGTTTTGCCATTGATATATCTTTCGTTCGTTTTTCCCGCGTTCGCGCAGCCGGGCTCATGGCAGGTCTCCTCTTCCTCCGTTGCCGTTCTGGCCGAGGAAGCCTCGGTCGTTTATCGCGGCGGCCCGTCCGGCTTGAAGGCCGATATCGATGGTTCCAACACGAGCGATGTCGTTGTCGTTGCCGCCGTCGAAAAAGACGGTCTGTGGTCCTGGACCCTATTGCCGTTGTCAACCGGCGCACTATCGTTCGTCGCCCGCTTCCAATCGCCGGATGGGAAGGCCGTCGCCGCGCCGCCCGTCTCTTTTGCCGTGGGCGAAGCCGCGCTTGCAAGAGATACGGACATTTCCGACATCAAGGGCCCGATCAAAGGCCGTCCGGCTCTTTGGCCCTGGCTGTCGGCCGCAGTCCTCGCCTGGGCCGCCTGGGCCGGTTGGAAGCGGTGGAAAGCGCGACGCTTGACGCCTGACGGAACGCCGCTTCCCGAGACACCGGCCCTGCCTCCGGAGGAGGTCGCCGCCCTCGCGATCGCAGCGCTGCGCGCCTGCGGCCTATGGGAGAATGATCAGGCCGCCTACTATCTGCGCCTCACCGACATCCTGCGCGCTTACCTCGAGGCCCGCTACGACAAGCCCGTCACCGCGATGACGAGCGTCGAGGTGGAGCGCCTCGTGAAGGCGCGCGCGCGGAATCTGCAGATCGGCGGCAACGTCCGCGAGCTGCTGACCCGCGCGGATCTCGTCAAGTTCGCCAAGGGGAAACCCGGCCCGGAGGAAGGTCCGCGCGACGCCGACCTCGCCCTCGACCTGATCAAGGCGACGACGCCGCGGGACTATTCATCCGCGGAGAAGGCACCATGAGGTTCCTTCATCCGTGGCTTCTGCTTCTGGCGCTGCCCGTGCTCGCAACGGCCGTCGCGGCGGTCTGGCGCCCAGGCGGAGGGAAGCTCGCCCTGCCCGCGGGCGAGCGTCTTCGCGCGCGCCGGCCGTCACCGCGGGCGCGCGCCGCGCGCCTGGCCCCGGCCGTCCTGATCGCGTCGGCCCTGTGTCTGATCGCCGCGGCGCTGGCGCGGCCGCAAAAAATTATTAAATTCGCCGGCGGAGCGGGCGAAGGCATCGACATCATTCTCTCCCTCGACAGCTCGATGTCGATGAAGGCCGTCGACTTCAAACCAACGCGCGTCGACGCCGCGAAAGCGACTGCGAAACGCTTCGTGCTCGGACGCGCGCAGGACCGCATCGGCCTCACGACCTTCGGCGGCGCGCCGCTCACTCTTTGCCCTCTAACGCTCGACTACGACGCTCTGCTTGGCCGGCTCGATGATCTCAACGCCGGAATGACGCGCGCCGACGGCACGGCGCTCGGAGACGGCCTGGCCTCGGCCGTCTCGCGTCTGAAGGACTCGTCGGCCAAGAGCAAGGTCATCATCCTGCTCACCGATGGCCGAAGCAATACCGGCGTCGTCGACCCGCTGACGGCCGCGAAGGCCGCGGCGTCCTACGGCATCAAGGTGTACTCAATCGGCGTCGCGGGCAAGGGTGACTCCTCAATGACGATCGACGATCCTCGATACGGCCGCGTGACGGTGCCCGTCACCGACGATCTTGACGAGGAACTATTGACCGAGATCTCCCGCCTAACCGACGGCAAGGCATACCGCGCCAAGGACGGCGACGAACTCAAGAATATCTTCGTCGCGATCGACCGGCTCGAGAAGTCGAAGGTGGCCCTGCCGAAGATCGCGGCGGTCGGCGACCTCAATGATTGGCCGCTGGGCGCGGCGCTGCTGCTCCTGCTGCTCGAGTCCGCGCTGAGCGCGGGCCCTCTTCTGAGGTGGCCCTGATGTTTCGTTATAGCGCGTGGCTCGCCGCGGGGCTTCTGATCCTTCCCGGCGCCTGGGCCCTGCTTCACTGGGCCGAAATCCGCCGCCGCCGCGTGAGCGCCGCGATGGGCCGCAGCATCGTGGGTGCGCGGCGGAATGTTTCCGTCATACGCCTAGCCGGGCTCGCCTTGATACTGATCGCGCTCGCGGGTCCGCAGTTCGGCATCGAGCTCGTCGAGACGCGCTCGGACGCGCGGCAGGCGGTCATCGCGGTGGACGTCTCGCTGTCGATGCTCACTCCGGACGTCAAGCCCAACCGCCTCGATCGCGCGAAGTCTTCTCTGTCCTTGCTCATCGATCAGCTGCGCGGCGAACGCATCGGCGTCGTCGCGTTCGCAGGCGACGCGCAGATCGTTTGCCCTCTCACGCAGGACGCCGACGCGGCCAAGCAACTGCTCGGCGCCCTCGAGATCGGAGCGGTGCCCACGCCCGGCACGGCGCTCGGCAGCGCCCTGAGAACCTCCGTCGCGTTGCTCGGCCGCTATCCCGGAGGAAAGGCGGTGATCCTTCTCACCGACGGCGAGGACCACAAGTCCGACCCTCTCGGCGCCGCGCGTGAGGCCGCCGCCGCCGGCGTGCGCGTCTACGCCATCGGCATCGGCACCCCGGACGGCGAGCCGATCCCGGCCGCGAGCGGGACCTATCACAAGAACGCCAAGGGCGGCACGGTCGTCAGCCGCCTCGACGAGGGCACGCTGACGCAGATTGCCCGGGAGACCGGCGGCGCCTATTACCGCACCACACCCAGTTCCGACGAGATCTCCGACATCGCCAAGCGCATCCGCGAGCTCGATGCGGCCAAGGGCGTATCGGGAACAGTAAACCTCTGGCGCAATCGCTACGCTTGGCCGGCGTTCGCGGCCTTCCTGCTCCTGTTTCTTGAGCTCCTTTTGGTCCCTTTTCAACGGCTCGCGCAAAGGCCATTGCCACGCGTTGCGGCTCGGTCACCCCTCCTCTTTTTGCTGGCCTACACGGCGCTGGCCGTGCCGTCCGTCGCGGCGACGGCGGAGGGAGAATTGCGCGCGGGCAACAAGCTCTACGGCAAGGGTCGATACGAGGATGCGCTCGAACGCTACGGCTCGGCGGCCGGGAAGAGGCCCAAGGACCCGCGCCCGTCGTTCAACGCGGGCGACGCGTTGTACCGGCTTGAAAGGCTCGAAGACGCGACGTCGATGTATGAGACCGTCGCCGCGCGCAAAGATTTACCGGCGGCGACGCGCGCAGCCGCCCTCTATAATCTCGGCAACGCGCGCTACAAGGGCAGAGACTTCCCGGGCGCGGCTTCCGCCTTCCGAGCCTCGCTGGCTCTGTCGCCGTCGGACCCGGACGCGCGCCACAACCTCTCAGTGACGCTCATGATGCTCAAAAATCCTCCGCCCCCCCAGAAGAAGAAGCAGGACCCAAAGAAGGATGGGCCCAAGAAGCCCGAGGACGACAAGAATAAGCCGCAAGGCGGGGGGGGAGGAGAGCAGCCGAAGAACCCCTCGAAGACGCGGCCTCAGGACGCGCTCACCAAGGATGAAGCCGAACGCATACTGCGCGCCGTCGGCGAGCGCGAAAAGCAGGCTCAGCGCCAGGCCCAGGAAGGGATGATGCGCCATGCGCAGGGCAAGCCGCCCACGGGAGAAGACTGGTGAAAACCGGAACGCTCGCCGTTTGCGCTCTGCTGGCCGCCGCCGCCGCCGCCGCGTCCGCCGTCGCATCGCTCAGCGTGAGCGCCACGCTCAGCAACCACCGCGTTACCCTCGGCGACCAACTCGTGCTGTCGGTGGCGATTGCCGGGTCGGGCTCCGCGGAGCCTAAGCCTCCGCTCATCCCGAACGTCGAGATATACGAGACCGGCAAGAGCCAGAGCATGTCAATCGTCAACGGCAGAGTCTCGTCGAAAGTCGTCTACACCTACGTGCTCAACCCCAAAAAGGCGGGACGATTCGTCGTACCTCCGTTCGAGGTCCCCGACGCCGAGCCGACCCCCCCCATCGTCTTCAACGTCGACGCCACCGCCCAGCCGCAGGCCCCGCCCGCGCAGAATCCGGCCCCGCCTCCCATGACGCGCCCCGGAGCAAGCAGCCCCGACGTGTTCGTCACGGCCACGCTTGAAAAGAACCGGGCCTTCGTCAACGAGCAAGTCACGCTCATCGTGCGCTTCTTCACCGCCGTGTCCCTGCTTGGCGCGCCGCAGTATGACGCGCCGAAACTGACCGGCCTGATGTCCGAGAACCTCGGCAGCGAAGGGCAGGGGACGACCGCAATCGGCGGACGCTCCTACCATTTCTCCGAGATTAAGAGCGCCCTGTTCCCCGTCCAGGCCGGCCGCGCCGCGATCGGGCCGGCCATCGTCACGGTGCAGCTGCCGCGCCGCGGCGGAGGGGGCACGGGCGACGATTTCTTCGACCGATTCTTCAATATGCAGGCGCCCGAGGCGCGCCGCCTGCAGACCGACCCGCTTTCGCTCCAGTCCGATCCCCTGCCGCCCGGCATGCCCGACGATTTCTCCGGCATCGTCGGAACGTTGACCGTCGAAGCCTCGGTGGACCGCACCCAGCTCAAAGCGGGCGAGGCTCTGGACCTGACGGTCGTCGTCAGCGGCATTGGCAATATTAAAACCCTGCCCGAACCCAAGCGCCCCGACCTCCCGTCCATCCGATTTTTCGATTCCGAAAGCTCGGTCAAGCTCGAGCGCATCGGGGACAAGGTGGGCGGCTCGAAGACCTTCAAGATGGTCGTCGTCACGCGTGTCTCGGGACCAATCGAGATTCCTTCGCTGTCGGTTTCTTATTACGACCCCGCCAAGCGCGCCTACGCGCGGGCGCAGAGCAAACCCATCCGCCTGATCGTGCTTCCGGGCGACCCAAACGCCGAGCCGTCCGGCGTCGGTCCGAGCGCCTCGCCGACGCCGGGCGTGACCGCGGTGGCGGCGGACATCCGATATCTGAAAGAGCCCGATGGAAGCGCCGTGCTCGGCGACGCGCTCGCCGCATTCGGAACGCCCGGACCCTGGCACGCCTTGCCCGGCGCGTTCTTTCTCGCAGCGCTCATCTTCGACCTGCGCCGCCGCGCCCTTGCCGCCAACCCGCACGCACGCCGCGCGAGCGATGCCTGCGCCGCGTGCGAGCGCCGCCTGCGGGAGGCCGAGGCCCAACCTGCCGCAGAACGCGCCCGCGCGGTGGCGTTGCTCAGCGAGGCGCTGACCGGCTATTTCGCCGACAAGTTCGGTCGGCCCGCCGCGAGCCTGACGCTCAAAGCCATTTCTCATCGCCTCCAGAATCGCAAGACGCACCCCGCCGCGACCGAACTCATGCGTCTGAACTCGGCATGGAACGAGCTCGACCTGCTGCGCTACGCCCCGGGCGGCGCCGGGCAGGCCGATGTCAAGCGCCTCGCCGACGAAATCCGCGACCTGACGCTGGCCTGCGACAAGGTTCTCCGTTCATGATCATCTCCTTGCTCGCCGCCATGCTGGCGCTGCCCGCCGCCGCGGCTCCTTATGAGGACGCCAAGGCCGCTTACGACGCGGCCAATTTCGACCAGGCCGCGACGGCTTTCTCAGCGCTCGTCGCCGCGCATCCCGCGGACGCGGCGCTGCGCTACGATCTCGCAAACGCCCTGCTCAAGGCCGGCAAGCTCGGACGAGCCTCCGCCTCGTACCAGCGCGCGTTTGATCTCGATCCACGCGACAGCGACGGACGACACAACCTCGACTTCGTCCTGAAACGCTCGGGCGAAGATCTGGCGCCGCCCGGCATCCCCGGGCCCGCGTTCACGGCCTTCACCGCGCTGTCCTCGCGTGAGCTGGCGGGCCTGCACTGGCTCTCCGCTTGGACGACATTGATCCTGGCGGGGTTGGCACTTCTCGGGAACGCCCATCGCCGCGCGCAGATCAAGGATTGGCTGATCGGCGCGGCCGCGGCCTGGCTTCTATTTGGGCTTTGGTGGGCGGGCCTGCGCGCCGTGCTCCCGGCGGATCGCGGCGTCATCGTCACCGGGCGCGCGGAACTGCGCAACGGCCCCGGAGAGAAATTCACCGTCGGCTATACCGCGCCCGAAGGCCGGCGCGTGCGCGTGTTGCGGGAAAGCGGCACATGGCTCGAGGTGGGCCTGCTCAAGGAAGGCGTGAAAGGCTGGACGCTCGCCTCGTCCGTCGAAAAGCTCTAGGGATTTCGAGGAGTGATCGGCGTCAGCGGCACGACGGGAACGGGCGGCGGGGGGGGGTCCGGAGCGATGACCGGTGCCTTTATCTTCACGACGGCGGGCGCGGCCTTCTCGATCTTCTGGCCTTTGGCGGGTTTGTCCTTGACTGCCGTTCTGCCGAGGAGAGTCGTCGACTCGACCTTCTTCGTCGGGACCGCGGGAGCGACGCTTTCCTCGTCGTCTTCCCCGGTGGGGGGAGCCGCGCGCTTCACACTGATGAGGGGCGCTTCCTTGGACGGCTTCTCTTTCGAAGCGCCGTCGTCATCCTGAGACGGTCGGCTCACGGAGGAATTCGGCTCGGAGACAGGAGCGTCGTCGGAAGCGGGAACGTCGCCTTCCGGGGCGGTCGGCCTTTCTTCTTGGGGGGCATTCTCGGTCGAATCCTCCTCGGACGGGCCGGCGTCGCCGCCTTCTTGGGCGAGCAGCGGAAACGCCAGGAACAGGAGGGCGGACAAAGGCCAGAGGCGCGGCATCACCGGATTGTAGCAAGGAGTGATGACTAAAATATTGCGCCCTGCCGCCCATACTGATACCCTATCGGCGTGAGAGAGCTCGTCATCTACGAAAGCGGCCACGAAATGAAGCATGCCGAAAAGATCGTGCGCACGTTCACCGAGCACCTCGCGAAGAACGGCCTCCGTCTGACCGGGCAGCGCCGCCTCATCCTTGATCATTTCCTCAAGGCCGACCAGCACCTAAGCCAGGAGGAGATTTACCTCGCCCTGCGCTCGCACGGCGTGGGCCGCGCCACGGTGTTCCGCACGCTCAAGATGCTCCAAGAGTGCTCCCTCATCTCCCCCGTGGTCGGCCGAGGCGGAACCACGCGATTCGAAGTCGAGCACGACCGCCCGCATCACGACCACCTGATCTGCACCACCTGCGGTCGCATCCAGGAGGTGCGCTGGCCAAACCTGGAGAAGATCCAGGACGCTGCCTGCCGTAAGGCGGGCTTCGTGCCGAAATGGCACCGTCACGAGGTGTTCGGCCTGTGCAAGGACTGCGCCGGGAAATCGCCGTAGGCGGGGCAATTGTCCCTGTTCCGTCAGGGGGGACAAGTGTTATAATCCTCGTCGGTGAAGCGTTTCCGTTGTGGTTGGTACGGCGACGGCGACCTGGGTGAGAAGATGATCCAGGCCATCCTAGCGGGCCGTAAAACGGCCACCGCCTGCCCGGCCTATGATCCCGAGGACGCCGACCTGAAGATCGGCGACACGCTCCAACTCGTCGACAAGCACGGCAACGTACGCGCGCAGCTCATCGTCACGATCGTCGAGCTGAGATCATTCGGCAGCTTCGACGAAGATCTGTCCCAGCGCGAGGGCGTGACCTTGCCTGAACTCAAGGAAAAAATGAATTTCGCGAACGGCCGGCAGATTCGCGACGAGGAGGAGATGCGAGTAGTGCACTTCCGTGTCATGCATGGCAAGACAAAGCTTCAGGAGCACCCATGATCCAGCGGAAGCGGTCATGATGCGCCTCCATGTCGTCACCCTCGGCTGCCAGATGTCCGTCGCCGACGGCGAGGAATTGGCCTCACCCCTGACGGGACGAGGCTTCACCTCCGTCGCGAAGCCCGACATGGCGGATGCGATCGTGCTCAACACCTGCACCGTGCGTCGGCACGCGGAAGACAAGGCGCTGTCCTTCATCGGCCGCCTGCGCGACTGGAAGGACAAGGACCCACAACGCGTGCTGATCGTAGCGGGCTGCGCGGCCGAACGGCTCGGCCCCTGGATTCAGAAGCGCTTTCCTTACGTGGACCTCGTCGTAGGCGCCAAGTCGATCGAGGATTACCCGCGGATCGTGGAAGAAGCGCTCGGCGCTCGCTTCGACGCGCTAGCCGAGACGCACCGGGCCTTCGCCGGCGAGCCGGAGCGGTTCGTCCCGCCGACGGGCCGGTCGTCGCGGGTCTGCGCTTGCGTCACGATCATGCGCGGCTGCAATTACTCATGCTCCTACTGCATCGTGCCCGCAGTCCGCGGCCGCGAGCTATACCGGCCTTTGGAAACGGTGCTGGCCGAGACGCGCGCCAAGGTCGCGCTCGGGGCAAAAGAGATAACCTTGCTGGGCCAGACGGTCAACAGCTGGCATGCATCGGGCAGGCAAGGGCAGGTCTTCTTTCCAGAATTATTGACCCGGCTGGGCACGCTGGAGGGGTTGGAGCGGATTCGCTTTGAAAGCCCGCATCCGCACTTCGTCAACGACGCGTTGATCGAGGCGATGGCAACGACGCCTAATGTGTGCGAGCAGTTGCATTTGCCGGTTCAATCAGGCTCCGACCGCCTCCTTCGGATCATGAGACGCAATTACGATTCGGCGGGGATCATCGAGAAAACCGCCCGCCTTCGGCGCGCACTGCCTCTCGTTGAAGTCTCGACGGACATTATCGTAGGATTCCCCTCAGAGACCGACGAAGACTTCGAGCGCACTCTCGACCTCGTGAGGAGCCTGCGGCCTTCGTGGTCATACACGTTCAAGTACTCGCCCCGGGACGGGACCGAGTCGGCGGCAATGGACGACGACGTCCAGGCGCCGGTGAAGGAAGAGCGCCTGCGGCGGCTCAACGCGCTGTGCGACGCTCTGACTGAGGACGCTCTGGCGGCACGGGTCGGGAAGATCGTCGAAGTGCTCGACGAGGGAGGCGGCTTCGGTCGCACGCGGGACGGCTTCAAAGTATCTTGGAACGGATCCGGGCGGGCGGGACAAACGGTCAAGGTCCGCGTCACCGCAACGAGCAAACGAATTTTGAAAGGGGAAAAAATGAGCGAGCATAAAAAGTCCGGAGCCGAACGCCGCAAGCACCGCCGCTTCAACGTCGTCGAAGGGATGGTGGAGCCGATCACGCTCGTGCTCGAGGGCGCCGACAACGTGATGCACGAGCAGCCCGCCATAATGACCGACCTTTCCGCCGGCGGCATCTCGCTGCTGATGTTCGTCGAGCCGCCGCACGCCAAGAGCTTCCAGATGACGCTAGCCATCCCGGGGCTCGAAGGCTCTCCAATCGAGGCCGCCATCGTGCGCGTCCACCAGAAGGGCTCGACCTACAGCGTCGGCCTCACCTTCAAGAAGATTTCCCGCACGGCACAGAAAACGATCGAGAAGATGGCCGAGGACAGCGCCGATTGCCAGACCCGGACTTCGCTCGGGTTGCCCGATGCCTGCGGCCGCGACTGCCCGTTCCATTCGCTGTTCTCCGGCAAGCCCAAGACGTCGCACACGGCGAAGTTGACCTCTTGATCGTACTGGCCGGGCAGACGGCCTCCGGCAAGACCGATCTCGCCGTCGCCCTGGCCGAAAAAATCGACGCGGAGATCATCTGCGCCGACTCCCGCCAGGTCTACCGCCAGCTCGACGCCGGCACCGCCAAGCCCTCCGCGGCACAACGCGCAAGCGTCCGCCACTGGCTGCTCGACTGCGCCGACCCTGGCGAAACCTTCGACGCCTCAAGATGGGCGAAGGAAGCCTCGGCCGCGGCCGCCGACATCCGCACGCGAGGGAAAATACCGCTCGTCTGCGGCGGCACCGGGCTGTATCTGCGTGCGCTGCTCGAAGGGCTCTCGCCTCTGCCACCGCGAGACGAAGCCGTGCGCGCCCGCCTCGCCGCCGAGGCGGAGTCTCTCGACCGGGAAGCGCTCCACGCGCGCCTGGCCGCCGCCGACCCGGAAGCCGCGGCGGGAATTGCGCCCGCGAACCTACAGCGCGTGCTGCGCGCGCTCGAGGTGCTGGAACTCACCGGCAAGCCGATCTCCGCGCATTGGCGCAAGGGCCGCGACGGCGGCGTGCGCGCCACGCTGACGCTGTGCCTCAACCTGTCCCCGGAGCTCTCGCGCGAGCGGATTAAATCGCGCGCGAGCGCAATGTGGCCGGACTTGCTGTCCGAAGTGAAGTCGCTCGTGCCCGGCGAATTCTCCGGCCGCGAGCCAGGCTTCACGAGCCTCGGCTACCGCGAAGCGCTTGCCTGCGCGCGGGGGCAAACGCCTTGCGACGAGGGGCTCGCGCAGATGATACGCGGCACCGTCGCGTACGCCAAACGCCAGCGCACCTGGTTGCGAAATCAGCTCGACGCTTCGGAGCTCGACGCGGACGCCGGCGGCGGCGCTCTGCTGACGCGTGCCCTGAAACTCTGGGAGAAAACCCGTGATAAAGCCGCCGCTTAGGCCCGGACAGCAGCCGCCCTTCGCCACGCCATATCTGCTGGCGAGCCTGTTCCTCTCGGGCGCGGCGTGCCTCGTGCTTGAACTCGCGGGCGCGCGCCTGATAGCCCCGTTGTATGGATCCTCAATCTACGCCTGGTCGTCCATAATCACGGTGACGCTGGCCGCCCTCGCTCTCGGCTACGCGTGGGGCGGACGCCAAGCCGACCGCCAGCCGTACCTGCTCCTGTTCGCCCGCCTGCTCACCGCCGCCGGCCTGACTGTCGCCGCGATCCCGTGGTTGCGCGCCCCCGTGCTGCGCGCGTGCCTGCCGCTCGGCGTGCAGGCCGGCGCGCTCGCGAGCGCGGCCATGCTCCTCGGCCCCACGCTGATGCTCCTCGGAGCGTTGGGGCCGATCGCGGTGAGGCTCACGGCCACGGGCGCCTCCGACTCAGGGCGTAAATCGGGCGACGCCTGGGCGGTGTCATCCTCGGGGAGCGTCCTTGGCGCGATGCTGACCGGCTTTATCCTGATCCCGCATCTGCCGATCTCCCGCATATTATTGGGGACCGCCTTGCTTCTCTTGCTCCTCGGCGTGCTTGGTTTATGGCTGTCCCTGCGCACGATTCCTCTCGGCCAGTTGACGGCGTGCGCCGCCTGCCTCGGCCTTATGCTTCTGCCGACGCCGAAGCCGCGCCTGACCATGTCGTCGCACGAATCAGCTTACGGCCGGATCGCCGTAGTCGACAGCCCGACCAGGCGCTATCTCATCGTCAACGGCATAAGCCAATCGGTGATGGAAAAGCCCGGGGGTGAAAGCCAATCGCAATACATCCACGGCTTCCAATGGGCGATCTCGCTTCGCCCGAACGCAAAGCACGCCTTGGTCATCGGCCTCGGCGCGGGACTGTTGCCCAAGGCGCTCGAGCGCCGCGGCCTGAGCGTGGACGCCATCGAGCTTGACCCCGCGATCGAGCAGGCCGCGCGCAGGGACTTCGGCTATGAGCCCAGAGGCCGCGTCGTCGTCGGCGACGGCCGGACCCTGCTTGAGTCCGGCCTGGGACCGTGGGACGTTGTTTTTCTCGACGCGTTCGCCGCCGAATCTCCGCCTTCTCATCTTTTCACGATCGAGGCGTTTGAGCGCATGCGCGGCGCCCTGTCCCCGGATGGGGTGCTCGCCATCAACATCGTCAGCGCGCTCACCCTTCCCGACGATCGCCCGTGGAAAGCCTTGCACCGCACCCTGTCCGCATCGTTCCCTCATGTCCGCTCCTTTGTCGCGAGCGATCCCAACGAGAGCCTCGCCAACGTCCTGCTCTTCGCGTCCGCCGCGCCGCTCGAGGCCGGCCCGCCCGGCACGGACCCGCGCGTGGAGAAGGAAATCGAGCTCATGCTGAGCCGAGAGCTGCATCCGACCGCGCACGACCTCGAGCCGGCCCCGGTCCTCACCGATGATTTCGCGCCGCTCGACGCCTTGATGGCCGGGACCGCTCTACGCTGGCGGACCCTTCTACACCAGACGATGTCCGAGGTCCTGCTCGATTGAAGCCGCGAGAGACCCGCGCGCCCGTCGAGCGCGTCGTCCTGGTCGGCGTCGGCCCGAAGGCGCAGACGGACGTCATCCGCTCGAGCCTCGACGAGCTAGTGCGCCTCGTCGAGACCGCGGGCGCGCTCGTAGTCGGCGAGACCACCCAGGCGCTCGCGCGTTTTAATCCATCAACGCTTATTGGAGAAGGGAAGGTGGAGGAGATCGTCGGCATGTGCGCGGGCCTGCGCGCGGGCACGGTCATCTTCGACCTCGAGCTCAACCCAGGGCAGCAGAAGAATCTTGAAAAGGCCCTGCCGAAAACCAAGATCGTCGACCGCACGCGCCTGATCCTCGACATCTTCGCCCGGCGCGCGCGCACGAGCGAGGGCTGTCTGCAAGTCGAGCTGGCGCAGCTCTCCTATATGCTCCCGCGCCTGACCGGCATACGCGCGTTCTCGCAGCAGGCGGGAGGGATCGGCACGCGCGGCCCCGGCGAGCGCAAGCTCGAGTACGAGAGGCGCCACATTCAGTACCGCATCAAGCACCTGCGCGCCGAGCTCGAGCGCGTTCGCTCCTCGCGCCGCCTTCGCCGCGAGCGCCGTGCGGGCGTGCCCGTGCCCCAGGTGGCGCTCGTCGGCTACACGAACGTGGGCAAGTCCACGTTGCTCAACGCCCTGACGGGCGCCCAGGCGGCCTATGCGGACGACAAGCTGTTCGCCACGCTCGACCCCACCGCGCGCCGCGTGCGCCTGCCCAGCGGCGGCTGGGCCATCATGACCGACACCGTCGGCTTCATTCAGCGCCTGCCGACCTCGCTGATCGCCGCATTCCGCTCCACGCTCGAGGAGGTGGAGGCCGCGGACTGCCTTGTGATCGTGCACGACGCCGCATCAGCCGAGCTCGAGGGCCAGCACGCGTCGGTCAAGTCCACGCTCGAGGATCTCGAGACGGGGGGCATACCGCGCATCTCGGTCTTCAACAAAGCCGACCGCCTGGATGCCGCCGCGCGCAATGATCTCACAAGGCGACACGGTGATGTGACCTTGATCTCCGCCGCCTCGGGCGACGGCATCCCCGCCTTGCTCGCGCGCGTCGAGGAAGCTCTCTCCAAGAAATGGCTGTTGCGCGAGATCGACGCGCCCGCCGCCTCGGCCGGCTCTTGGACGGCGCGCTTGTACAAGTCCGCGCAGATACTCGAGAGCAAGGTCATGGGAGAGAAAATCCGGTTCCGTCTCCGCGTCACGGCGGAAAATTGGAACCGGCTGCAATCCTTGCTGACGCTGGCGCAATGACGAAATAATCCCTGGAATATCCTCAAAAGACATGGTAGGATAACGCTGAAATTAATGACAGATTTCAGAGACGCCAAAGCAAAGGCCCCGCGGCATAAAGTAGCCGTATTGGGCGGAGGAATGTGGGGATGCGTCCTCTCCCGACAATTGGCCCGCAAAGGGGCCGCGGTACGACTGTGGGAATTTATTCCGTCGATCGCCGAGTCGTTGAAAAAAACCCGTCGTCACGCGCAAATTCCAGGCTTTCGTTTGGACGGCTCCATCGCGGTGACCCATGACTTGGTGGAGGGCTGCGCCGACGCCGAAATTTTTCTGTTCGTCCTGCCGTCCCGAGCGTTGGCGGCGACGGCGAAAAACATTCGCAAGCATGTTATATTGGGAAAAAAAGCCGTCGCCGTCAACGCGTCCAAGGGCGTCGAACCGGGCACGTTGGCCACGATGGGCGATATCATCGCCCGAGAGATCCCCGCGCTGCGCCAAAAGGTCTGGACCTTGACCGGCCCGAGCTTCGCGCGAGAAGTGGCGCGCGGCGTGCCGACCGGACTCATGCTCGGCGGCCCCTCTGGCCCCCGCGCGAGAGCGCTCGTGTCGCTGTTCAACGGCGGCGCGCTGAACGTCAAGCACTGGCCCGACCGGGCCGGCGTCGAGCTGGGCGGCTCCTTGAAGAACGCCATCGCCATCGGCGCGGGCATTCTTGACGGCCTGGGCACCGGCGCGAACACGAAGGCCGCGCTGCTGGTGCAGGGCCTCGCCGAGATGGCACTCCTCATACGCGCGCGAGGCGGGCGCGCCGACACGATTTACGGCCTCGCGGGCCTGGGCGATCTCATCGCGACGGGCACCTCGCCCGAATCGCGCAACCGCAGCTTTGGAGAGAAATTAGGACGAGGCCTCGCGCCGCGCCGCGCGCTCGCGCAGATTCCGACCGTGGTGGAAGGCATCGAAGCCGCGTCGAGCGCGCGCGAGCTGTGCGCGCGGCTGAAGGTCAAGGCGCCGTTGCTCGACGCGATCTGGCGCGCGACACGCGGCGCGCCCGCAAAAGGCGTGCTGACGGCGCTCGGATTTTAACGGAGAACCACATATGGCTAAAGGCGAAAAGAGCGGCGACAAGGACAAGACGCCGGAGCCTTCCAAAGGCGGAACCGGCGAGAAGGAAGTCCGGATTTACTCGCTGGCGACCACGGTCAACGAGTGCATCATCTTTCTCGAAGAACTCTCGGGCAGCCGCCTCCTGCCGATCTGGATCGGCATCACCGAAGGCCAGGCGATCGCGATCCGCTTCTCCGGCATCGTCCTGCCGCGCCCGCTGACCCACGACCTGCTGCTCGCCGCCATTCAGGAGTTCGGCTTCGCGGTCAAGAAGATCGTGGTCAGCGACATCAAGGAGAACACGTTCTACGCGAAGGTGTGCATCTCGGATGGAAAGAAGACGGTCCAGCTCGACAGCCGCCCGTCCGACGCCATCGCGATCGCGGTGCGCGCCGGCTGCCCCATCATGGTGCACGAGAGCGTATTTGCGCGCTGCCAGACCCTGCACAAGCCCATCTCCGAAGATGAGGTCTCCAAATTCAAGGAGGACCTCAAGAGCCTCAAGCCCGAGGACATTTTCAAAGACCTCAAGAAGAAGCCGGAGGGAGGCGAGCCGCCGCCCAAAGGAAAGGAAGGAGGAGACGCCAAATGAACCGCCTCGACATCATCAAAGCCGTCGCAAAAGCCCTGACCACCAAGGGCGAGGCCGCGCGTGCGGTCGAAACGACATTCGAGACCATCCGCACCGCGCTGAACCAGGGCGGCAAGGTCGTGATCTCGAACTTCGGAACCTTCCGCGTGAAGGTTCGCCAACCCCGCAACGGGCGCAACCCGAAAACGGGGGAACAGGTCAGCGTTCCCTCCCGCCGCGGCGTGCGCTTCAAGGCCTCGAAGAACCTGCTCGAATAAGCTCGTGGAACTGCCGTTCCTTCCCGACCGCGACTACTACACGATGCGCGAGGCCTCGCGCCTGGCGCAGGTGCCGCCTCACACCCTCCGTTATTGGGAGAATCATTTCGGTGAATTAAAGCCGTCTCGAAGGGACGGCGGGCACCGGCGGTACGGCCGCACCGACCTCGAGCTCATCCTCGAGATCAAGGACCTGCTCCAACACCGCAAGATGACCGTGGCCGGCGCGCGCCGCGCGCTCATCGACCGCCGCCGCGGCAAGACCGCGCTCGACGCTCCCTTGACCGGCGCGACGCCCGGCGACGGCGCGCAGGGCAAGCTCCTGCGCGAAGTGCGCAAAGAGCTCAAGGCGATCCTGGAAGAAATGGGCCGATAGAAAGGTCAGCACGAAGTGGTTGCGTCAGGACGGCCAAAGAATTAAAATACCACGAGGGGCTTTGAACGCGGTCTTTGGCCGCATGTCGCGCCTGCGGTCGGGGACTGGCTCAATGGTAGAGCGCTCCCTTGGGGTGGGAGAGGCTACAGGTTCGATTCCTGTGTCCCCGACCGTGGGCGTGACGGACTCCCGACGTGACGGGGTATAGCTCAATTGGCAGAGCGCTTGGTTCGGGACCAAGAGGTTCTCAGTTCAAGCCTGAGTACCCCGACCACTTTCAATTTCCTCCAGGCGGCGAGGCTTTGGGCACGCCGCTCCCGCGGCGATCAGGTTGGCGTCGTATGGCAAGGTCAGCGTCATCTGAAGGTCGTCCCCTCAGGGCCGTACCGGACTTCCTCGCAGACGGGCTCCGAAATTACACCTTGGAACTTGACATGACCGGTTTATGGCTTCCTCATGTAAAGGGACTTCATAACCACTTCACACATCACTCCTATGATGGCAAAAATGAGCACCAGAGGGTATATGGCGAAGTAAATTGAGGCTATACAGGCAGCGCCGGAGACAAAAATACCGATGGGTCCGATCCAACGACGGAAGAGAACCGAGGCCCTATTTTGACCAATGGGTTCTTTAACGGTCCAGGCATAAGGAATTTTGAACCTTAGCACTTCAGGGTTAGCTTGGGCGACAGGTCCGATGAATTTC
>JBBTJN010000048.1:0-11933 GCA_038059415.1 Elusimicrobiota bacterium | reverse complement strand
GCCCCCTTGGCAGTTTTCGAGACTGCTACCTTCAACCGCTCGGTCACCCTTCCGTAAATCGAAAAACGGTTTAATTAAATTGTATTTTTTAGGTCTGTGTCGGAGAGGTTCGCAGGGCAAATCCGAAATTCGAGTCGGTTTTTTGTCCGCTTTCCGTCCGCTTTAATCCACGAAGACCTGCGAGATCATAGCTTTTCGGCCGCCGGCAATCAATTCAGGTAAGACAACGCCGGCAGTGCGGGCGCATGCAGGCCGCTCGCCGTCGTCACCGCGGCCATCGCGGCTCGCTTCTGAACGCGGCGGACGCGCAGTGGCGGGTGAACGAAGATGGACTCAGAAGGCTCACGCCCGTCGGCTTCATCTAAATAATTTTGGATCGATTGCGCGTCGATCTGCCCCATGTAACCGCGTAACTTCTGGAACGTCCAGCCGGCCATTGAGCCATGGTTCGCGAATCCCCCGCGCAGATCGTGCAGGGTCAGATGTTCATGTTCACCGCCCTGGATACCCTCGGGTGGAACTAGATGTCCGAGTCCGGCCCTCATGATTCCCGTTCTAAAATGCTGTTCGGCCGTGGTCGGGTCCAGTGTCCACGCAGACGGTCAGGGACTCGACTCGCTCCACGGACGGTTTTCGCTTCTTCATGCCCTTAACCGCTTGCGTCAATTGAGCCATCATTGAGTTCTCCTTGAGTCAGAATGCCGCGTTCGACAATGCAGTTCCATCCAAAAACGGCTCGGAGCTTCCCATTCTCAAAACGTTCTGCGTCGTGACTCGGGCGATCTCGCTCAGGGCTTCGCGGGTCAGGAACGCCTGATGCGAGGTGATCAGGACGTTGGGGAAGGTGAGCAGGCGCGACAACTCGTCGTCCTGCAGGACCTGCCCCGAGAGGTCCTCGAAGAAGACGCCTTCCTCTTCCTCGTAGACGTCCAAAGCCACTCCGCCGAGCCGTCCATTCTTCAATGCCGCGATCAGGGCGGAGGTGTCGATCAGCTTTCCCCGGCTGGTATTAATGAGAAACGCGCCGGGCTTCATCTTGGAAATCGTCTCGGCCCTCAGCAAATGGAACGTGTCCGGAGAAAGCGGAACGTGGAGAGACACCACGTCGCATTCGGCCAATAGGCGTTCGAGGTCCGTATACGCGACGCCGTTCTGCTCGGCCCACCCGGGGTCTGGAAGGGGGTCGTGGGCCAGCACTGCGGCCTGAAAGCCGCGGAAGATCCGCGCCGCGACTTTCCCGATTTTCCCCGTGCCGATGATGCCCACGGTCTTCCCGGCGATGTCGAATCCCACCAGCCCGTTCAAAGAGAAGTTGTGCTCGCGAACGCGGTTGTAGGCCCGGTGGATTTTGCGGTTAAGCGTGAGCAGGAGCCCGACCGCGTGTTCGGCCACGGCATGAGGCGAGTAGGCCGGCACGCGGGTCACCGCGAGGCCGAGTTCCTTCGCCGCGGCGAGATCGACGTTGTTCCAGCCGGCGCAGCGCAGGGCGATGAGCTTCACTCCGTGCTCCGATAGCTTGCTCAGGCAATCCCGGTCGAGTTTGTCGTTGACGAAGACGCAGACGGCCCGGGAGTCTTCGGCGGCGGCGGCCGTTTCGCTGCTGAGGCGGAACTCTAGAAACCGCCATTTAATTTCCTGCGCGCCGGGCGCGAGTTCGAAATATTGGCGGTCGTAGGCCTTGGCGTCGTACAAAACGGCTTCGATCATGGTTTTCTCCGGCACTTCTTCTCCGCGAGTGCGAGGAAACCGCGAAGCATGTCCATAGTGGTGACGATACCACACAGCCGACCTTCATGCGTGATCACCACACGGTGAATTCTTTTTGACAACATCTGATGCGCCATCTCTTTTATATCTGTGTCTTCCTTGAAAGGAGACGATCCACGGCGTCATGACCGACGCGACGGTGGAATTCGCGTCCGGCCGGCGCGCCAGGTCGGTCTGCAACACCATGCCGATTAGGTCGCCCTGCGGAGCGACGACGGGGGTCCCGCAGATGTCGCGCGCGACCAGTTGGCGGGCGAGATCCCGCAATCTCGTTTCAGGCCGGACCGTCAGGACCCGCCTTCGCATGATATCTCGCGCCTTCATAAGCCATCCTTTCTTCAAGGCGATGTCATCGCAAGCACCGGGAGAGGCGAATGCCGCAGCACGCGCTCCACGGTGGTGCCCAGGACCATGTCTCCGAAAAGAGATTTTCGACGCGCGACGAGGACGATCATATCTTGGCCGCGTGAGGCGCGCAGGATTTCACTGATGGGATTTCCCGCGCGGACCTGGAGTTCAGGCCGCACGCCACGGACCAGGGCCGGAGGCAGCCTCTCGGCCTGCACGCTGAGGCGCTTCGCCGCGTACGACCTTCTCGCGGGGTCCCGGACGACCTCGAGCATCGACAACCGACCTTGGTAGGCGCGCGCAAGGGTCGCCGCAGCCAGCAGGCCGCGACGGGCATAGGCGGCTTCGTGGACCGGCGCCAGAACCCAGCGCGGCGCGCGCCAGGCGCGCGGGACGACGAGCACCGGACATGGCGCGCCATGGACCACCCCCTCCGCCGTGGAACCCTGTACCCAACGCTCGAAGCCCGCCCGGCGGCGCGTGCCCATGACGATCAGGTCGCAGGCGCGATCTCGCGCCAGGCGGATGATCGCAAACACCGGATCGGCGTTGACGGTGTGCAGGCGCGTGCCCGGGCCGAGCCGCGCACGCAGGCGCTTCAAGGCCGCGCCGCGAAAGTCAGGCCAGCGCGAGAGATTCTGCAGGCCGACCTGCGGCGCGGCCGCCTGTCCGGTGCAATAGACGGCCTCGAGCGAGGCATCGAAGCGCGCGGCGAGATCCTTCGCCGCTTCCCAGGCGAAGATCGACTCTTTCGAGAACTCCACGGCGACAAGTATGCGGCGCGGCGGAAATTGAAGCATAAGCCCTCCCACGAGTTAACATGAATCAGGGGCATGTCCATAGGCCCGCCCTCAGCCTGGGGAATCGAACCTTCTCTTCATAAGTCAGGCGCCCCTCGAGTTTATCGCGCAGGTGCGATAAAACGGACCGAACCGAATGAACGTGCTCGCCGTCCATGCGGCCCATCTCCGGAATTCTCATGGCCGCCTCCGTGCGGCGGTTTCGCCGCCGGAGCCCAGCAAGGCAAAGAGCGCCCGGCCCGGCGCGGGCACGGAGAGCACCGGGATCGACGAATGCCTGAGAACCCGATCCAACGTCGTTCCGAGAAACGCGTCTTTGATGAGGGATTTTCGGTGCGCGACGAGGATGCTCTTCGGTGGGAATCGGATCATAAAGCCCCCCAATAGACCGTCTTCTATTTTCGGGATAGCAACATTCCAGCCAGGTCAGCGGCAATTCCCTTCGACCTAGCCTCGCGCTAGTCGAGCATGAATGACTCGCTAAGGCCGGGCGAGGAGACGCGCTCAATGCCGTCGGCCTTGAGCCGGGCAGCCAGCGCCTCACGGTTCTCGGTGCCGCCGTGCACGAGGAAGATCCGGCGGGGACGCGGGTTGAGCGACTTCACGAACCACGCGAGATCGTCGCCGTCGGCGTGTGCGGACAGGCTCTGCAATGTCTCGACGCGCGCCCAGACCGAGTGCTCGAGGCCGAAGATCTTGACCTTCTTCGCGCGCTCGAACAGCCGTCGGCCGAGCGTGCCCTCGGCCTGGTAGCCGACGATCAGGATCGTCGTGTCGTCGCGGTCGAGGTTGTTGCGCAGATGGTGTAGGATGCGTCCGCCCTCGCACATACCCGACGCCGAGATGACGATGAATGGCCCGTTGCGCTCATTGAGCGACTTCGACTGGTCCGGAGTTCGAAGGATCTTGAGGTCCTCGAGGCCGAACGGGTCGGGGTCCCCGTCGATGGGCGCGCGGAACCATTCAGGCCGCCGCGTGAAGATCTCCGTGATCTGGGTCGCCATGGGGCTGTCGAGGAACACCGGCACCATGGGGATCGCGTTCCGGCGGCGCAGGCGGCGCAGCAGGAAGAGGATCTCCTGCGTGCGCTCAAGCGCGAAGCTCGGGATTAGCAGGCGGCCATTCTCCTCGACTGTCGCGCGCACAAGTTCGCCCAGGCGCGCCTCGGCGTCGCCGAGCGGCTCGTGACGCCGCCCGCCGTAGGTGCTCTCAATGATCAGATAATCCACGGCCGACGGGATGCCCGCGGGGCGCATGAGCAGACTCTCTCGCCGGCCAAGGTCTCCCGTGAACAGTATCCGCCGCCGATGCGCTCCCATCGCCGCATCCACCTGGATCATAGCCGAGCCGAGGACATGCCCGGCGTCCAACAGGCGCGCCCTGAGGCCGCGCGCGGGCCGGAACTCCTCGTCGTAGCCGACAGGGCTTAGTAGCGCGAGTGCCGCGCGAGCGTCGTCCTCGCCGTAGAGCGGCTCGATGCGCTCGCCGTCCTCGGCGTGAATCTTATTGAAGAACTTGGCGTCCTCCTCTTGCAGATGCGCCGAATCGAGAAGCATGATTTCGCACAGATCCACGGTCGGCGCAGTGCAGAAGATGGGCGCGGTCAGGCCGCGCTTGGCCAAGATCGGCAGGCCGCCGCTGTGATCGATGTGGGCGTGCGAGAGGAGTACCGCGTCGAACCGGCTCGGGACGAACGGCAGGTCTCGGTTCTTCGCGATCGACTCGCGCCGGTGCCCCTGGAACAAGCCGCAGTCGAGCAAAACGCTCGCATCCTTGGTCTCGAGGAGATGCCGCGAGCCCGTCACTTCACCTACGCCGCCGTGAAACGTGATTTTCATGCTAGTACAAGGTAGGAAAAATTAGCCCACTTTTGCCGGCGACCGCCTTCAGGGGCTCAGGATAGTCCCTATTCCCGATCTGCGTCAAGGCCGGTTTTTCCGCGTGCCGGAGTCCTCATCCCGTGATTGCTGCGTCCGCGACAAGAATCGACTCCTCCGGGCGCGACGGTGCCTGACCGCTCACGCGGGCCAGTCACTGGCCGGCCAGTCCCGGCGAACGTCCCCTTGTTCGTAGCGCGGGTCCGCTTGGTCGGCCTCGTCTTGGGGAAATCCACCGGCCAGCCTTGATGCGCCAATATCCGGTCGTCAAAAACCACTCCGCGAGCTTCATCTCCCCGCCGCACTTGACGCACAGCACCGGATAGACCTCGAAGACCTTCCTCAAGCGCGGCCGCCGTCGCCTTGCCGCGCGCCGCCGCATCGCCGAAGGCTATCTTTACGGGGACTTCCAGTTCGACATCGATCCGGCCTCGCCGGGCTTCCTGACCAAGGGCGTTTTGCGCTCGCCATCGGCCTGCTCGACATCATCCGCGAGCGTCGCGGCGCTTGATCATTTTCTCGAACTCCACCGCGAAGAAAACCACGGTGGACAGCGCGACCGCGGCACCCAGCTCGCCGGGGCTCAGCGCCTGGGTCTTGAGCGCGCGCTGAAACGGCGGGAAGTAGATCGCGACGAGCTGGAGCAGGATCATCCCCGCCACGGCGGCGAACAGCGGACGGTTCGAGAAAAGCCCCTGAGAGAACAGCGACTCCCGCTCGGAACGGATCGCCATCACATGTCCCATCTGCGTGAGCACGAGCACGGTGAAGATCATCGTCCGCCAGTGCGCGTCGCCCTGCGACACGAGAAGGAACTGCGCGCCCAGAGCCAGGATCGCCATGAGCACCCCCACCCAGACGGTGTGATAGCCCAGGCCGTGGGCGAAGATGCTCTCGCCGGGAGGGCGCGGGCCGCGCTTCATGACGCCGAGCTCGGCCGGTTCGGCGGCCAGAGCCAGTCCGGGCAGGCCGTCGGTGAGAAGGTTGACCCATAGGATGTGGATGGGTAGGAGCGGAATCGGCAGGCCCAGCAGCGGTGCTGACGCGATGATCCAGACCTCGGCGGAGTTGGTCGTGAGCTGGTATTTGACGAAGCGGCGTATGTTGTCGTACAGCCGCCGTCCCTCGCGCACGGCCGCGACGATGGTCGCGAAGTCGTCGTCGAGCAGCACCATCGCCGAGGCCTCCTTGGCCGCGTCGGTCCCGGAAAGGCCCATCGCGACGCCGATTTCGGCGCGGCGCAGGGCCGGCGCGTCGTTGACGCCGTCTCCGGTCATGGCCACGACCTCGCCTTTTTTTTGCAGCGCCGTCACGATCCTCAGCTTCTGCTCGGGCGCCACGCGCGCGTAGACGCGCACGCCCTCGACGCGCCTCGCGAACTCCTCGTCGCTCAGCGCGGCGAGCTCCGTTCCCGTCATGACGCCGCCGCCCTCTTCCAGCATCCCCAGACGCCGCGCGATCGCCGAGGCCGTCAGCGGATGATCGCCGGTGATCATGATCGTCTTGATGCGGGCCTCGCGGCAGGTGATCACGGAGGCCCGCGCCGACGGGCGGGGCGGGT
Source organism: Elusimicrobiota bacterium (assembly GCA_038059415.1). Classification (GTDB taxonomy): domain Bacteria; phylum Elusimicrobiota; class Elusimicrobia; order UBA1565; family UBA9628; genus GWA2-66-18. The sequence goes on along the minus strand of JBBTJN010000048.1, from coordinate 5,580 downwards.
CCATGAGCCCGGCGATGCCCTGAAAAGTCAGGTCCGCCTCGGCTCCCTCGTGAGTCAGGGTCGAGGGACGCTCCGCCCAGCGCCGCGAAGCGAACGCCAGCACGCGCAGGCCGCGGGTCGCCTGCTTCTCGGCCGCCTCAGCGGCTCCGGCCGGGGCTGCGGCGCAGCGCGCGAGCACGGCCTCCGCGGCGCCCTTGGTGAACGAGATGAAGCCGCCGTCCGGATGACGATGGAAGGTGGTCATCAGCTTGCGCTCGGAATCGAAGGGCAGCTCCGCCGCGCGCGGATACAGCTTTTCGAGCGCGGCGGGATCGGCGCCGGCGCTCAGCGCCGCGCTGAGCAAGGCGGCCTCGGTCGGGTCCCCCGAGATTTTTCCGTTCGCATCCTCGCGCGCGTCGTTGCACAGCGCCATCGCCAAGGACAGGTCCTCGCCGTACGACTCCTCGACGCGCATATGATTGAGCGTCAACGTGCCGGTCTTGTCGGAGCAGACGACGGTGACCGACCCCAAGGTCTCCACGGCCGGCAAGCGGCGCACGAGCGCCTTCTGGCGGGCCATCTTGAGCGCGCCCAGCGCGAGCGAGATCGACACGACCGCGGGCAGGGCCTCGGGCACCGCGGCGACGGCCAAGCTCACCGCGGTCAGCAGCATCTCGAGGACGGGCTCGCCGCGCAGCACCCCGCCCGCGAAAACGAACGCGCAGAGGAACAGCACGACCACGGACAGGCGCCGCCCGAACGAGTCCAGGCGCTTCTGCAGGGGCGTGCTCACCTCCTCCGTCTTCTGCAGAAGTTCGGCGACGCGGCCGAACTCCGTGGCCATGCCCGTCGCGACGACCACGCCCGCCGCCCGCCCCCCCGCGACGATGGTGCCGGAGTACGCCATGTTGAGGCGGTCTCCCAGCGCCGCGATCTCCGCGTCGAGCGCGGCGACGGACTTTTCGACGGGGACCGACTCCCCGGTCAGCGCGGACTCGTTCACGCTCAGCCGCGCCGCCTCGAACAGGCGCAGGTCGGCGGGCACGATCGCCCCCGCCTCGAGCGCCACGACGTCTCCCGTCACGAGCTCCGCCGCCGGAACGACGACGACCGCGCTGTCGCGGCGCGCCAGCGCGGTCGGCGCGGCGATGGCCTTGAGCGCGGCCAGGGCGTTCTCGGCCCGGTATTCCTGAGCGAAGCCGATCGCCGCGTTGAGGAGCAGGATCACGACGATGACGACCGTGTCCTCGAGATTGCCGATGAGCCCCGAGACCACGGCCGCGGCCAGAAGGACGATCACGAGCACGTTGGCGAACTGGCCAAGGAAGATCGCAAGCGGCGAGCGCCGCGGCGCTTCGATCAGGGCGTTGGGACCGCTGCGAGCCAGGCGCGCCGCGGCCTCGGCGGCGCTCAAGCCCTCCCGCCGGGAATCCAAGGCGGCCAACGCCGCATCCGGCGAAAGCTTATGCCAGGCGCTCATAGCTTCATTCTAGCAACGCTTCATCCATGGCCGCCTCATTTGCACCTTCATGGAGCCCGACGCGTGCGGCCGCGCTGGGTCCTACGGCGCGCTTGGAAAGACCAAGGACAACGGGCTGTCCGCGTTCAATCCCGCTCAAGACATCCAGCCCGCGCTCTTCCAGACAGCGGTGTCCGTCTCGGACATCCCGGCCCTTCCCTACCCATGGATCCAGGCCACGGTGGGACGCAGGACGACTTCGCCATCGCTCAAGACGTCTAACTTCAGACCTCCTGACATAGCCCCCGCCGCCTCCGTCGACGAATCCCACCGCGTAGCTCCACCCTGCCGCGGACCCAAACCTGTCCGCTTTTTTGCGCCCAGTCTGCCATCGTTTACGCATGGCCAGACCAGACACCCCTCCCGAACTCTTCTCCCAGGCAACTGATCCGAAGGGCTTGGTCCACATCAACGGACGCTGCCTGCTCCAAACTCGCGACGAGCGCCGTGTCGTCAGCGTGCTCGGGGTCGTCCTGGCTCAATACTGCGTGGGCGATCGTATGTCCGAAGCGCACGCCATGGTCAACCTTGTCGATCAAGGGCATGCCGATCAAAACGACGTGGCACGCGCGTTCGGATGCTCGACGCGAACCGTGCGTCGAGTGCAAGAACGTTTCGCGTAAGGCGGCCTGGCTGCTCTGGCTCGTACAGTCGGCTATCCCAAGGGCCGCCGCCGCCTGCCTCAGACACGCGACCGCTTGGTCAGCCGACTCAAAACCGCCGGCTGTTCCAACTACGAAATCGCCCGGCGTGTCGGCGTCAGCGAGAAGGCGATTCGCAAACAGCTCAAGCGCCTGGGCTGGCGGGAACAGCAACCTGAGCAGCCAGTCCTTGCATTGACCGGCGGCACGGACCTAAACCTGTCCGCTTTCACGCAGGCCCCCGTCGAGGGCGCCCCGGCGTCCTCTGCCCCGCATGCGGACCCAAACCTGTCCGCTTTGCCTGTTTCGCTCGATAGCGATCCCAACGACCGCAGCATGGATCGTCTTCTGGCTTGTGCGGGTCTTCTTAATGACGCCGCCCCGTTGCTTGCTTGCGGCGACAATATACCCCGAGCGGGCGTCTTGCTGGCGATCCCGGCGCTGCTCAAGACCGGCGTCTTTGACTGCGCCAAGGCCGTCTTCAACGACATAGGCCCAGCCTTCTACGGCCTTCGCACGACGATCCTGACGCTTCTGCTCATGGCGCTTCTGCGCATCAAACGGCCGGAGGCGCTCAAAGAACACACCCCAGCTGCGCTTGGCCGCGTGCTGGGTCTTGATCGCGCTCCCGAGGTCAAGACCCTGCGCCGCAAGCTCTCGACGCTGGCGGCCTTTGGCCGTGCCGTCGAGTTCGGCCGCCAACTGGCCCAGCGACGCGTCGCGGCCTACAGCGAGGCGATGGGGTTTCTTTACATCGACGGCCACGTCCGTGTCTACCACGGCAAGCACGACATACCAAAGACGCACGTCGCTCGCCGGCGACTGGCGATGCCGGCGACCTCGGACTATTGGGTCAACGACCAAGACGGCGAGCCGTTGTTCGTGGTGACCGCTGAAGCCAACGCGGGCTTGGCGAAGATGCTGCCGCCGCTGCTCGCCGAGATACGCGGCCTCGTGGGCGAACGCCGCGTCACCGTGGTCTTTGACCGCGGCGGCTGGAGCCCAAAGCTCTTCCGCGATGTGATCGCGCAGGGCTTCGACATCCTCACCTACCGCAAGGGACGATTACGACGCCTTGCCCGCAGCAATTTCAGCGACCATGCCGCCGTCATCGACGGCCGTGAGATCGCCTACACGCTGGCCGACCACGGCATAGCGCTTCTTGGCGGGAAACTGCGGCTGCGCCAGGTCACGCGCTTGCGCGAAGGGGGCCACCAGACGCCCATCGTCACCTCCCGTCGGGACCTCCCCGCCATCGAGGTGGCCTTCCGCATGTTCGAGCGTTGGCGCCAGGAGAACTTCTTTAAATATCTGCGCGAGTATTTAAGGTAGGAAGAGAGCGTGTTAGATCTATGGACTCCCCCTTTAGTTGAGTTGCGAGCGACTGCAAGGAATTAGCCCAAGCGACGGGGACTGAACCGTACATGCTAGAACCGGACACTTTTCCTTTAATCTGAGCCGCAGCCGGCAAAATGCCCGTTAAAGTGAGCGCCGCCGCCAAGCCGATGGACAATGTTTTCATGGAGACAAAGGTAGCAATCGGCATGCTGGGCTCATAGAGACCTTAGGGAAAGTTGTCCTCGGCTAGATTGCCCAGCCCTCAGTGGGTCTTTGGACCTCCCGTTGAGGATTCTGGATGAATGCCTGGTATTTTTCCCGCAGAGAACTTGTTCCTTAGGACCTGGTCCCAGACCGTTGGGCCGATGGGCCCTTGCTCCCTCCCGCCGTTTCGCGCATCCTTCGAAGATGAAATGGCTCAGCGCCTCCATTCTCGGCGCCGCCCTGGTCCTCGCCTCCCCGGGACCGGAAGCGTACGCCGTCGGATCCAGGTTGACGATGCCGGCCGGATCGGCGCCGCTCACGCTGACCGCCGGCACTGTCTCGGCCACCGTTTCCCTCGCCGTCCTTTCCCCTATCGGCGCCGTGCTCTGTCCCGCCGTGAACTCCGTGGTAGGAGAGAGATTGGGAGAGATCGCGCTGCTCTCTGCACCGGGGCTGGCGCCTGTGACTCTTCCGCTCCAAGACATACCTCCACCGGCCAGACAAAAAATAACGGCCAGCGCAAAGGAAGCGAAAATGGGAGGGCAGGACTCCATAGGATTCTTGTCCGACCTGGCCCGAGAGGCTTCCGCAGCACCCCCGAAGGACGGACACGACACTTTACAGAGAATCTATTCCGGCGGAGATTTGCGCGACGGCGGCGAGGCCGCGGACGTCGAGACCCCGGCCGCGCCCGGCTCCCAGAGCCTCGGGAGTTCGCTACGCCGCATTTCAGCCGTGACGGGCTCCGCCGGCGAGATCCAGACCGGAATCCCCGGCTTTACACTGCCGGTCGACCGCAAGCCCGACTTCCGGCCGGAATTGATCTTTTCCAACGACTCCGTGGACAAGATCGCCGGGGAGCTGGCCGATGACTCCACCTTGGTCCTTGCGGACGCCCACAATTTCCCGCGCCTTGAATGGATTGGGAAAGTCATCCGCGTGACGGACGCTTCGGTCGAAACGGTCCGAAGGATCACGACGGGTGTTCAGGAAGAAGGGGTCCGGCGGGTCATCGGAATCGGCGGTTGCACCGTGCTGGACGTCGCGCGCGCGGTCGCAGTCCGCGCGACACTCTTCCTCATGCCGACGATCCTGTCGACCTGCTGCATCAGCAACAACCGCAGCGTCCTGGACTCCGGGTTGAAGTCCTTCTCCTACGCCTCGGCCACGTCGGTACGCACAATCATCAGCCTCAAGGACCTCCTCGGCATGGACGCCGCGGCCAGGAGGCACTGGACCCAATCCGGCATGGGGGACTATTTCGCCTCCATCAGTGCGGCCGTCACCGGAAAGACCAGTCTGGAGACCGCCGTGGCTCAGGACCCGGCGGTTTTCGCCGCCTTGGATTGGGTGTTCGAATCCTTCCGCGGCTACAATGACGAGACGTCGATCCGGGCCATTGCTGAGTTCCAGCACAACAGCGGCCTTTCGGACATTGAGCAGATGACGAACCTCACGCGCATCGACGACGAGCATGCGTTCTACAAGGCGCTCATAGAACTTTACCCGGAAATACGCTCCAACGGCCCTTCGCACGGACAGATCGTCTCCATCGGAACGCTCCTCGCCGTTAAAATCTTCTCGAAGCGCTCTAAAGATGACGGACTTTACCGCCGGCTGCACGCCGCTTACGATAAGCTTGGACTGCCGGTGAGCTACGAAGGATTAACGAAGATCGACCTAGATAAGAAAAAGATTCTTTCTGCGCTCCAGCTGATGGAACGGGGCTCGGTGAAATCGCACGAGTTCGGCTTTTATTTCAGCCGACACGGCTATGGGATTCTGGATGAGATATTCTCTGCCCGGCCGTCTTCGTGATGATCCTTTCCACGTTGAGTTCGAGTGGAGGCAGGCTGGGCAGCTTAAGCGCCAGCCGGCCGTTCACTCCGTCGTAAGCAA
>JBBTJN010000047.1:0-49987 GCA_038059415.1 Elusimicrobiota bacterium | reverse complement strand
TCACGGCCCGTAAGGGACTTTCACCCTCTAGAACAACCTCATGCCTGGCGTACAAATAAAGCAGCCTCCCTTTCAGGAGGCTGCTCTATCTCGATTCAAGACGACCGCGTCAGTAGTTTTCGAGGATGGGCTCGCCCGTGGGGGTGGTGCGGTCGATCTTCCAGTTGCTCCTGCCGCAGACCGGCGGGCCGGAGGAAGGCATTCGACCGATGAGCGTTCCGGTCCAGGAGCCGATGGCGACGACGCCTTGCCGGCCCTGTTCGGTCGAGTTGTCGATCTTGGCAGAGGTCGCCTTGATGCAACATAGGCCGCTGCGCCAGGTGATGGTCTCTCCCGCCTTGACGTCCCAGCTGTCGCTGGGGCAGGCGGTGTAGTCGACTAGGAAATACACTGTGTGGTCGGTTTCATTGGAGAACGAGTGACTGAAGGCAGAGGCATGTGAGATGGGGAGCGCGAGCAACGCGAGGACGCATAGAGCCAAGCGTATTTTTTTCATGGGATATTCTAGAAAAGATGTCGCGGGAATGATACCATGCCTCATGAACAAAACCCTCTTGACGATTCCGGTGTTGGGAGTGCTTGCGGTGTTCGCGCGCGCTGTCGAGACGAAGAAGGCCGACAATGTCGCCGCCGCCAAGACGGAGACCTCCGCCATGGTCGTGCCCGCGATGCCGAAGGCCTCCCTCCATGCGAAGTTCGTCGCTCTCGACCGCAACAACGATCATGTGATCGACGCCTCCGAACGAGACAACTACATAAAGACGGTCGTCGCGACAATGGGCAATGACGGCAAGAAGCTCGACGCGCAGCGGACGGCCGAGATCCGCGCGAGTCTTGTGAAGGAGTTCGAGCGCGAGGATGTCTCCAAAGACGGCAAGGTCAGCGAGGCTGAGTTCGGCGACACCGCTGTTGCGGCTGCCCCGGCCGCCGCCCCGGTCCGGGCCACCCGGTCCGCCGCGCCGAAAAAGTGAGTCCGTGAGGCCATGGTCCCTTTAAGGGGGCTTCGGTCTATCCTGTCGCGAAACTCGCGATAACAGATCCACACAGTCAACGCCCCCGAACAGGGGGCTTTTTATTGTCAAGCCGCGTTCATCCGACGTTAATAACTTGTTGGGTTGCTCGCCTGGCCCGCGCGGGCTATATTCATGGAGAGAGGAAAACGTCATGGATGAACTGAGAATCGTGCAGCTGATAAAAGAGATGGTCGCCGAGGAGCTTCGGCTGATGGGCGACCCGTGCGTCGCCGCCGCGAGCGTGGTGCGCAAAACTTTGCTGGCCGCGTTCCATGGAGCGGACGCGGAAGACACGCCGCCGGCGCGGGTGATCGAGGACGCGGTGAAGGGCGCGATGACGGCGCTGCTCCTTGCCGACCACAGCATGACGCGCGGCTCGATTCTTGTCGTCGAGGCCGTGGTGGACGTGGCCGCTAAACTCGATCTCGATCCGACCGACAGCATGCGCGCGGCACTCAAGGGCCTGGCCGATCTGCAACGCTTCGTGGACCCGTCGCGCATCGACGACATCCGCCTCGAGATCGCGGCGCACTACATGGGGGCGGGCGAGGTCTTCGTGGAATATTTGCGCGAGATGAGAGTCGTCAAGGTCGGCAAGCATTAGGTTGCGGCGTCGGGGGGGGGTCTGCTACGATGAGGCGTGCTCGTGGCGCTCCTCGTGATGACCTCGTTGCCCTTGACCGACCCTCTCATCGACCTGCAGGTCCTGATTCCGGACGCGGTTCTCGATATCCGCTACGCGACCAAGCACAACCTGACGGGGCGGTCGTTATATCCGTTCCCCGCCGCTTTTTTGCGGCGTTCCGCCGCGGAGAAACTTGCGAAGGCGGCGGCGGACCTGCGTTTAAAGACGCTGCGGCTCGTGATCTACGACGCCTACCGCCCGCTGTCGGTCCAGAAGGCGCTGTGGGCGGCTAAGCCGGATGCACGCTGGGTCGCCGATCCCGCCAAGGGCTCGTCTCATAATCGCGCCTGCGCGGTGGATCTCGGTCTCGCGGACGCGGCGGGCAAGGCGCTTGTGATGCCCTCGGAGTTCGACGAGTTCGGTCCGCGCTCACGCCATGGCGCCGCGCATGTCCCGGCGCGGGCGCGCCGCAACGCCCAAATGCTGAAGGCGGCGATGGAGAGCGCCGGATTTGAGTCCTTAATCGACGAGTGGTGGCATTACCGCGATAGCGGCGCGAAGAGTTGGCCGATCCTCGACATCCCGTTTGAGAAGGTGCCCCGATGAAAGCATTGAACGCCTCGTCTGTCAGGGGCAAGCTCGGCGGCCTGCTCAAGGGCAAATAATGAGCACGCGCGCCCCTGGCGTTGTCGAGGCCACGCCCGCCGAGATCGCCGCGAAGGCCGCTCTCGCCCGCCACGCGGCCGACATCTGGTGCCGGAGAACGGTTGAGCAGCGGGTCAAGATTTTGCGAGCGCTGTGGAAGGCGCTCGTTGCCCGCCGCGAGGAGATCCGCGCCGTCGTCCATGAGGAGACCGGCAAGCCGCTCGTCGAAGTGGACCTGATGGAACTCGTTACCGCGGGCCTGCTCGTGGATTGGATGACGGCGGCGGCCCCCCGGGTCCTCGGCGACCGGGCCGCGAGCAGGCCGTGGTCCCTGTTCAATAAACGAGCTTACGAGAGGCGCGTGCCGCGCGGCGTCGTCGGCTTGATCACGCCGTGGAACATGCCGTTCTTGATCCCGTTCGGCGACGCCTTTGCCGCGATGCTCGCGGGCAACGCCGTCCTGCTCAAGCCGTCGGAGTGGACGACGAAGACGGCGCTGTGGCTCGAGGGGGCCGTCTGCGCGACGTCCTTGCTTCCTGCCGGGCTGCTGTCGGTCGTGCCCGGGCGGGCCGCCGCGGGCGAGGCCGTCATTAATGAAACCGATATGACGGTGTTCACCGGCTCGACGAAGACGGGCCGTGCGGTCGCCGTGCGAGCCGCCGGGCAGCTCAAGCCGGTGATCCTTGAACTTGGCGGCGGGCATCCGATGATCGTCCTCGCCGATGCCGTGCTCGAACGAGCCGCCTCCGCCGCGGTCTGGGCCGCCTACGCCAATATGGGCCAGGTGTGCGTGGCCGTCGAGAGGGTTTTTGTCGAGGCCGGGGCCTACGACCGCTTCATCGAGCTTGTACGGTCCCGGATGGCCGTGCTGCGCCAGAAGCTTGACGGCCGCGACTGCGACCTGGGGCGCCTCGTATTTCCGCCGCTGCTCGATCACATTCAAGAGCAGCTCGATGACGCCCGAAAGAAGGGCGCGCGCGTCATCGGCGGTGAGGTCCTCGACCGGGACGGTCTTCTGATGGCTCCGGCGCTCGTGCTCGACGCGCGCATGGACATGCACGTGATGAACGAGAAGTGCTTCGGTCCCGTGCTCCCGATCATGAAAATCTCCCGCGCCGAGGAGGCGGTGGCGCTCGCCAACGCCGGTCCGGAGGGACTCGCGGCCAGCGTGTGGACCGCCGACCTTGCCAAGGGCGAGAGGCTGGCCGCGGCGCTCGATGTCGGCCTCGTCGGAGTGAACGAATCCGCGTCTCATTACTTCTTCGGCTCCTTGCCCTTCGGAGGCATGAAGCAGAGCGGCATGGGCCGCCGCCACGGCGACGAGGGCCTGCTCGCCTTCACGCAGGCCCAGTCCGTGGTCGTCCATGAGTGGCCCGACGCCGCGCCGGATTGGTGGTGGTTCCCGTACGACGAACGCAAGGCGGGCTTTTTGCGGAGATTGATGGGATTATCGTGATTTTAGGACTCCATGTCTCGATCGTAAGAGGTTATGACGCCGCTTTGGACGAAGCCAGGCGGCTCGGCTGCCAGGCCCTCCAGATATTGCCGTACCGCCGTCATCACGCACCGGATACTGCGGAGCTGGATTATTTTAACGCCGCGCGAAGCGAGGCGAAGTTGACGGTTCTCGTCCATTCCCGCTTCGTGCCCAGTTTGGCGTCGTCGCAAGACGCTCGTCGTTGCCGTTCCATCCAGCATCTCGCCAAGGAGCTGTCGCTGGCCGCGGCGTTGGGCGGCGACGCATACGTGATCCACGGCGGGGCGTATTCCGAGGGCGGCGACCTCGCCACAGGCGTGCGTCACTTCGCCGAGTCCGTCATCACGGCCGTCGAACAGTGCGCCGGCCGTATCCCGCTGCTGCTGGAGAACGTGCCCGGAGGGGGGCGTCGAATGGGCGGCAGCCTCGAGGAGTTGGCCCGTCTTCACGACGCGCTCAAATCTCGCCTTCCCGGCATCGGCGTCTGCCTCGACACCGCGCACGCCTACGCGGCCGGCTACGACTGTTCGACGGCCGAGGGCGCGCTGATGTTCCTCGCTCGCGCGCACCGGCTGATGGGCTTCGACGCGGTACGGGCCTTCCACCTCAATGACACGCGCGCCTTGCTCGGCTCGCAGCGCGAGCATCACGAGTATTGGGGGGAGGGGAAGCTCGGTTGCGAGGGGCTTCAGGCGCTTCTGCACCGCGCGGAGTTCGCTGCGGCCCCGGCGATCCTGGAGACGCCGCGACTCGGTCTTGAGCGGGACGCGGCAAGCCTCGAGTGGGTGCGCCGTTTTAATTTGAAGTAAACGACGGCCCGCGCGCCGGTTCTAGGCGGTCATGCGCAGGTTTTCGCGGCCGATGACGACCGTCGTCTTGTAGCCGCGCTCGTCTGCGCGCGTCTGGGCTTGCGTGCCCATCGCGTCGAGCATCGCGTCGGAGTAGCTGGCGTCCTGATGGACGAGCACTAGAGTCTTGACGAGGTTCTTTCCCGCGAAATCCACCGCGTCGAGGAAGCTTGAGTGGCCGGAGTTCTGGTTCTTCTTGTGGTCCTCGGCGGTGTAGCGGCCGTCGTGGAACATGAGGTCCGCGCCGCGGCAAATCGCGCCGATCTTCTCGTCGTAATCCTGGAGCGCGGTCGCGCACTCGCCGTACAACTCGCTGTCCGGGCAGTAGACGATCTTGCGGCCGTCGGTTTGAAGGACGTAGGCGAGCGTCGTTCCTGGGTGGTTCGCGTAGAAGGCGGAGAGCCTCACGCCGGGCAAGATCTCGTAGGTCTGCTCCAGCATCTCGTAGAGCTCGATCTTCGCGGGGGGGAGCTCCTCGCCGAAGCCGAGTTTAAAAGCGGCCTTGAGACTCTGCTCCAGCGATTTCTCCGGGTCGGAGGCGCCGCTGATGTGGAGGGTATAGTCCTTCTCGCGGGCGCAGGGGAAGTCCGCGAAGCCTTCCACATGGTCACGGTGAAAGTGGGTCAGGAAGATCCAGAGCTCCTTGTGCTTGCCGGATCTCATGAGCTCGTCGCCGAGGAGGCCGATGCCCGAGCCGGCGTCGAAGACGAAAATATGGGACGGCGTCTCGATCGAGACGCAGGAGGTGTGCCTGCCGTAGCCGGGCGCGGTCGGGGAGTCGGCCGAAGAGGTCGAGCGGCAGCCCCAGACCGCGGCCCGGATCGTTGTGCGCAGGATCGATGTCGGCTGTGAAGGTCCGTGTGCGATCTCCTTGGGCTTGATGTCCCGCTTTCCCATGATCTCGTCGACCTTCTGCGCGAACAGCGCCACGTCGTAGGGCTTCGCGATGAAGGCTTCCGCTCCGTATTGGGCGGCCCGCTGCTTCTCCACCTCGAAGGACTTTCCGGAGACGATGATCGCGCTGATCTTCTCGGTCTCGGGGTCGGATTTGAGCTGATGAAGCAATGTGAACCCGTCCAGGCCGGGCATGAGGATGTCGAGGATGACGAGCACGGGCTTCTCCGCCTTGATGATGTCGAGGGCCCCGCGGCTTTCCCTGAGCAGGAGGGTGTCATAGCCTGCCTCGGTCAGGAGATCGCGCGTGAGTCCGCCCACGAGGGTGTCGTCGTCGATGATGATGATTTGTGCGGACATTGCGGTCGTTATTCTATAATAAAAAGACATGCGTATTATCGCCGGTGAAAGTCGCGGCCGTGCCCTTAAGAGCGTGCCCAAAGAGATGATGGTCAAACCCATCTCGGCGCGCATCAAGAAATCCGTCTTCGACATCCTGCGTCCGCGCCTTGGCGGAGCGCGCGTGCTCGACCTCTACGCCGGGACCGGGGCCGTCGGCATCGAGGCGCTGTCTCGGGGCGCGGCCTGCGCGTTCTTCGTGGACGCCGACAAGCTCTGCATCTCCGTCATCGAGGAGAACCTTAAGCGTCTGAATCTTGCCGCGAAGGGACGGGCCTGTTATGGCGACGTACTGCAAGATCTGTCGTGGATACCCTACAGGGCGGGCGTTTCTGATTTTGACCTGATCTACATGGGCCCGCCGTACCGTACCGCGGACAATACGATGCTCGCGTACGCGACTCCATCGCTCGCGCGCGTAGCCGAGGCGAATCTGTTGGCTCCCGCCGGCTGGGCTCTCCTGCAGCGGTATAAAAAAGAAAAAGTCGACCTCCCCGCCGGTTACGAAAAATTCCGGGAAGAACGATACGGCGACAGCGACGTCGAATTTATCCGCCGCGCCGCGCTCCCAGTCTAGCTTGGAGATATCGTTCACGCGGTTGCGCATCTACCGGGAGTGCCCCTGGAAATACAAGCTCCTGTTCATCGACGGCCGCAAGATCGCGATGACGCCGAAGTCCTCCTTCGGCCTGTCCTTGCATCGCGCGCTCGAAACCTGGCTGCGAGGCGGGATGATCTCGCTTGAGTCTCTGCACGAGGCGCTGCGTTCGCGCTGGATCGCGTCGGGCTATCCCGATAAGCGCGCCGAGGCGCGCTACTATGCGAAGGGCGAACGTGCGCTATCCCGCTTCCATGACGACGAGAAATCTCGCCGCACGCGGACGGTCGCCGTGGAGAAGGAGTTCATCTGGACGGCGGGTGCGCATCATGTGCGCGGAATGATCGACCGCATCGACCAGCGCCCCGATGGCGCGTACGAGATCATCGATTATAAAACGGGTCCTGCCGTGCCGACCGAAGATCAGGTGGCGAAGGATCTTCAGCTGCGCTTTTACGCCCTCGGCGCCACGCGCGGCCTGAACCTGCCGCCTTCGGTCTTGACCGTGGACTGCGTCGCCGTGGGCGAGCGCGTCAGCGCGCCCTACGATGGCGCCGGCGAGGACGCGCTCGACGCGGACATCCGCGCCGCGGCGGCGGGCATCGAGGCGGAGGCATTCCCGCCCGACACGGCCTATTGCTCGCGCTGCGACTTCAGAAAAGACTGCGTCAACTCGATCGTCGAGTAGGACGTGTCCCCGGTCCTGCGAACCGTTTCCGGCGGCAAGTTATGTGTCGGTCAGCCGCCGACGGGGAATGTCGGACAGTTTGCAGTGGTCGCGAACGCAGTTCTTCCCGTCGTGTTTGGCCTGGTACAGATTCATGTCCGCGCGATGGAGGATCTCGGTGGGGGTTTCCTTCCCGTGATCCTCGAGGGTGGCCACTCCGACGCTGATCGTGGAGAGATAGCCGTTCTTGGCGATGCCGGCGCGCGCGCGCTCCGCGACGTGCAAGGCCGTCGCCGCGTCGGCGCCCGGCATGATCACGACGAACTCGTCGCCGCCATAGCGGCCCAATATGTCATTGGAGCGCACGTTCGCGGAAATCGTCTCGGCCGACTCTTTGAGGACGCGGTCGCCGAACAGATGCCCATGGCTGTCGTTGATGCGCTTGAAGTCGTCGATGTCAATGATCATCGCCGATATCTGCGTCTTGTGCGTCAGCGAGTGTTGGATCTCGATTTCGAGGATCTCTTGAAGATAACCGTGGGTGAAGGTCCCGGTGAGGGCGTCGGTCACGGACTTTAGGTGCAGCTCGTCGACGCGCGCTGAGAGCACGCGGTTGCGAACTCGCTGGCGCTCGGAACGCAGACCGATGACGTAGCCGAAGATCATGAATGCGACGGCGGAGCCGACGCTCATGTAGGCATAGAACAGAAAGTTGTAGTCGAGCTCGTGGCGTGCCCACATGCCATTAAGCAGCGGGTCGGCAATCCAGTAGCGCAGCAGGAAAGCTCCCGTCGGAGAAGCGAGGCCTATCGCCGCGCCGGCGGCTGGATAGGAATAGTAATGCGGGATCGCGCGCCAACTGGATCCGTGTTCCCCGCGGTCGTGGGCGCGTCGGCTCTGCGAGGTCATTGCGGCCTTTCGGGGCTCATGGCCCAGAGGATGCGAGGCGCGGCAATGAGCTCGATGGCGACGATCGAGGCAGGGTGCATCTCAATTACAGCCTTGCCGAGCAGGGTGACGAGCTCCCCGATCTGGGGCTGATGGCCGATGACGAGCAACTCATCGACGGACGCGGCGCGCTTGGAGATCGCAGTTTCGATCTCCTCAGCGGGCCGGGTGTTGTCGAGGGCGGAGAATATCTCTCTTCCTTCGACGGGTTTGAGGACCGACGCGACCTCGGCCGCCGTCTGCACGGCGCGCAGCAATGGCGAGTGGAGGATGAGACTCGGCGCGCAGCCTAGGCGCAGGAGCTCGGCGGCCATCCAGCGCGAGTTCGCCCGACCCAGGTTGGAGAGGGGCCGCAGGGCGTCCTTGTCCACGCCGGCCTCCATCGTCGTTGAGGAATGGCCGTGGCGCATCAAATAAAGTCGTTTCATGGGAGTGGAGATTATCAAATTCAGAAAAAGTAATCGAACGAGGCGAAGAACTGTTCGAGAGCGCGTTGCGTCCACGGGCGGCGTTTCCAATCGTCCAGCGTGATCTCGCGCGCGCCCGCGAGGCCGAATTCAAAACGCCGCCTGAGCTCGGCGGCGAAAGGAGCGTCGGTGGTCTGCAGGTTGGCCTCCAGGTTGTGATGGAGAGAACGATGATCGAGGTTGTACGAGCCGACCGCGCACCACTTTTCATCCACGACGACGGCCTTCGCGTGCATCATCGGCCCCTGCCACTCGAAGATGCGCACGCCGTGCGACAGCAAAGACGCGTAGGTCGCGCGCATCGCGTACCAGACCGAGAGAATGTCCGAATGCCCGGGTACGAGCACGCGCACGCTCACGCCACGGCGCGCGACCAAGGCGAGCGAACGGCGGATGCGCCAGTCGGGGATAAAGTAGGAGTTCGCGATCGAGACCTCGGACTGCGCCGCGCGCAGGGCGTTGAGGTAGGCTTTGCGGATCGTGAAGCGTTTGAGAAATTCATGGTTGCCGACGATGCGGACCGCCGAGGTTCCGGGCGCATATCCGGGATGGGAGTCCGAGCGGAACCAACGGCCCGTTTGTTTGTGCCACACCGCGCGGAAGAGGCGTTCGAGCTCGCAGGCGGCCGGCCCTGCGACGCGCGCGTGCGTGTCGGGCCAGTCGAGCCCGCCCTGCTCCTTGGGCGCGTGCTCGTCGGACAAGTTCATGCCGCCGATGAAGCCGATTTTGCCGTCGCAGACGAGGATCTTCCGGTGGTCGCGTTTGTTCCAGGCCCAGCGCGGGCGCCAGGGCGCCACGGGATGATACTCGAGAATCTGCACGCCGGCGTTGCGCAGCAAAGTCTCGGTCTCGGGCTCGATCTCGATGGAGCCGAGAGAGTCGTAGATCAGCCGCACGCGCGCGCCGCGTTTGGCCGCGCGCGCGAGCAGGCCCGCGAACGCCCGCCCGGTGTCGTCGCCGCCGAAGCGGTAGGTTTCGAGATTGACCGACGCCCTCGCCGCTTCGATGGCCTCGGCCATCGCGGCGAAGAGGTCCTTGCCGCGGACGAACAGAGTGAGCTTGTTGCCGGCGATGTGCTCGTCGGCGTCCCAGTCGAATTCGCCCGAGCCCGGTTTGGGCCGGCGCAGGTACTTTCGCACGGGGGACGGCAGGTGCGCAGTGTGGGGAAGCGGCACGCGCGAATGTTACCAAATCCCCGGCGCAACCTCGTGTAATGGTAGACTCATACCCCTCATGGCCGGCAAAGAATATTTTGAAAAACTGCAGACTCTCATCGACCTCGAACGCGATGCCGAGAAGGCGGAGAACCTGCGCGAGCTGCGCAAGTTCCCGGTCGCCCAGCGGGAGGCGCGGGGTAAGACGGTCACGGCTCTGATCGTCGACAGCGTCGAGGGCGGCATGGGCGGCCTGACGATGATCACGCTCTCGCGCGCGCCGCGCGGCGAGGAACTCGCGCCCTTTCACGCGATGAACGCCGGCGACAATGTCTTGTTGACGCTGTCGCCGGGCAATGGCTTCGAAGCCGTCGAAGGCACTCTGTATAAGGTCGATGAGTACCGCGCGACCGTGGCGATGAACCGCGCCGCTCCCGAGGAGGCCATCCGCGGGCACTGCCAGATCGACCTTCTCGGCTCGGACGCGACCTACCAGCGCATGCGCAAGGCTCTCGTTACCGTCGCGGAGTCCAAGCGCTCGCGCGTCGCCACTTTGCGCGAGATATTCCTCGGCGAGCGGCAGCCTGAGCGGATCAAGGTCCCGAAGATCATCTGGTTTAATCGCGCGCTCAATGAATATCAGCAATCTGCGGTCAAGAGCTCGTTGGCGGCCCAGGATGTGGCGCTCGTGCACGGCCCGCCCGGCACCGGCAAGACGACCGTCCTCGTAGAGATAATCCGCCAGCACGTCGCCTGCGGCAAGCGCGTGCTCGCGACGGCGCCCTCGAACATCGCCGTCGACAACATCCTCGAGAAGCTCATCGGCACCGGGCTGCGCGTCACGCGCCTGGGGCACCCTGCGCGCACGCTTGAATCATTGCGTCGCGGCAACCTCGCGTCGCAAATCGAGGATGACCCCGCGTACGGGGAGGTCAAGGAGCTCGACGCGTACCGCGAGCGCATGATCCACCGCAAGTCCCGCCACGGCCGCGGCATCACCCAGCTCGGCCATGAGGAGCGTCAGCTGCGCGAGCGCGAGGTCGGCAGGCTCTGGCGCCAGGCCCGCGACCTCGAGGCCGAGATCGCGCGGCACATCGTTGCCGGCGCCAACGTCGTCCTCGCCACGCACGCGGGCATGTCCAAGCGCTACGTGAAGGGCGATTTCGACCTCGTCGTGCTCGACGAGGCCTCGCAGGCGAGCGAACCTCTTTCGTGGGTGCCCCTGGCGATCGCACGCAAGGTCATCTTCGCGGGCGACGCCAACCAACTTCCTCCAACGATCTATTCGAAGGAAGCCGCCGCAGGCGGCCTCGCCATCACCTTGTTCGACCGTCTCAAGGACCTTTTGCCCGCTTCGGCGCAGAACCTGCTGCGCGTGCAGTACCGCATGCACGAGGCCATCATGAGCTTCCCGTCGAAGGAGTTCTATGAGGGCAAGCTCATTGCCGACGAATCGGTCGCCAAACATGTCGCCTCCGAGCTTGCGGGCGTCGCACCCTCACCCCTCACGGGCCGCCCGGTGACCTTTGTCGACACCGCCGGCGCGGGTTACGATGAGGTCTGGAATGACTTGTTGGAAAGTCGTGAGAACAAAGGCGAGGCGGAGTTGGCCGTGAAGCTCCTGTACGAGCTGCTCGGCGCTGGACTCAAGCCCAAGGATGTGGCAATCCTGACCCCCTACACGGCGCAGGTGAAGCTGCTGAAGACCCTGGTCCGTGAGCCCGGCCTCGAGATCGGCTCCGTGGACGGCTTCCAGGGCCGCGAGAAGGAGGCGATCATTTTGAGCCTCGTGCGCTCGAGCGAGTCGGGGCAGATCGGCTTCCTGTCCGACATGCGCCGCCTCAACGTCGCGATCACGCGCGCGCGACGCTGCCTGATTGTCGTCGGCGACTCCGCCACCATCGGGCGCCACCCTGTCTATGCGCGCTTCGTCGCGTACTCCGACGCGCTCGACAGCCATCGCTCGGCATATGAGTGGATCGGCGTCTGACGTCCGGGCTGCGCGCGGTGATGGTCGTCGAGTCGACGCGCTTCGTTGATGGAACTTTTTCGATCCCTCAATCGTCTGGTAGCAGGGCCGCCGGGACCGACGGCCGGAGAGGGGGAGAAAACAAAATGGAAAACTTGCCGAAGCTGGACGCGCGGGTGCGCCCGTATCAGGACCCGTCGGATCGCCCGACGAAGCTCATGGCTTTCGCGGAGCTGATGATCGCCGATGCCTTCGTGATCAAGGGCATACGCGTGCTGAAGAAGGCCGAGCCGGGCAACGACGAGCCGTTCGTCGTGTTCCCGGCGGAGAAGGGGAGGGGGGCCACGGCCGACCGCTGGTTCGACCTGGCCCATCCCGTGACCGCTGAGGCGCGCGCCGCCGCCATCGAGATGATCCTCGCGAAGTACCACCAGGCCGTCGCCGGCGCGGCGGCCCGGGTCTAGGAGGGCGGATTCTCTTAGGCCAGTAGGCGGGCGGCGCGACGGTGCGCCCACCATTCGTAGAGGCCCGGGAGCACGGACAGAATCACCACGACGACGATGACGCTGTGAATCTTCTTGTCGATGTCGGGAATCATCGAGGCCAGGAAGAAGCCGCCGAGGACCGTCGAAAACACCCACAGGATGCCGCCGAGGATGTTGTAGGTGACGAAGGTCTTGTAGTCCATCTGCGCCGCGCCCGCGACCGCGGGGGCGAAGGTGCGCACGATGGGCACGAAGCGCGCGAAGACGATGGTTTTGACGCCGTACTTCTGGTAGAAATCATGGGCGCGCTTGAGGTACGCACGCTTGAAGACGAGCGAGTCGGGGCGGTTGTACAGGGCCTCCCCGGCTTTTCGTCCGATGATGTATCCGACCTGGTCGCCGACGATCGCACACAGCGGCACGACCGTGAGCAGCGTCCACAGCGAGAGGTGCCCGGTGCGCGCGAATATGCCCGCCG
The DNA here is from genome assembly GCA_038059415.1 of Elusimicrobiota bacterium. Classification (GTDB taxonomy): domain Bacteria; phylum Elusimicrobiota; class Elusimicrobia; order UBA1565; family UBA9628; genus GWA2-66-18. Next base: position 37,320 of record JBBTJN010000047.1, on the reverse strand, counting down.
TCACGAGCAGGGAGTCGCCGGGCAGGAAGAAGCCGACGAACAATCCCGTTTCGACGAAGACGATCAGGGAGATCATCGCCAGCCCGCCCCATTGGATGATGGCCTTCACGTCGTGAATCTTCTTGAGCAGGTCTAGGATGTCTTCCATAGGCGGAAAGGATAGCAAAGTCCGGCGGTTGGCGCGTGAAAATGGAGCTAAAAACGGTATAATCCTCCACTCTGGACACGCCGTACGTGATGAACCCGAGATCCCTCACCCTCGAATCCACTCCGTCGCCGGCCCAATCCACGGCCCTGCGCGCCCGTTTGCGCGAGCTAAGGTCTTGCGTGACCTCAGGAAAGGCTACGGCCCCCGCGATGCTACCTGAAATGTTGGGAGATCCGGAGTTTCTGCGCGAACACGGCGTGCGCTACGCCTACGCGACCGGCGCGATGGCCAACGCCATCGCCTCAGAGGCCCTCGTCGAGGCTGGAGCCAAGGCCGGCCTCCTCTCTTTCTTTGGAGCGGCGGGCTTGCCGCCGACCCGCGTCGAGGCCGCGATCGACCGCCTTGAGAAATCTCTTGGCGACTTGCCGCGCGGCTTTAACCTGATCCACAGTCCGAGCGAGATCGATCTCGAAAACGCAATATGCGACCTGTACCTGCGACGGAAAGTGCGGCTTGTCGAGGCCTCCGCGTTCATGGACCTGACGCCCGCGATCGTGCGCTACCGCCTGCACGGGATCTCCCGCGGCGTCGACGGCCGTGTGAGCGCCCCGAACAAGGTCGTCGCCAAGGTCTCGCGCGTCGAGGTCGCGGCGAAGTTTCTCTCCCCGGCTGGGGCGAAGCTCCTGCGCGAGATGGCCGCCTCGAACCTGATTACGGGCGAGCAGGTGGCGCTCGCCGCCGAAATCCCGATGGCCCAGGATCTCACCGCCGAGGCCGATAGCGGAGGCCACACCGACAACCGCCCGCTCGTCGCGATGTTCCCGGCGATGATCGCCTTGCGTGATCGGCTTCAGGCCCAATTTAAGTTCCCGAGTCCGGCGCGCGTCGGCGCCGCCGGCGGCATCGCGACTCCCGACGCGGCGGCCGCAGCCTACATGATGGGCGCCGCGTACGTGCTGACCGGCTCGGTCAATCAGGCCTGCGTTGAGTCCGGCTCGAGCGATCAGGTTCGTCGGATGCTCGCCGCCGCCGGCCAGGCCGACTGCATCATGGCGCCCGCCGCCGACATGTTCGAACTCGGTGTGAAGGTCCAGGTGCTCAGGCGCGGCACGATGTTCGCCCAGCGCGGCGCCAAGCTCTACGAGATTTGGAAGTCATGCGATTGCATCGAGGCCATCCCGGCCGACGTCCGGGCCGCGATCCAAAAGGATCTGTTCAAAGCGAACTTGGACGACGTTTGGGCTTCCACCCGGGAGTTCTTCCTCATGCGCGACCCTTCCCAGGTCGTGCGCGCCGAGAAGGAGCCGAAGCACAAGCTCGCCCTCGTCTTGCGCTCGTACCTTGGTCAGGCCTCGCGTTGGGCCAACGCCGGCGTCGACGAGCGCGTGCTCGACTATCAGATATGGTGCGGCCCGGCGATGGGCGCGTTCAACGAATGGGTCTGCGGCACCTTCTTACAAGCGCCCGAAAACAGGACACTGGCGGTCGTCGCCCGCAACATCCTGTACGGCGCGGCCGTGCTGACCCGCGCGCACTTTCTCCGCTGCCAGGGCGTCGCCCTGGACCCGGAAATGACCCGCATCGAGACCCTTCCCGCAGCTGAGCTTGAGCGTCTGCTCGACTAGAGAGATCATGAAAAACACCGACACAACCCCTGAATTCATCCCGCTCGCCATCGTCGGCCTCGGGGGCGTATTCCCCAAGGCGATGACTTTGCGTCAGTTTTGGGCCAACATCAAGAACAAGGTGGACGCGATCCAGGACGTCCCGGCCTCCCACTGGAGCAAGGAAGATTATTTCGACGCGGATGCGAAAAAGCAGGATAAAGTTTATTCGTACAAAGGCGGGTTCCTGGACGCATATGACTTCGACCCGTCCGAGTTTGGGCTTTCTCCGAATACCCTGGAGGCGACCGACCCCGCCCAGCTGTTCGCGCTTGTCGCCGCGAAGATGGCGCTCGCGGACGCGGGTTATGCCGTGGATCAGGACACTTGGGACCGCTCGCGCGTTTCATGCATCCTCGGCGTCACCGGCGCGCTCGAGATCGTGATCCCGCTCGGCGCCCGCCTGAGCCTGCCCGCCTGGCGCAGGGCGATCTTTGCGGCGGGGGTTTCGCCGATCCAGGCCGAGGACGCGCTCGCGCGCATGTCCGACGAGTTCGTGCCCTGGCAGGAGGCCTCCTTCCCCGGACTGCTCGGCAACGTGATCGCGGGCCGCGTCGCCAATCGCTTCAACCTCGGCGGTACGAACTGCGTCGTGGATGCGGCGTGCGGCTCCTCTCTGTCAGCGATGCACTTGGCGGCCCTCGAGCTCCAAACCGGGCGCGCGAAGATGGTCGTCACCGGCGGCGTGGATACCTTCAACGATATTTTTATGTACACCTGTTTTACGAAAACACCGGCCCTGTCGCCGTCCGGCCACGCGAAGCCGTTCGACTCCAAGGCCGACGGCACGACCCTCGGCGAGGGCGTGGGCATGATCGTTCTCAAGCGCCTTGATGACGCCAAACAAGACGGCGACTCCATCCACGCGATTCTGCGCGGCCTGGGCACCTCATCGGACGGGCGGGGCAAGTCCATCTACGCGCCTTCGGCGGGCGGCCAGATGCGCGCCATCGAAGAGGCGTATCGGCTCTCCGGCCTCTCGCCCGAAACCATTGAACTTGTGGAAGCGCACGGCACCGGCACCGCCGTCGGCGACGGCATCGAGGTTTCGGCGATCAGCGAGGTATTTAAAAACGGCGCGCAGCGCCGCGGCGCCTGGTGCGCGCTCGGCTCGGTGAAGTCCATGGTCGGCCACACGAAGGCCGCCTCCGGAGCTTGCGCGGTCGTGAAGGCGGCGATGGCGCTGAGGCACAAGGTGTTGCCTCCGACATTGAAGGTGACCGAGCCCCTTCCGATTTTAGCCGACGGCGAGACGCCGTTCTATCTGAGCCTCGAAAAGCGGCCCTGGATGGCGTCGAAGGACCATCCACGCCGAGCCGGTTGTTCCGCGCTCGGTTTTGGAGGCACCAATTTCCACGCGATCCTTGAAGAGGGGAACTCCGCGAAGACGGAGACCGACTGGGACGCGGAGCACGAGTTGTTTGCCGTCGCGGGCGACTGCGCGGCGGGTCTCGCGCCTTTGACGGCGGCCCGCAACTGGGATGAGGTCCGCATTGCGTGCCAAGCCTCGCGCACGTCCTTTAATCCATCTGCGGATGTCCGCCTCGTCCTCGCGCTCGAGCGCGGCGTCGATTGGAAGGCCCTGGCCGAGAAGGCCAAGGCGCTTAAATCCTCGCCGATCGATGGGATCTTCTACGGCGCCGGCAAACCCGGCAAGCTCGGCATCCTGTTCCCGGGACAGGGAGCGCAATATGTCGGGATGTCACGCGATCTCGTCTGCACGTTTCCGGAATCGTTTAGCGCTCTCTGTGAAGCGGACGCGGCCTTCGAGGGCGGCAAACTCTCGTTGTTGATGTTCCCGCATCCGGCGTGGAACCCGGAGCAGAAGGAAGCCCAGGAAAAATCCCTGCGCGACACCTCGGTCGCCCAGCCCGCCCTCGGCGCCGCCGCGCTCTCCGCGTGGGGCGTGCTCGCGCGCTTCGGCGTGAAGGCCGACGCTTTGGCCGGACATTCCTACGGTGAATTGGTGGCGCTGCATCTTGCCGGGCGTTACGACGCGAGCGCCTTGCACTCGTTGTCGGGCCTTCGCGGCCGTCTGATGAAGGGCGACGGGTCCGACAAGGGATCCATGCTCGCGGTGATCGCGTCGTTGGCCGAAGTCGACAGAGCCGTGAAGGAAGAAAAGCTCGATCTCGTGATCTCCAACCGCAACGCGCCGATGCAGAATGTATTGTCGGGCGCGACGAGCGAGATCGACAAGGCCGAAAAAATATTGGCCGCTCGCGGTCACAAGGTGGTCCGACTCCCGGTGGCTGCGGCGTTTCACAGCGCGCTCGTCGCTCCGGCGTTGAAGCCCTTCACGACGGCCCTCGATTCGTTGCCGTTCGGCAAGCCGTCCTTGCCGGTGTACTCTAATACGACGGGCGAAGTCTACCCCGAATCCGCGCCGAAGGCGCGGGAGGTCTTAGCCCACCAGTTGGCCAACCCCGTCGAGTTCGTGAAGCTCATCGAGGCGATGCGCCGCGATGGCGTCACGACCTTCGTGGAATGCGGCGCGGGCAATAGGCTCACGGGCCTCGTCGGCCAAATCTTGAAGGGTCAGGAGTTCGTCGCGATCGCGACCGACGCTTCGAACGGCAAGAAGAACGCGATAGGCGACCTCGCGCGGACCTTCGCTCAGTTGTCCTCCCTCGGTCACGCGCTCGATCTCCCGGCTTGGCAGGGAGGGGAGAAAGGTCTTTGCGATTGCCGTCCCAAACCCAAGATGTCAGTGACTCTTACCGGGGCCACCTACCGCTCCACCCCAAAGAAAAACTTTCCCGCGCCAACGCCGTCCGTCGCCATTGCGGCCTCTCCGGTTGTGAAGATGCAAGCGCCGGCGGCGCGAATCGCGGACGCCGACTTGTTGGACCAAGCTCTGTCCGCCGCCCAAGCCGGCATCGACGCGTTAACGCGGCTCCAGGAGCAGACCGCCGCGTTGCATCTCCAGTTCCTCCAGGGCCAGGACTCCGCTCAGCGCTGCGTTCAAGCGTTGGTGGAACAGCAGCAGGCTCTGTGCGCGAGAATGTCGGGAGACGGATCGACGTTTGTCCCCGCGAGCATTCCGGTCTCCGCTCCCAAGTCCGATATTCTGCCGGTCCTGATCGCCGTCGTTTCCGAAAAGACCGGATATCCCGCCGAATCCATCAACCCCGACATGGACCTGGAGGGAGATCTCGGCATCGATTCCATCAAGCGCGTCGAAATTCTCTCCGCCGTCTCCGAAAAGCTCCCTGGCGCTCCTAAGGTGAAACCCGAGCACCTCGGCACGCTCCGCACGCTCAAGCAGATCGCCGACTACCTGTCCGAAGGCATGACGCCCGTGGGCGGCGCGGAAATGAAGATGCCGTTAGCGGCACGTGAGCTCGTTGCGGGGACAGTCGGCGTGACGAATCAGGCGCAGGCGGATGTGTTGCCGGTCCTCGTCGCCATTGTGTCTGATAAGACCGGCTATCCCGCTGAAACCATCAACGCCGACATGGATTTGGAGGGGGACCTTGGGATTGATTCGATCAAGCGCGTTGAAATTCTCTCGGCCGTCTCCGAAAAGCTCCCCGGCGCTCCCAAGGTGAAGCCCGAGCATCTTGGCACGTTGCGGACGTTGAAGCAGATCGCCGATTACCTGTCCCAAGGCAGGGAGATTTCGACTCACGTCGAAACCTCCGCCGCCGTCGCCGGCGTTCCCTTCGTGACTCTCCCCGAGGAGCGGTGCGTGGTCGCTCGCCTCGTTCCGGAATTAATCCCCGTCGGCCCCCGTGACGCATTCCCTCTTGATAAATCCCTCATCATCGCCGTGACCAAGGACTCCGGCCTCGACGCTGCTATCGTGCGCGAACTTCAGGCGAAAGGCTATAAAGCCGAAATTGTTTCCGTGGATGAGCCCAGATCTCTTCCTGCGGAACTTGGAGCCTTAATCGTCGTCGCTCCCGCGCGCCCGGCGTCCAAGCTCTGCCCGTGGACCGCCGAATCCGAGAGCTGGCTCAAGAAGGCTTTCCTCCTCGTTCAGGCCGCCGGACGTTCCTTCTCCGATCGGGGAACCCGCGGTCTCGTGATGACGGTGACCCGTCTTGACGGCGCCCTCGGCCTTGAGGGCGGCAAGGATCAGGATCCCGCCTTCGGCGGCATAGCCGGTCTCATGAAGACGGCCGCGCGTGAATGGAAGTCCGTCTGTCGCGCGATCGACGTTGACCCCGCGCTGTCCCTCGACACGGCGGCCAAGCTCTTGACCAAAGAAATGAGCTTCGATGGCCCCGTTGAAGCGGGTCTTTCAGAGAGCGGCCTGAAGACGATCGGCCTCATCGAGCGGGCCGCGGCGCCGTCGGGCCGCGAGCCCCTTAATCCCGGAGATGCCGTCATCGTCACCGGCGGCGCGCGCGGCGTCACCGCCGAGTGTGCGCTTGCCCTGGCGAAGGCTTTCAAGCCTCGCCTCGTCCTCGTCGGCCGCAACCCGTTGCCCGGCGCCGAGCCCCTTGAGTACGCCGTCGCGGCGAGCGAAAGCGCCCTGCGTTCTCTGATCGCCAAGTCCTCGACCGGCTTGACTCCCGTGGAGATCGGCGCCCGCGCGAAGGAGCTGCTGGCCGCGCGCGAGATCCGCACGACCTTGGCCCGACTGAGCGCCGCCGGCGCCCAGGTGCGCTATCGCGCCGTTGACGCGCGTGATGGCGCCGCGGTGAATGAGCTCGTCGCCGAGACCATCGCGGACTTCGGGCCTGTCCGTGGGCTCGTGCACGGCGCCGGCGTCCTCGCCGACAAGCCAATTCTTGAAAAAACTTCGGCCATGCTCGACGCGGTGCTGGACACGAAGCTGGCCGGTCTCCGCCATTTTCTGAAGGCCGTCAAGCCGTCGGATCTGCGGCTCGTCGCCCTTTTCTCGTCTTCCACGGCCCGCTACGGACGCATCGGCCAGTCCGATTACGCCGTCGCCAACGAAGCGCTCAATAAGGCCGCCCAGGTCCTCGCCGCGCGCCTGCCTGAGTGCCGCGTGGCCTCCATCGGCTGGGGCCCGTGGGACGGCGGGATGGTGGACGCCAACCTCAAGAAGCTGTTCGCATCCGAAGGCGTGGGCGTGATCGGCATGAGACTGGGAGGCGAACATCTCGTCGCCGAGTTGCGCGGTTGCGGCCCGACCGAGACCGTGGCGCTGGCCGCGCTTCCCGGCGCCAAGGCGCCCTTGCCCGTCAGCTTCGAGCGCGACTTGACGCTCGAGGCGTATCCGTTCCTCTCGTCGCATGTCCTCGACGGGCGTGCGGTCCTGCCGCTGGCGATATCGGTCGAGTGGCTCGCCCACGCCGCCCTGCATTCGAACCCGGGCTTCGTATTCGTCGGCTTCGACGACCTGCGTGTGGCAAAGGCAATCGTCGTGCGTCCCGGCCCAGCCGCGACGCTCAGGGCTCACGCCGGTCCCGCCGAAAAGCGCGACGGCTCCTTCGTCGTTGCCGCCGAACTACGCGGCGAAGGCGGCGTACTCCACATCTCTGCAAAAGTGCTGCTGGCGGCGAAGCGCCCGGCGGCTCCGGCGGCCTCGCTTAAGGTGTCGGGTTCCGCTTACGGACGCACGATCGAGGAAGCCTACCGCGAGGTGCTGTTTCATGGCCCCGACATGCGCTTCATCCTCGCCACGCCCCACTGCGGCCCCGAGGGCATCGTCATCGAGTCGAAGACCGCCCTGCCTCCCTCTTCGTGGACCCGGTCGCCGATCCGCGACCGCTGGCTGACCGATCCCGCGGCGCACGACGCCGCGTTCCAGGCCATGATTCTCTGGACGCACGTCTATATGGGCGCTCCATCACTGCCGACTTTCGCCGCGCGCTACCGCCAGTATGCGGAGCGTTTTCCGGAGCGCGGCGTGCGCGTGGTTATCAAAGCGGTCCAGCGCGCCGACGCTCTCGCCCGCGCGGACATTGAGTTCCTCGATGAGCGCGGCGCGCTCGTCGCGAAGTTCGAAGGTTTCGAGTGCGCGGCCGACGCATCGCTCGCCGGAGCTTTCCGCCGCAATGCCGTCGAAACCGTCGCGTAACGGCGAACTTATTAAGAAAATATTGATCGACCTACTCGTTTTGTCCGGACTGGCCGCCTTCGCGTTCGTTATGTCTGCGTGCGGAGGCGGGAAAATTCCGGTCAAGACCGCGAAGGGCGAGCCGAGGGAAGCGGTCGTGCGAAACGAGGTTCAGGAGCGCCGGGGGAAGGTTCTCCTCGTGGACCCCGAGGGCTGCACCTGGCTCGAGGGCTTCGTCTCCGTTGCCGCCGGCTCGCAGGACACGCCCCACCAGACGCGCGCCGCCGCGATGGAGCAGGCGCGCGCGGCCGCCGTCCAGGACTTCCTCGGCGTCGAGGTCAAGTCGAAGTTCATGGACTTCCAGCAGGAAGGCCTGCGCCATGATGCGCGCCTGACCGAAGGAATTTTACAGACGACGCGCAACGGACGCATCCTGAAGGAACAAGTGCTCGAGGAGGGCTATAGGGATGCGCCGGGTTGTCCCCATTGCCTGTTTGACCTGCGCCTCAAGGCCTGCGTGGTTCCGCGGGATTCCGGCGACGATAAGGATTTCGCGGTCGATCTTGGGGTCTCCTCCCAGCACTATCGCAACGGCGAGGAGGCCAGGATCACCGTCACGGCCACGCGGGACTGCTGGATTTACCTCTACAACATCTACGATCTGGGCGTGAAAGATCGGACGGCGCTCGTCGTGCCCAACGAGAACGTGAAGGAAAAGCGCTTGAAGGCGGGAGAGTCGTGGGAGTATCCAGACGAGGAGGCCAAGAAGCTCGGCGTTCGCCTCGTCGCCGAGCTTCCTCAGGCCAGCGACGACGTGTCGGCGGAGACGATCAGGGTCGTCGCGTCGAAGTCCGCTCTCTCGAAGACCGTCATCAGCCCCGAGGACGGCGGCTGGCTCGGCGTCCTGCGGCGGCTGCACCGCTCGAAAGTCGAGTGGACCGATGACGTCGAAGCGTATACCATCTTAAAGCGGTGAGCCAAAAACCTGAATCGATCGCGATAGTCGCAGCGGGGGGAATCTTCCCCGACGCCCCCACGCCCGCGCGGTTCTGGGAGAACCTCGTCGCGCGCCGCTGTTCCTCACGCGAAGCTCCAGCCGGGCGATGGGCAATCTCGCCTGACTCGGCGTTTGATCCGGTCAAGGGCGCGGTCGATAAGGTCTACTCAAAGAAAGCCTGCTTCGTCTCCGACTTCGTCTTCGATCCAGCGGGCCTGGCGCTCGATGCCCAGTGGGCCCTCTCTCTCGATCCCGCATTCCACCTGGCGCTGCATGCGGCAAGACAGGCTCTTTGCGAGGCGAAGCTCACCGCCTCGGTTAAGGCGCGCACGGGCGTCGTCATGGGCCAGCTTGTCCTGCCCACCGACGGCGCCGCCGCCTGGTCGCGTGAGATTCTGCTTCCCGCCTTCGAGCGCGACGCCACGGGTCTTGCGCCGAGGCGAGCAGGTTCGAGAGTCAACCCGGCCAATCGCTTCGTCGCGGGCCTCCCCGGCGGCGTGCTGACTAAGGCCTTCGGCCTTGGCGGCGGCTCCTGGACACTCGACGCGGCCTGCGCCTCGTCTTTGTACGCGTTGAAATTCGCCATGGACGAGTTGCGCGCAGGGCGAGCCGACGCGATGCTCGCCGGCGGAATGTCGCGGCCGCAATCCCTGTACACCCAAATGGGCTTTTCCCAGCTGCGGGCGCTTTCTCCCTCCGGCGTGCCGTCTCCGTTTGATGTCGCGGCCGATGGATTAGTGGTCGGTGAGGGTGCGGGATTATTTGTTTTAAAACTGCTTTCGCACGCGCAGAGGGATGGGGATCATATCCGCGGCGTCTTGGTCGGCGGAGGTCTCTCCAACGACGTGGGCGGCAGTCTCTTGGCGCCCAACACCGTCGGTCAATTGCGCGCGATGCGCGCGGCGTATCAGGAATCGCGTTTAGCGCCGTCTCAAATCGACTTCATCGAGTGCCACGCGACGGGAACTCCGACGGGCGATCCGATCGAGGTCGCGAGCCTCAAAGCGTTGTGGGGAGAACGGGGTTGGACCAGGGGCCAGTGCGCTTTGGGGTCGGTGAAGTCGAACATCGGTCATCTTCTCTCCGCCGCAGGTTCCGCAGGATTGATGAAAGTGTTGTTGGCGTTCGAGAACGAAACGCTTCCCCCGAATGCCAATTTCAAGGAGGCCAATCCGAGCGCCGGTCTTTCGCAGAGCGCCTTTCGCGTTCAATGCGAGGCCGCTGCGTGGTTGAGGCGCGACGCTAAGACGCCGCGGCGAGCCGCGCTGTCGGCGTTTGGTTTTGGGGGGATTAACGCGCATTTGATCCTTGAAGAAGCCCCCGAGCGCCGTAAGGCCGGTTCGAAGAGTTTCCCCTCCGTTCGCCGTGTCGTGCCGTCTTGCGTTCCCGTTGCGATAGTCGGTATGGACGCTCGCTTTGGGACCCTCGCCGATCTCCGTTCGTACCAGGAGGCCGTTTTCGGCGGAGCCGAGCAGGACGGCGCCTACGCCGAGGATCGTTGGTGGGGCGCGGACGCTCCCGCGGGGTTCAAGGGCCGTTTTATCCGCGAGTCCGGCTCTGACGCGGCCGCCTTCCGCATACCTCCCAAGGAGATGGAGGAGATGCTCCCTCAGCAGCTCCTTGCCCTCCAGAGCGCCTCCACCGCGATTTCGGACGCGAGGCTGTCCGAGGAAGGCCGAGATCGCGTCGGTGTCTTCCTCGGCGTCGCCTTCGACCTCGCTCTCACGCATTACGATTTGAGATGGTCCCTCGAGTCCTCGGTCGATGCCTGGGCCAAGGGCAAGGGGTGGTCGTTGTCGTCCGTTGAGCGTTCGTCCTGGCTGAGCGCTCTGCGCGACTCCTGCGGCCCCGCGCTGAGCGCGAACCGCGTCATGGGAGGCCTTGCCTCCGTGGCCGCGAGCCGCATCGCGCGCGAGTTCCGTCTCGGCGGCCCGAGCTTCACCCTGTCCGCCGAGGAGAACTCCGGTCTCAAGGCGCTCGAGGCGGCGGTTCGCGCGCTTCAACGCGGAGAGGTGGACGCCGCGCTTGCCGCAGCCGTCGACCTCGCAGGCGAGGCCCGCGCGCTCGCCGGGGCGCACGCTCTCAAGCCGTTTTCACCCGACGGTCGCCCGCGCCCGTTCGACGCCGGCGCCGACGGCTCGACGCCCGGAGAGGGCGCCGCCACCGTCGTGCTCAAGCGTCTCGACGACGCTTTGCGCGACGGCGACCGGATCTATGCCGTGATCAAGGGCCTTGGCTCCGCCTCCGGCGGCGGCGCCGACGCGGTTGTTCCGACCTCGGAGGCCTGCGTCGAGGCGCTACGCCGGGCTTATGACGACGCGAAGGTCGACCCGAGCACGGTCGGCCTTTTGGAGTGCCACGCCTCGGGCGACGCGGGGGAAGACAAATCCGAGTCTTCCGCGCTCATCGACTTTTTTGGAACCGCGCAAGCCGGGCTGCCGTTGGCGCTGTCCTCGTCAAAATCCGTGATCGGCCACGCCGGAGCCGCCGCCGGCCTCGCCGGACTCGTCAAAGCGGCGTTATCCCTCTACCAGGAGATTTTGCCCGCCGGTCCGTCCATCGTCAACCCGACCTCGCCGCTGGCCGCCGCGCGCGGGCGCTTCCACTCGCCGCGCCGCGCCTCGTACTGGCTGCGCAACCGCGCCGACGGTCCGCGCCGCGCCGGCGTGACTTCTCTCGGCATCGACGGCGGCTGCGTGCACGCCGTCCTCGAACAGCTTGAGCGCGAGACCGTCGACCCGCTTGTCGAGGACGAGCGCCGCCAGCCTCTCGGCGCGCGCTGCGAGGCCCTGTTCGCCGTTGAGTCGGCCGACCCGGATGCCCTTCTTGCGGATCTGAGCGCGCTGATCGACTGGACCGTCGCTCAAGACCCAAGCGACGGCATCGAGGCGCTCGCGCGGCGCTGGTGGATCAAGCGGGGCGCCTCGCCCGAGGCCGCGCACGCCTGCGTATTCGTCGCGCGAGACTGGAAGGAGTTGCTCGCGCTTGCGCGCTCGACGGTGGACTCGATACGCGAAAACCCCGAGCGCCCGCTCGCCTGCGACCGCGCCTATCTCACGACGCGCAAGCCTCTCGGCGGCGACCTCGCCTTCGTCTTCCCCGGCTCCGGCAACCAGTACCTCGGCATGACGGCCGCGCTTGGCGCCCAGTGGCCCGAGATCCTGCGCCGACAGGACTTGGAGAACGGCTACCTGCGCGACCAGATGACGCCCGCGCGCGTGGCCCCTTGGCGCCTCGCCTTCGAGCCCGGTTGGGAGGACAAGGCGGACAGCGAGCTCAACGCCGACTATCATGCCCTCATCTTCGCCTCGGTGGCGCACGGTACCGTCACACATGATCTCCTGCGTTCCTTCGGAGTCAATCCCGCCGCCGTCGTCGGCTACAGCCTGGGCGAGACCGCCGGGCTCTTCGCCACGCGCGCCTGGACGAGTCGCGACGAGATGCTGCGTCGCATGAAGCAGTCGAGCCTGTTCACCTCCGAGCTTGCCGGCCCCTGCGACGCCGCCCGGCAGTTCTGGCGCCTGCCCGCCGACGAGAAAGTCGACTGGGTGCTCGGAGTCGTAGATCGCCCCGCCGACGCCGTCGCCATGGCGCTTAAGGGAGCGGAGCGCGCGGCCCTCCTGATCGTGAACGCGCCCGTCGAGTGCGTGGTAGGCGGATATCGCTCGGCCGTCGAGAAGTTGGTCGAAGGCTTGGGCTGCGTTTTCCTTCCATTGCAGGGAGTATCGACCGTCCATTTCCCGGCGGCCAAGCTGGTCGAGAAGCAATATCGAGATTTGCATATCTTCCCGACGCACGCGCCCAAGGGCATCCGCTACTACTCAGGAGCTTTCGGCAAATCCTACGAGGTCACGCGCGAGGCCGCCGCCGACTCGATTACGACCCAGGCTATTCGCGCGGTCAATTTCGCGGAATTAATCAAGACGGCCTATGAAGACGGCGTTCGCACGTTCATTGAGTTGGGTCCGCAGAGCTCGTGCACGCGTATGATCGGCAAGATCCTGGGCCCACTCACGCATAACGCCCGCTCGGTCGATTCCCGAGGCTCGGATGACGTGTCGGGCGTCCTCAAAACCTTGGCCTTCCTGATCGCGGAGCGAATCCCAGTCGATTTGAAGCCGTTATACGGCGTTCGTACTTTCTGCGTCGCTCACCAACCCGCGCGGACGCAGCCGGCGCAATTCGTGCGCCTGCCGCTGGGCGGGCGTCCGTCCAAGGTCTCCTGGACGCCTCCGTCGCCGCCGCAGGCGGCAAGGCCGGCGCCCGTTCCACTCTCACCGGCGCCGCAAACGGCGCCAACAGCCGCCGGAAGCCTCGCTAACGCGGCCGCGCTGACGGCGCAAGCGCATCAAATGTATATGAAGCTTGCCGAGAACTTCGCCGCGCTTCAGACTAAAAACCTAGGCGCGCAGATCCGTATCGCGAGAGGTCAGACCGTGATCGCGGCGCCCGTCTCCGCGCCCAAAGCGTTGCCGTCGCAATGCGTTTTCATGGACCGCAAGGCGTGCCTGGAATTCGCCGTCGGAAAAATCGGCGATGTTCTGGGCGAAAAGTTCGCCCATGTCGATCAATATCCCTCACGCGTGCGTCTGCCCGACGAGCCGTTGATGCTCGTAGACAGGATTGTGTCCGTGACCGGCGCGCCGAACTCGATGAAATCGGGTTCGTGCACGACCGAACATGACGTTTTGGCCGGTGGCTGGTACTTGGACGCGGGCCGTATCCCGACGTGCATCGCCGTCGAGGCCGGTCAGGCGGACCTTTTTCTATCCGGCTATCTCGGCATCGACTCCCAGACCAAGGGCGACGCCGTTTATCGTCTTCTCGACGCGAATGTCACCTTCCACGATCACCTGCCCAAGCCCGGCCAGGTGCTCAAGTACGATATCTCAATCGACGGATTCGGGCGGCACGACGACATCTGGCTGTTTTTTTTCCGGTTCGACTGCACCGCGGACGGCAAACCGCTCCTGACCATGAGCAAGGGCTGCGCCGGTTTCTTTACGAATGCCGAGCTCGACAAGGGCCGCGGGATCGTCTTGACCGAGGCCGAGAAGGCGCCGGCCTCCGGCAAGCGTCCCTCCGATTGGAAGCCTCTGGCCCCGTTTGGCGACAAGGTGTCGTTGAGCGAAGCTCAATTCGCGGCTTTGCGCGGCGGTGATTTGAGGGCGGCGTTTGGTCCCTCGTTTGGGTCCCTGCCTTTCGTCCCCGAAACCCTGCCCGGCGGTCGTATGAAGCTTGTTGACCGAATTCTCGAATTGGATCCCGTCGGCGGACGCTACGGCCTGGGCCGCGCCGTCGGCGAGATGGACATCCATCCCGACGACTGGCATCTCGTCTGCCATTTCCCCGGCGACAACGTGATGCCCGGCACGCTCATGTATGAGTGCTGCCTGCACACGCTTCGCGTTCAGCTGATGCGTCTGGGATGGGTGGGGGAGAAGGGGAAGGTTTGGCACGAACCCGTCTTCGGCGTCGCCTCCCAGCTCAAGTGTCGCGGCCAGGTGCTCGCGTCTACGAATAAGGCGCGCTACGAGCTGCACATCAAAGCGCTCGGCTATGACGCCGAGGGCGTCCCGTTCTGCATCGCGGACGCGTTCATGTACGCGGACTCCAAGAACATCGTCCAGATCACCGACCTGACCGTGCGTATATCCGGCACGACCCGCGCCGAGGTTGAGGCATTGTGGGCCAAGAAGACCAAGACCGTTCTCTACGGCCCGGAGAAGATCATGGCCTACTCGAACGGTAAGCCATCCGAGGCCTTCGGCGAGCCTTACAAGATATTCGACGAGGACCGGATACTGGCTCGCCTGCCGGGCCCGCCGTATCAGTTTCTCGACCGCATCGTGGACCTCAAGGGCGAGCCATTCGTGCTCAAGGCGGGGGCCTCGGCCACGGCTGAGTACGACATCCCCAAGGACGCTTGGTACTTCCGTGAAAACGGCCAGCCGACCATGCCGTTTGCGATACTTCTTGAAGCGGCGCTTCAGCCTTGCGGCTGGCTCGCGGCCTATTGCGGCTCGGCACTGACGAGCCCCATCGATCTCTCGTTTAGAAACCTCGGAGGGGACGCGATTCAGCACATCGAGATCACGCCGGAGACCGGCACGCTCGTCACGACGGTCGTGATGATCAAGGTCTCTCAATCCGGCGGCATGATCATCGAGAACTTCGACATCTCGATGAGCGACGCAGACGGACGGCTTGTGTACAAAGGCAAGACCGAGTTCGGGTTCTTTACCAAGGAATCTCTGTCCCAGCAGGTCGGCCTGCGCGGCGCGAAGCCCTTTGTGCCGCCCGCGGGAGTTTCTCCACGCCGTTTGCCGTTGAAAGACGGTCTGCCCGCATTGCCCGGCCCTATGCTGTTACTCCTCGACTCCGTGGATCAATACGACGGCGTCGGCCCCAGGGGCCTCGGCGCGCTTATCGGCCGCCGCGCCGTGAATGCGTCGGAATGGTTCTTCTCCGCTCATTTCTATCAGGATCCCGTCTGCCCCGGATCCCTCGGTCTCGAATCCTTCGTCGAATTGATGAAGTGCCACGCCCGCGATCGTTGGCCCGGCGCGGGGCGCTTTGAGAGCATGGCGCTGGGCAAGACGCACAAGTGGCTGTACCGCGGCCAGTACACGCCGGCCAACAAGGTCGTCGAGGTCCAGTGCTGGATTACGGCCGCAGATGAGGCGAGCAAGATGTTGACCGCCGACGGCTACCTCCTTCGTGACGGCTTGGTCGTCTACGAGATGCGGGATTTCTCTTTGAAAGTGGCTGACTTCAATGCGATATAGCCGAGTGGCCCTCGACGGTCTGGCGTACGAACTCGCTCCCAACGTCGTCACCTCCTCCGAGCTCGAGAAGCGCATCGAGCCCGTCTACACCTCCCTCCGCTTTCAGGTCGGCCAGCTCGAGGCTCTGACCGGCATTCGCGAGCGGCGCTGGTGGAGCGAGGGTTTTCAGCTTTCCGACGGCGCCGCCGGCGCGGGGCGCAAGGCTCTCGACAAGGCGGGCGTAAATCCCCAGGATATTGGCGTCGTGATCTACGCGGGCGTCTGCAAGCAATCCTGCGAGCCTGCGACAGCCTGTGCCGTCGCGTCTAAGCTCGGCGTGAGCATGGACTGCGTCGTCCTTGATATTTCAAACGCCTGCCTCGGCGTTATGTCGGGCATAGTGGATATCGCCAACCGCATCGAGCTCGGCCAGATCCGGGCGGGCCTCGTCGTCTCCTGCGAGTCCGCGCGCGAGATCAACGAGTCGATGATCAAGTCCATGCTCGCCAATCCGACGCTGGAGCACTTCAAGCTCTCGATGTCGACCTTGACCGGCGGCTCCGGAGCCGTGGGCGTGGTGCTCACCGACGGGTCGTTCGGCAAGGCGGGTCCGCGCCTGCTCGGCGGCACGATCCAGGCAGCGCCGCGGCACTGGGACCTGTGCCGGTGGGACCGTGATTTTATGCGCACCGACGCGCCGGCCGTGCTCAAGAACGGACTGGAGCTCGCCAGGCTCACCTGGCAAAACTTCACGGAGATCCTCGGTTGGAGCGGCGTCGATTTGGACAAGGCGATCTGCCACCAAGTCGGCGGCCCTCATAGCGCCGCCTTCCTTTTGGCCTGCGGCATCGACCCTGGCAAGAACTTCCCGACCTATGAGTTCCTCGGCAACATCGGCACCGTGAGCCTCCCGCTCACGGCCGCCATCGCCGACGAGAGAGGCTTTCTAAATAAAGGCGACCACGTCGGCTTCCTGGGCATCGGCTCGGGGCTCAACTGCATGATGTTGGGATGGGAATGGTAGACTGGAAGTCGTTGTATCCGTTCACCGGCCGGCGCATGGATCTAGGCGGCTACGCCATGCACTACCTGGATGAAGGAAACGGAGAGACCGTGCTGATGGTCCACGGCAATCCAACCTGGTCTTTTTACTTCCGGGAAGTCGTCAAGGAGCTGTCTCCCGCGTATCGCTGCATCGTTCCCGATCATGTCGGCATGGGCCTCTCCGACCGACCTAGCGACGCGAGCTACGACTACACGCTGAAATCCCGCGTGGACGACCTTGACAGGATGATGCAGCGCGTGGCCCCCGCTGGCCCCGTGACCCTCATCATGCACGACTGGGGCGGCATGGTCGGCATGTCTTGGGCGGTGCGCCACCCGCGGCGGATCAAGGCCATCGTGGCCCTCAACACCTCCTGTTTCCGCCTGCCGCCGCAGAAGCCTTTTCCCAGAGGTTTGGCAGTCATGCGCGGCAACCTAATGGGAATTGCGCTGCGTATGTTTGGATTTGTCCGCAAGATGGTGTTGAAATCCTGTACGGCAAAGAAGCGGCTTTCTCCCGAGGCCGCGGCGGGCTACCTTGCGCCTTACGACGGTTGGAACGAAAGTCGAGCGGTGCACCGTTTCGTCGAGGACATCCCGCTTCGGCCCGGCGATTGCGCCTGGAATATGGTCTCTGAGACCGAGAGCAAGCTCGGGATGTTTAAGGACACGCCGATGCTGCTCACCTGGGGCATGAAGGACTGGGTGTTCGACGAGGTTTTTCTAGACGGCTGGATCAAGCGCTTCCCCAAGGCGGCCGTGAAGCGCTTTCCCGACAGCGGCCATTTTCTGCTCGAGGACTCGGGCGAGGAGGTCATCGCCCTGATCAAGGATTTCGTCGCTCGCCCCGTCTCCGTATGAGCGAGACGGCGACCGCGGCGGACCTCGGCTCGCGCTTTCTCGACAACGCCAAGCGCCTAGGCGCCCAGCCCGCGGTGATCCATCACAACGAGATCACCACCTACGCCGACCTCGGCAGGGACGTCGAGTTGCTTGCCCACGGCTTCCTGCGCGCCGGCTTCAAGACGAACGAGCGCGTGGCGGTGATGATCCCGCCCTCGCGCGATTTTATCGCGGTGAGCTTCGCCTTGTTGCGCGCGGGCGTGACCCCGGTGCTCATTGATCCGGGCATCGGTTTCTCCAACATGGGCCGCTGCCTGTCTGAGGCCGCCCCCGACGCGTTCGTGGGCTCGGCCAAGGCGCATATCGCGCGCGTGGCGGGCGGCTGGGCGCCGACGGCGCGGCTGAAGGTCGTCGTGGGAGGTCTGTCGCTCGGCCTGCCCACGCTCGAGACGATGCGCGATCTCGGCCGGGGACGCGCCGTCGATCTGCCGCACGTGCCCGGCGATGGATACGCGGCGATTTTGTTCACCTCCGGCAGCACCGGGGCCGCGAAAGGCGTCGTGTATGAGCACACGATGTTCTCCGCCCAGGTCGATCAGCTGCGCGAGCTTTTCGACATCAAGGAAGGGGAGGTTTCTCTGGCGACCTTCCCGCTGTTCGGGCTGTTCGACGCCGCCCTTGGTCAGACGATCGTCATTCCCGATATGGATTTCACTCGGCCGGGAATGGTCGATCCGATGGCGATCATCGTGCCGATCCAGAAATACATGATCCGCCAGCTGTTCGGCTCTCCGGCTTTGCTCGACCGAGTCGGGCGCTTCGGCGCCGCGCATGGGATAGCGCTGCCGACGTTGAAGCGCGTGCTGTCGGCGGGAGCGCCCGTATCGGCCGGAACCTTGGCGCTCTTTTCCAAAATGCTGGACCAGGATATCCCGATCTATACGCCCTACGGCGCCACGGAGGCATTGCCCGTCGCTTTGACGTCCTCGGTTGAGATTTTGGGGGAAACCGCGGCCAGGACCGTCCGCGGCGAGGGCGTCTGCGTCGGCAAGCCGGTCAAGGGCATCGAGGCCGCGGTGATTCCAATCGAGGAAGGCCAGATAGCGGCCTGGTCCGACGATCTGCGCGTGCCGCGAGGCGCGGTCGGGGAGATCGTCGTGAAGGGGCCCGTGGTGACGCGGGAATATTTTCGGCGGGTGTCGGACATGGCCAAGGCCAAGATCGGCGACGGCAAGACGTTCTGGCATCGCATGGGCGACCTGGGCTACTTCGACGACCAGGGACGCCTCTGGTTTTGCGGACGCAAGGCCCACCGGGTGAGGACGCGCAAGGGCGAGCATTACACGATCTGCGTGGAAGGCGTGTTCAACGCGCATCCGCAAATCAAACGGACGGCTTTGGTCGGTGTCGGGCTAAACCCCGTCCTGTGCGTGGAGCTCGAGGCCGGAACGGCGCCTAGCGACGCCCTCAAAAGAAATATTTTAAATCTCGCGCAAAGCTCGTCATTGACCCAGGATATCAAGGATATTCTGTTTCACCCGGGGTTCCCCGTTGATACGCGGCACAACTCCAAAATTAATCGAGAGGAGCTGGCGATATGGGCCGGCCGGCAGCTGTCGTGAGAGCTATCGTCACCGGCGGCGGAGGTTTTCTAGGCGCGGCGCTCGCGCAGAAATTACGTGAGCGTGGAGACGAGGTGCGCGTGTTCGGGCGCGGTTCGTACGCGGAGCTCGAAGCGATCGGCATCGACTGCGCGCGCGGCGACATCACCGACTACGAAGCCTTGAAGGCCGCCTGCGACGACCGCGACGTAGTGTTCCATGCCGCCGCGAAGGTCGGTCTGGGAGGCCGGTACGAGGACTTCCATTCGGTGAATGTGGAGGGAACGAAGAACGTCTTGCGGGCGTGCTTGGCGCACGGCATCCGCAAGCTCGTGTTCACCAGCTCGCCGAGCGTCGTCTTCCATGGCGGCGACATGGAGGGCGTGAATGAGAGCGCGCCGTATCCCGAGAAGTTCGACTCGTTTTACTCGCAGACCAAGGCGCTGTCCGAGCAGATGGTGCTCGCCGCCGACCACGATAAGCTCGCGACCGTGTCTTTGCGTCCGCACTTGATCTGGGGCCCCGGGGACCGGAATTTGTTGCCGCGCGTGGTGGCCAGGCGGAAGGCGGGGAGACTGTTTCGCATCGGCGACGACAATAAACTCGTGGACACGATCTATGTCGATGACGCGGTGTCGGCGCACGTAATGGCCGCGGTCCAACTTGCACCCCGCAGCGAGATATCAGGGAAGGCATATTTCCTGTCCGGGGGAGACCCCCGTCCGATATGGGAGATCGTCGATCGCATGTTGGGCGCCGCAGGTCTGGGACCGGTGAAGAAGCGGATGTCCAAGCCCCTGGCTTATGGCCTGGCGAGCGCCTGCGAGGGCGCCTGGCGCGTCCTGGGACTGAGCTCCGAGCCGCCTGCGACCAAGTTCCTGGTGGACGCGCTCACCACCGCTCATTGGTTCGACATTTCGGCCGCCAAGCGCGAGTTGGGATGGAGGCCGGAGGTGAAAATCGAGGACGGAATGTCACGGGTTTCTCACTGGATTGCGGCCACGCGAAGAAACGATTAACATTTCCTTTTTGGGATGAGCAAGGAGGCCGCGACGGCGGCCCACAACCAGGTGACTGACATACCGCTTTAATCCTACCATTTGACCAATGATCTCGATTTTCACCGACGGCGCCTGCTCCGGCAACCCCGGTCCCGGCGGCTGGGGGGCCATTATAGTGCTGCCCGGGGGCCTCGTCGTGGAGCTCGCGGGCCGCGAGGAGCCGACGACGAACAACCGCATGGAGCTTGGAGGCGTTATCGCGAGCCTCAACGCGGTGCGCGCTCGCCCGGGCGTCGCGCTCGTCCACAGCGACTCGACCTACGTCATCGAGGGCATCACGAAATGGATCCGGGGATGGAAGCGCCGCGGCTGGACGACTTCTGCCGGCGAGCCGGTCAAGAACGAGGATCTGTGGCGCTTGCTCGAGGCGGCGGTCGCCGCGCGCGGGCGGGGCGGCGTCGAATGGCGTTGGGTGAAGGGCCACTCCCGCCACGATGCCAACGAACGCTGCGATGAGATCGCGGTCGCGTTCGCCAAGCGCCTGCCCATCGAGCTTTACGACGGGCCGCTGCTCGATTACCCCTACGGATCCCTCTTGCCGTCGGAAGCGAAAGCACTTCCGGCGCGTCCTCGGGGCCGCAAGGCGGTCGACACGCGCCCGATTTCGTATCTCAGCTATCTCGACGGCAAGCTCGAGCTCCATGCGACCTGGGCGCAATGCGAGGCTCGCGTGAAAGGCCGCCCCGCGAAGTTCAAGAAAATCCGTTCGCAAGACGAGGCCGCCGCCGCCCGGAAGTCCTGGGGCTTGGAGTAGGTCGTAGGCTCGCGGCCGGGCGGCGGCTACGCGGGCTCGACGACGCGTCCGGACTCGGTCCAGAGGAAGGCGTTGAACAGGTGGGATCCCAGCGCCGCCGTCCAGATGAACCAGTCCAGGCGGCCGATCGCGGTGAGCGCGAGAATGAGGTATACGTAGTCGCGGCTGGCGATGCGCTCAACGGTGAGAGCGAGAGGATTGCGCTGATCCTCGGGAATGCGCAGGACGAGATACCAGACCGAGAAGGCGCAGGAGAGGAAGCCGGTCACGAGCAGGGTTCCGGCAATGGTCCAGTCGTGGCCGGGATGCAGGCGCGCGACGCCGATTGGCAGGGCGATGAAGGTCATCAGGTGCGCGAAGTGATCGGCCCACACGTCGTAGTACGCGCCCAAAGGCGATGTGAGGAGTTTGAGGCGCGCGATCTCGCCGTCACAGCCGTCAAGCAGGCAGCAGAACCACAGCACGATTGCGCCGTAGAACTGCGTCCGCGCCGAAGGCGCGGCCAGGCACCACGCTCCAAGCAGGCCGAAGACGAGTCCGGCGGTCGTGACATGATTGGGAGTCACGGGGAACGGAAGCAGAAGGCGCGTGATCGCGATGGACAGGCAGCGGTCGAATTTGGCGATGTAGCCGTCGTTGTCCTTGGCCAGGCGGGCGTATAAAATGTCTGCGCTGCGGGCCGCGGCGAGTCCGCGCGCGTCAAGAAACGAGCCGAGCGAGATCTCGGCGGCGGGCGCGGTCAGAGCCGTGGCCAAGACGTCCTCCGGAGGGAGCGTGCCCGCGCCGAAGGCGGAGGGGCTCCAGCGAAGCGCCGCGACGGGCCGGTCGGCCAGCATTTGCCGCGCGTCGCCGTCGCCTGTGACGCCCGCGGCGAAGGCGAGGAGCCCGTTCTCGTCGGGGAAGGATTCCGGATCGAGGGCCAACAGCGGCAGGCGTTTGTCGAGCGCGCCCGCGCCGATCTTGTCGCCGAGCGTGGGCACGCCCGCCGTGCGGAGCTGAGGCGCCCATTTTTTGAGGAAGAAGTCGTCGGCGCCCGCGATCACGATGCGGTCCGGCTCCAACTCCTTTCCCGCGCGCACGGCGGCGCGCACAGCGGGCGGCAGTCCGGCCACGAGAGGTGCGTCCGCCCTCGCGGCAAGCAGAACCTGCCAACGGCCCGGCGTTTGCGCGGTCATCTTGATGATCTTATCAGATAAGATCGCCCGGCGCTTCTGCTAGAATGGAAGTTCTAATGTCCACGAAACCGTCGTTGTCTCGCCGTGCGAGCGGCGTGCTTCTTCACCCGACATCCCTTCCAGGGGCGCGAGGCGGGACCTTGGGCGCCGAAGCCCTGCGCTTCGTGGACTTTCTTGCGGACTGCGGCCAGTCCTGGTGGCAGATGCTGCCTGTGTGCATGCCCGACGAGATCGGTTCGCCGTACTCCTCGCCCTCGAGTTTCGCAGGCAGCCCGGCCTTGATCGATACGGATCTTCTCGCGGTGGAGGGCATCCTCAAGAAGGCGGAGCTAGGCCAGGCGAAAGCGAAGGCGCTGCGCGCCGCGTTCGGCTCCTTTCCTCGGCGCGCCGCCCGCGAGGACAAGGCGGATTTCGAGACCTTCCGCGTCCGCGAGGCCTGGTGGCTCGCCGACCATGCTCTGTTCCAGGCGCTCAAGAGCGCCCACCACGGCCGGTCCTGGACCGAGTGGGACGAACGCCTGCGTCGCCGCGAGGCCGCCCGTCTGGCGGAGGCGCGCGCGAACGTCGCCGACGAGATTGGCTATCATGAGTTCGCGCAGTGGCTGTTCTCGCGCCAGTGGGAAGGGGTGCGCCGGCACGCGGCCGCCCGCGGCGTCGCACTGATGGGTGACGCGCCGCTCTATGTCCGCCACGACAGCGCGGACTGTTGGGCTAACCAGGACCTCTTCTTTTTGGACGAAGCTGGAGCGCCGACGGTTGTCGCGGGCGTGCCGCCCGATTATTTCTCTGCGGACGGACAGCTGTGGGGCAACCCGCTCTACCGTTGGGAGCGTCACGAGACAACGGGCTTCGCTTGGTGGATTCAGAGGCTGAAGGCCTGGGCTGAACGCTTCGACGCGCTGCGCCTCGACCATTTCATCGGCTTGCGCCGCTATTGGGAAATTCCGGCCGGAGAGAAAACCGCGATCAAGGGGCGGTGGGTCAATGCGCCGGGCGACGAAATGTTCGAAACGGTCCTCCGTGAAGTGTCCGAGCTTGAGATCGTAGCCGAGGACCTCGGCGTGGCCACGCCCGGCGTCATTGCGCTGAGGGACAAGTTCAATATGCCGGGGATGCGCGTTGCCCAGTTCTCGTTCGGCGGAGAGGAGAAGGATTGGCCCGCGAACTGGCCCAAGAAGTGCGTCGGTTACACCGGCACCCACGACAACAACACGACGCGCGGCTGGTGGGAGGAGGACGGCACGGCGAACGCCCAGCGCTCGGCCGCGCAGGCCGAGAAGGAGCGCCGCGCGTTGCGCCGAGCCCTGGGACGCGAGCCCGTGCTTCCGTCCTGGGACGTGTTGAGCCTCGTGTGGCTCTCCCCCGCGCACGTCGTGATCGCCCCGATGACGGACCTCCTGAACATCGGCGGCGAAGGGCGCATGAACCGGCCCGGCACCACCGGGAACAACTGGCGCTGGCGCATGGATGCCGGCATGCTGACGACGCGCCTGGCCGGGCGCCTGGCCCTTCTCACCGGAGCCTGCGGCCGAGCTCCGGAGAGCCAATGAGCTTCGGCCCCGTCGACACGAAGGTTTCGGCTTTCTCCGCTCTCGACTTCCATCTGTTCAACGAGGGCACGCATGTGCGCCTCTACGACAAGCTTGGCGCGCACCTCGAGACGCACGGGGGCAAGGCCGGCACGCGCTTTGCCGTGTGGGCTCCCAACGCCAAGAAGGTCGCCGTGATGGGCGACTTCAACGGCTGGGCCAAAACCAGGCATCCGCTCATGCCGCGCGATTCCTCCGGCATATGGGAGGGCTTTATTCCCGGCGTGGGCAAGACAGCGGTCTATAAATACTGGATCTCGTCTCACGTCAACGGACACAAGGGCGAGAAGGCCGACCCGTACGGCTTCCGACACGAGGAGCCGCCGCGCACCGCCTCGATCGTATGGGACCTCGACTACCGTTGGAACGACGCGCGTTGGATGAAGACGCGCAAGGAGCGAGTCGCGTTGTCGGCTCCCATCTCCATCTACGAGGCGCACCTGGGCTCCTGGCGCCGCGTGCCCAAAGAGAATAATCGCTCGCTTAACTACCGCGAGATCGCGCCTTTGCTAGCCGCGCACGTCAAAAATCTCGGCTTCACCCACGTCGAGCTGATGCCTATCATGGAGCACCCGTTTTACGGCTCGTGGGGCTACCAGACCACCGGCTACTTCGCGCCGACCTCGCGCTACGGCTGCGCGCAGGACTTCATGTTCCTCGTGGACCATCTTCACGAGGAAGGCGTCGGCGTGATCCTCGACTGGGTCCCCTCGCATTTCCCGACCGACGGCCATGGCCTCAACTTCTTCGACGGCACCGCGCTGTACGAGCACGAGGATCCGCGGCTCGGGTTCCATCCCGACTGGAAGAGCTCCATCTACAACTACAGCCGCAACGAGGTTCGGGCATTTCTGATCTCAAACGCGCTGTTCTGGCTCGAGAAGTTCCATGTCGACGGCCTGCGCGTGGACGCGGTCGCGTCCATGCTCTACCTCGACTACTCCCGCAAGGAAGGCGAGTGGATCCCCAATCAGTTCGGCGGGCGCGAGAACCTCGCGGCCATCGATTTCCTCAAGAAGCTCAACGAACAGGTCTACGGAGCCTTCCCCGATGCCCAGATGATGGCCGAGGAGTCTACCGCGTGGCCGGGCGTGTCCAAGCCGACCTACCTCAACGGGCTCGGCTTCGGCCTCAAGTGGGACATGGGCTGGATGCACGACACGCTCAAGTACTTCCGCGAGAACCCGGTCCATCGCAAGTACCACCAGAATGAGATCACCTTCCGCGCGCTCTACCAGTTTCACGAGAACTTCGTGATGCCGCTGTCGCACGACGAGGTCGTGCACGGCAAGGGGGCCTTGCTTGAGCAGATGCCCGGCGACGATTGGCAGAAATTCGCGAACCTGCGCCTGCTGTATGCGTGGCAGTGGGCCATGCCCGGCAAGAAGCTCCTGTTCATGGGTGGCGAGATCGGCCAGCGCCAGGAGTGGGACCACGACCGCTCCCTCGACTGGCATTTATTGGAGTACGAGGCCCATCGCGGCGTTCTGCGATGGGTCACGCGCCTCAACCGGATTTATCGTTCCGAGCCCGCGCTCCATGAGCGCGACTGCGACCATGCCGGCTTCGAGTGGGTGGACGCCAGCGACGCCGACAACTCAGTGCTTTCTTTCCTCAGAGGGGGCGCATCGGCCGACGAAGAAGTGTTGTGCGTGTTCAACTTCACTCCCGTGCCTCGCCCGGACTATAGAGTCGGCGTGAGCGTCGGCGGCTGGTGGGCGGAACTCGCAGATTCCGACGCAACCGAGTTCGGCGGCAGCGGAGGCACGCTCGGCGGGGGGGCCAAGGCCGACAAGGAGCCGTGGCACGGGCGGTCTTTTTCGGTGAAGATACAACTGCCGCCCCTGGCGGCCGTCTTTCTCAAGCGCCCCGCCAAGTAGCGCCGACGCTCCTGCGTCGGCCGGAGGCAATCAACTCGGGCTGTTATTTGATGAGATCCGTCGCTCAACGCAGAGGACTCGGACGCCCGGAGGGGTAGGCGAGCACGGGCGTGCGCGAGTGGCGCAGCAGGCGCTCCACGGTGGAGCCGATGACGACATCCGTGGAGAATGGGCGGCGATGAGCGGACAGCACGACCAGTCCGAAGCGTCCGGAGTTGGCTTCCCGGACGATGTGTTCGCGCGCGTTGCCCACGCGTACGCGCAGGCTCCAGGCGGTGTCGCGACCGGATCCGAGGATATTCTCGAGCCGGCGGCCGAAGCCGGGATCGCTTTCCTCGATGGAGAGCCCGCTCGTCACGACGCGAAGCACATGGAGCTTGGCGCCCAGGCTTCGCGCCAGACTGCGGGCGTAGCGCAGCGCTCGTGTCGCGTAGGGAAGCCCGTTCCAGGGGGCCAGTATGCGGGCGACCTTTATCGGAGCCTTGGACTCATGGACCGCCAGCACGGGTACGCGTGAACCACGCACAACCGCCTCGGCGAGCGAGCCCAGCAGCGCCCGCTCAAGCCCGGCGCGGCCGTGCGTTCCTATGACGATGAAGTCGGTCTCGGCCGCCTCGCGCTCGAGCATCGCCCGGACGGGCCAACCGTACACCGTGCGTACGATCACCCGCTCGGGGGGAAATCCGGCCACAGCCATGCCTATCCGCCGCTCCGCACGGCGCTCGAACTCCGCATCGGGCGCGGACCAAAGCGCGGGCATCGAGGTCGGACCTGGCGCGGCCGCGATAAGCTGGGGCTCCTCGACGCGCACCACCTCGAGCGACGATCCCCAACGCCTGGCCAACGCCGTCGCCGCATTGAGCGCCGAGAGAGATGCGGGGGAGAGATCGACCGCGACGACGATGCGTTTGGGCGGGAATCTGGTCATGCGCTCACCTCCTCGCCAGGCATTCGCCGCCGCAAGTCGAGCAGGGCAGGGCTCCTCGGCGCCGGGCCTCGGCAATGTCGACGCTCACGCAAGCGACCCCGCAATGCCGCACCAGTTCGCAGGCGTCGCAATGGTAGACCATGGTGCCGGTGTGGAGCACGACCGACCGATCGACGCTCTGGGGTCTCATCAGGGCGGGGTGCAACCCCAACGCTCCCACCAGGGAGAGAAGCAGAAGTCCCGTCGCGACGATCGCAACGACCTTTCGCCGGCTGTTCTTCACGACGACCTCCGTGCCGCGGTCTTGCCGCCGATCTGCGGCGCAACAATGCGACCAGAATGCGGCGGAGGTCATTCTGTTGCGCCATGGATCGTCATGAACAGATTCCCGCCCAAACGCATCGTCGTCGCGGTCGATTTTTCCGCGTCCTCGTTGGCCGCGCTCGATGCGGCGGAGTATGTCGCCCGACGCTGGAGCGCGGCGCTTGAGGTCGTGTACGCCGAACACCCTCCGTTGCTTGCCGGCTGGGTCGGTCTCGGGGCGATGCCCGCGAGCGTGCCTCCCGCAAATGAGCGGCCGAGGCGCAAGATCGAGGAGAGGCTACGCAAGGCCGCGGCGGGATTTCCGGCCGACCGCCTCAAGGTCCGGACCGTACATGGCTGGCCGCCGGCGGCGCTTTTGGAGTTGGCTCAGGTCGACCGCGCGGATCTTCTGGTGATGGGCACGCACGGCTACGCCGGCCTCGACCGTCTGCTCACGGGCTCGGTCGCGGAGGCGGTCATCCGGCGCGCTCGCATGCCCGTGCTCGTGGTGCCCGAGAGGGAGAGCGGCCCGGTTTCCCCTCGATTGCTCGCGCCGTGGAACGGGCGGCCCTACGCCACGCGCGCCCTGCGCTGGGCAAGGGAGATGGCGCGCGGCTTGGGCTCGGCTTTGTTCGTGCTTTACGTTGACGAATCCGGCGCCGCGTTCAAGAAGGATTGGCCGGCGTTGCGCCGGCGTCTGGAGGCGGTCCTGGGCGCCGGGCCGGATTGGCGCCTGATCGTGCGCACTGGCAACGCGCGCGCGCGCATCGTCGCCGAGGTGAATTCCGGACGCTATGAGATGGCGGTGTTGTCCGCGCATCGCCGCGCCTTCGCCTCGGACTTTATTATGGGTTCCACGGTCGAGCGCCTGCTGCGTCACTCGAAGGTGCCCGTTTTGGCCGTGCCGTCGGGTGGAGAGCGCGGCCGCCCCGTGCGCAGGTTGCTCTCGGACGCCAGCGCTCGCCTGTATTGACGGTAGGATCGTTGCGTCTCAAAGTTCATGGACAGGCAATTCGAGAGCCGGAGCGAGGCGGGGCGGCAATTAGCCGCGCGTCTTGACTCATGGATGGAGCTCAACCCCGTCGTCATCGGCCTGACACGAGGCGGCGTGTCGGTGGCGGCGGAAGTCGCCGGGCGGCTGCGTGCGGACCTCGATGCGCTAGTCGTGCGTAAGCTGGCGTCGCCTGGGGACCCGGAGATGGCCATCGGCGCGATCGCGGAAGGCGGTTCGGTGTGGCTGGTGCCCGGCGCCGAGCGTGCGGTCGATACGACCTGGATTCGCGGTGAAATCAAGCGGCAAGAGGGAGAGCTTCACCGGCGTATGGCGCTGCTCCGCCCGGCGATTGCGCCCCTACAGGTATCCAATCGAGTTGTCATCGTTGTCGACGACGGCGTGGCGACCGGAGCCACGGTTTCGGCGGCGGTGCTTGCGCTTCGCGTGCGCGGGGCATCCAGCGTCATCGTCGCCGCGCCCGTGGCCTCCCGGGAAGCGGCGCGCACTCTGGCGAAGAGCGCCGACGCGGTCGTATTTCTCATCGAGCCTGAAGATTTCATGGCGGTCGGGCAGTGGTACGTCGACTTTTCTCCGGTGCCGGACGAGGATGTCCTCGCCCTCCTGCGGGAGGCGCGCAGGAATATAGCCGCGTAGGAGCCTCGGCGCAGGTGTCGTCGTGGAGCCGTGTCTTTAAGGCGTGTTTTCCTTCCGGGGCCTCTCGGCCTTCACGGTGAGGAAGACGAGCCGTGTGTCTTTGCCGGCGTCGGTTTCGACCTTCTGCCCGTCCTTGATCTCGCCGGTCAGCAACATGCGCGCGAGCGGATCGACTACGAGCCGTGAGATCGCGCGTTTGAGGGGGCGCGCGCCGTAGGCCGGGTCGTAGCCTTCCCCGGCAAGGAGATCTTTGGCGGCGTCGGTGAGCGTCAGCTCGACGCGTCGATCCATCAGGCGCTTGCGAACCGACTCGAGTTGAACATCCACGATGAGCCGCAGGTGTTCCTTGTCGAGGCTCGAGAACTCGAGGACATCGTCGAGGCGGTTGAGAAACTCCGGGCGGAAGCGGGCCTTGATCTCGTCTTTGGACGCGTTCGAGGTCATCATGATGACCGTATTCGTGAAGTTGACCGTGCGTCCGTGGCCGTCGGTGAGGCGGCCGTCGTCCATGACCTGTAGGAGAATGTTGAAGGCGTCGGGGTGGGCCTTCTCGATCTCGTCGAGGAGGATCACCGCGTAGGGGCGCCGGCGCACGGCTTCGGTCAGCTGCCCGCCCTCTTCATAGCCGACATAGCCGGGGGGCGCGCCGATGAGTCGGGCGACCGCGTGCTTCTCCATGAACTCCGACATGTCGATGCGAACCATAGCTTTGTCGGAGTCGAACAGGAACTCAGCCAGGGCTTTTGCGAGTTCCGTTTTACCAACGCCGGTCGGTCCCATCAACAGAAACACGCCGGTTGGGCGGTTCGGGTCGGACAGCCCCGAGCGCGCGCGGCGCACGGCGTCGCACACGGCCTTCACCGGAGTTTCCTGGCCGACGACGCGCTCATGAAGCTTGCTCTCCATGCGCAGAAGCTTCGCGGCCTGGCCCTCGAGGAGGCGCTCGACGGGCACGCCGGTCCAGCGCGCGACGACGCCGGCGATGTCCTCTTCGCCGACCTCTTCCTTCAAAAGGTGCCGCTCCTTTTGCAGCGCGCTGAGTTCCCTGCGGAGCTTCTCCTGCTGCTTTTCGATTTCGGGGACTTTTCCGAAACGGACCTCGGCGGCGCGAGCCAGGTCACCGCCACGCTCGGCCCTCTGCTCGTCGGCTTTGAACTCCTCGATTTTCTTCTGGAGGCCGCGCAGGCTCCCGATGAGATCCTTCTCCTTCTTCCAGTGCGTGCGCAGGTCGGCGGATTCGCCCTTAAGTCGTTTGAGGTCTTTTTCGATGGCCTTGAGTCTCTCGGCGGAAGGCGCGTCGCCTTCCTTGCGCAGGGCCGTGGCTTCGATCTCGAGGCGGCGGATATCGCGTTCGGCTTGGTCGAGCTCCTGCGGCAGGGAGTCGATCTCCATGCGCAGGCGGCTGGCGGACTCGTCGATGAGATCGATGGCCTTGTCGGGGAGACGCCGGTCGGGGATGTAGCGCGAGGACAAGGCCGCGGCGGCGACCAAGGCGGCGTCGCGGATGCGCACGCCGTGATGGACCTCGTACTTCTCCTTGAGGCCGCGCAGGATCGCGATCGTGTCTTCAATGGAAGGCTCAGCGACCAAGACGGTCTGGAAGCGGCGTTCAAGAGCCGCGTCCTTCTCGACGCCCTTCTTGTACTCGTCGAGCGTGGTCGCGCCCACGCAGCGAAGTTCCCCGCGTGCGAGCATCGGCTTGAGCAGGTTGGCGGCGTCCATGGCACCTTCGGCCGCCCCCGCGCCGACGAGGGTGTGCAGTTCGTCGATAAACAGGATGACGCGGCCTTCCTGAGCCGTGATCTCTTTGAGCACGGCCTTCAGACGCTCCTCGAACTCACCGCGAAATTTGGCGCCCGCGATCAAAGCGCCGAGGTCGAGAGAGATCACGGATTTGTCCTTGATGCCTTCTGGCACGTCGCCCGAGGCCATGCGCCTGGCCAATCCCTCGACGATGGCGGTCTTGCCGACTCCGGGCTCGCCGATGAGGACGGGATTGTTTTTTGTGCGGCGCGAGAGAACCTGAATCACACGGCGGATCTCGGCGTCGCGGCCGATCACGGGGTCGAGCTTGTCGCGGCGCGCGGCGGCGGTCAGGTCGCGCCCATATTTCTCAAGCGCCTGGTAGGTCGCCTCGGGCTCCTGGGAGGTCACGCGCTGCGCGCCGCGCGTCTGCGTCAGCGCGGCGAGAAATTTATCCGGCGTGAGGCCCAGCTTTGAGAGAAGCTTGGCGCCGTCGCCGCCTGCGTCGAGTAGTCCGAGCAAAACATGCTCTGTGGAGATAAATTCGTCTTTGAGCGCCTTCATGCGATCTTCGGCCTTGCGCAAGACGCCGTCAAGAGCCGCCGAGACCTGAAGCTTGCCGCCCGTGACCTGGGGCTTTTTCGCTAGTAACGCCTCCACATCGGCGACCGCCGCCCTGGCATCGACCCCGGCCCTCTTCAGCGTTTCCAAGACGATGCCCCCGTTCTGGGAGAGCATGGCCGCGAGCATGTGCTCGGGCGTCAATTCCGGGTGGCCACGGCGCTCGGCCTGAGTATGAGCGTCCTGAAAGGCTTCCTGGGTCTTCAGCGTCCAGCGGGCAGGATTCATATTTGAATTCGACGCAAGGCCCTAGCCGGAGGCGGGAAGGACGAAGGTCCGGCGGCTATGAACCCCATCACACGAAGTCACAAAGGCTTGACGCAATGATTCTGCCAATCGACGTCCAGGCCAGATCGTTGCGCCACAGCGTATGCCGCGAAGTGGGGGAGGTATGATCCGATTCCCGCCAAAGAAGATTCTCGTCGCGTACGACCTCTCGGATGTCTCTCGGATGGCGTGGCGGCATGCGCGGGCGCTCGCCGCGCGTTGCGGTGCGGCCCTTGAGGTTGTTTATGTCAAGCCGTGGCAAATGGGCGTCGATTTGATGCCCCCGCTCGACTTGACCGCGGGTGAAGTCCAGGCGCATCTCGCTAAAATTCACCTAGAGGTCGGCTCTGGCCCGGCAATCACGGTCCTCTCCGGCGACCCGGCCGAGCGCATCCTGGGCTTTTCCCGCCTGCATCGCACGGATATGATCGTCGTCGGGACGCATGGCCGCAACGGTCTGAGACGGGCCCTGCTCGGCTCGACGGCCGAGGCAGTGGTCCGGGGCTCCAGGGTCCCCGTTCTCATCGCCTGCGGTCGCGTTCGTCCTATTCGTTCGATCCTGGCGCCTGTCAATTTTACGTCCTATTCGGAGCAGGGGTTTACTTACGCTGCCGCCGCGTCCGCGGCATTGGCGGCCGGCTTGAAGGTTCTGCATGTGACCGATGACCCAATTTGGAGCGGCAATCTTCAGAATCGGCTTTCCACGCTTATCAGGCGCCTGCCGGCAGGGGCTCTCTTGAGATGCAAACCGACGGTGGAAGCGGTCGTCGGCGACGCCGTGAACGGAATTTTGAGAGCGAAGCGAGGGCAGGACTGGATCGTACTCGTCGCGCATAGGAAATCTCTCATCAAGGACGCGTTCTTTGGAACGACATTGGAGCAAGTACTCCGGCGTTCATCGATCCCGGTTCTGTCCGTGCCCTCGTCGAGCCGCTTCCACTTCGCTTTGCGGGTGGGCTCCGGCCGCGGCTCCGGGGTAAGGGAGCGATCTTTTAGCTTGCAATAGCGGCGCTGTAGGAGGGGGTTATGGATATCATTAAGGTTTTTTGCGAGAGCCATGATGCGCTGCGTTGCGAGCTCGAGGCTCTGGCGGAGCCGTTTAAACGGGAATACGACGTTGGCTGGGATGACTGCTTGGTGCTCGATAAAAAGAGCTTATTGCGCGATATCTCCGCCTTCATCCGCGACTTTAAGAAGCACGAGAGCGAGGAAGACGGCTTCCTGGCGGAGGTTGCCGGCCTGCTCAATCTGGACGCGGACACGGTCGCCGTGTTCGCGGAGGGCCGGAGGTCGCTGCGGGAGTACATGCAGATCTTTGGCGCCGTCGCCTTCGTCTACGACGGAGTGCACGTTCATCGTGTGCGCGAAATTATCACCTGCCTGCGCGCGGAACTTGGACCGCACCTGGCTTACGAGGAGAAAATCCTGTTCCCCCTGTTGAGGGAGCGCTTGCCGGCGCGCTTGCTTGTTGAGTACGGACGTGAGGTAGCGCGGGGAAATACGACTGCGGCGTCGGCCTAGGGGTTCAGAGACCCCGAAGGCGTGCCTGAAACACGAAACCCCCCGCTTGATTCGCGGAGGGTCTAGGTCCCGGCATTTCTCGTTACGGGTTCGAAAGCGGCTCCCGCAGTATAACACGCTATAGGGATTTTGTCCAACCTAATTTAGGCGCTACCTAATTTAGGCGCTTAAAGTTCCCGAAGTCGTTGAAGACGTACATTGTCAGGAGACCGCGCGCCACTGGCGAAGGACGATTGCCCCGAGCAGAAGGAGGGCCGACATCAGTGCCGCGTGGAGAATCCACGGATGATCCTCGGCCCAGGGCTTGCGCGGCGCCGAGTAGTCGGGATTCTTCTGGCGCGCGCTGAGGCGTAGTTCCGGGACGCCTGTCTTGTCTAGATAGGCGGAGAGTTCGGAGAGGTCGTAGCGCGGTGCGGGCGCGTCCAGATTGCCGTAACGGAGGGAGTAGGCGCCCGCGCGCGGGCTCTTGAGGCGCAGGCGGCGCGCATAACCGAAGGCCTGCAATGACGAGATTGAGAGTGGGCGGTCGTCGTAGTGAAATATCTCAACGCGCAGGCGGCGAGTGAAGACCTCAGGCAACGAGGCTGTCAGGTTGCTCCCTGAGAAGCGGCCCGTCGCGTAGCGATAGATCACGCTCTCGCCCACAGGATGCCATGAGCCTCCTTCTCCTGGGACCGACACGACGACGCGACGCTTGAACTCCGGGGTGGCGACAGAGAATGCGAGACGGTGGACTGGCGTCTTGTTATAGCCGAAGTCCAACTCCCACGCCTCGCTAACGGCGGTACTGGAGCGGGAGACCGAGAAGGTCGTCGGGAGTTCGCTCCCGGGACGGTGAGCGTGGCGGCGGACCCAAGCCCCGCTCACCTTGAGGGGCGTCCCATCTTTCTCGCGCACGGTCACGCGCAGGCGGCGGAAGTCCGACTCGGGGTAGTACAGCTCACTGTAACGCAGGTGGAAATCCTGGGAGAAGTCGAGGATGCTCGCCCCGTCCTTAATGACGGCCCAGTCGCCTTTTTCGCGGGAGCCCTCGAGCGTCACCGCAGCCCGGTAGTTGCGATTCCTGGGTGCAATATCGAGGAAGAGATAGTCGTGCGGCGGGGCGTTCGCGCCCAAGTCCAGCTCGAAGCGTGCTGCGCCATCGGGCAGACGCACGAGGTTGAGCAGACGAGCCGGCACGCGCGCGTCTTCCACGTGCGAACGGTCGGTTTCGAGGGCGTAAGGCGTCTCTTCGCCCTCGGGGTCGATGACGCGCAGGTCGGCCAGATCCTCGCGTGCGCCATCGAAGACGGGGCCATCGAGCAGGACGACGGCCTGAGTGCCGCCCGACACCGTGAAGTTCTGGCGCCAGCGCCAGGCCGATAGGTCGAGCACAGCGGCGGCCGCCGTTGCGGCGAGGATCAGACTAGGCAGCGCTCTGGCGGGCATTCTGATAGTAGTAGGAAACGGCCAAGGTGAGCGCTCCGAGACCCAGGAAGGAGACGATGCGCCACACGGCTTCCAGGAATGAGAGATCCACAAGGAAGACCTTGGCAACGGTCGCGGCCAGGATCGTCAGCGCTAGGAGGCGAATCGGTCGGCGCTCCTGCCAGGCCCCGTAGGCAAACCATGAGAAGCCATAGAGGCCCCACACTGCGGAGAGAGAGAAAGATTGGGCGATGCGGTGGTTCTTGATTCCCTCATTGCCGGCCCCGAACCACGCGAGCTTGGACTCCTCGGCCAAGTTCTGCCAGAACTCCCGGCCCTCGAGTGAAAGCAACCACAGGCCCAGGAATATCCCGATCACGCCGAAGAAGGAGCGGAAGTCCTTCTCCTGCGGGTGAAGCTCGAGGTCCGCGCGATAGCCGCGCACGCAGATCACGATCGCGGCAAAGACGAAGGCGTAGGCCAGGCCGCGTTGGTTGAAGAGGAGCGCGTGCGGAGAGGGCAGGGAGGAATCCACCGCGAGGGTGCGGACGATCGCCGTGAGGAGGACGCCCGCCGCCATGAAGCGGGCCTGTCGATGCTCGAGTTTGAAGCCCGCGGCGAAGAGCATGGCTGCCTCGGTAGCCCAGCCGATTGTGATCCACTTCATATCGAACTGGATGGGGATTGCCAGCGTCAGGAAGACGACGGCCAGACCTAGGTGGGAGAAAATGAGATTGCGGTCTGGCGACTCGCGCCGGCCCATGGCCCCGGCGAGCGCGGCGTAGACCCCGCCCACGGCCAAGCTCAGGATGCCGAGCCATGCGTGATAGCCCGGGTTGAGAAGGGAGTACACCGTCCAGAAAAAAAACGCCGCGTTGAGTGCGGACAGGGCGATGTCCTCGCTACGTGAAAGCTTGCCGGCGTGGAAGTAGTATCCAACTGACGCAGCCATGAACAGAAGCCAATACGATACGACGTAGTAGACCATCCAGAATAGATGCTCGGGCTGGTAGGCGGAGGTGCCCACGTAGCCCTGCACGTAGAGTTGGGAGAGGGCGAGTGCGCCCAGGCTCAGCGCGCGCCAATCCTTAAAGAAAGATACGGCAACTAGGCCGGCGTTGAGGATGGAGAGGTAGCCGAAGAGGCCGTGCACGTTGACGATGCCCGTGGAGAGCAGCCGAGGCGTGAGGAAACCGCCGAGGAGACCCACCACGGCGATTCGTTGCGCATCTTGGCGCACCGACAGTGCGCACGCGCACGCCGTGACCAGGGACATGGCCGCGAAGGCCTCCCCTTGGCCGATGAGATGGTAGTAGCCGAACGCGCCGTAGATCGAGAGATAGAGTATGGAAAGTCCGCCGCCGAGCAAGGTCTGCCCGTATGCGCGCAGTCCCTTGCGGCAAAGCCTGTCACCTATTGCTATCAGAATCATGCCGGAGATGAGGCCTATGACGACGCGAGCCGTCTCGTTGAGCCAGCGGTGCTCAAACGCGTACTTCAGGAAGAAAGAGACGCCCAGGACCATCGCCAGGACGCCGACGCGATTGAACCATACGCTCGCCAATGCTTCCCAATCGATCGGAACCTGCGCAGGCGGGGGACGGAATTCGGTCCGGCGCTGTGGGAGAGCTGGGCCCGTGCCGGCGGAACGCTCCTCCTCCCGCCGCTCCAGCGCAGCAAGACGCTCTTCCATGCGCTTAAGGCGATTTTCGTTAGATTCGGCGTCCACAAGGCGAGATTAGCATCTTTAGTGTCAACTGAAAAATAGAACACTTTGTCGCCCAAAAGATCACGCAAGTTTCCGTTGAGTCGTGAAGGCTCGCAGGGTAGCTACCGCCCGACGTTCTCATCCTTCGGGGTGACTTTCACCCTCTTGCGCGATTTTGATCGTTCGAACGAGGTGATCAGATTGCCGGGGGGGCCGTTATGCGCGTAATATGGCACGGACGCAGCAATCACACGGAATTTCAGGCTAAGAAAATTCCCAAAGCCGCTGAAAACGTACAATGAAGGGGCCCATAGGGAGCTATGACTGATGAGCAGCAGAGAGTTGCGCGCCGCCTTCACCGTCGTCATCGTGAACCTCGTGTTGTTCATCGCCGTTTCCGCATTAGCCATATTCCAAACGGCGCATCATCACTGGATCTTCCCCATCTTCGCCGTCCTAATCGCCCTGCAGTGGGCTGCGACCTGCACCATCAACAACACCTTGGAAAAGTTCGACTCGGCGATGGCGCGATCCTCACTCATTTCGGCCCTTCTCTTCCTTCTCATCATGGGCGTCATACGCCATGCGACCATATTGGCATGCTTCGACCGCTGCGCGTTTAAGCTCGCCGCTGCGTCCGCCTTCGCCGCCCCCGTTTTCTGGGCTCAGGGCCGCTTCGGAGGAGGCTGCTGGTGGGGACAACTGCGATCGAACCTTGCCGCCATGGGCGCCGCGACCTGGGCCCTCTACCTCGCTTTGACGGGCCTTCATCTCGGATCGTGGATCATCGACATCATCTTCGCTATCGTCGCTCTCCTGTTTTGGCTCGGCCGCACGCGAGCGGATTTTCTTGTCGTCGCTCTCGGCATCGCCGCCGGTATCCTGATCCGGGAGTCGGCCAGCGAGATCGCGCGCATCGGCCTGGGCGTGGTCTGGGGCGCGGTGATACCGTTGGCCGCCGTGGAGCGCATCCAGGCATGGCTCGATTCGCGCCCGCGCGCGTCAGTCCCGCCGCCCCGCCCAGCCCGAGTTTTCGCCTTCACCGCCGTTCTCGCCGGCCTTCTCTTCTACATCGTAGGTCCCGTATTCCTCATGACCGATCGCGCCGAGCGCCAAATCCGACTCGCCAAACTCGCGCCGGCTTTCCCGATCAAGGATCCGAAGATGCTCTCGCCGCTGGCCGCGCGCCTGCGCGGCCATGTCATCATGCTGGCGCAGACCATAGGCGAGCGCGATGCCTTCTCGCCTAAAGCTCAGGTCCTCGCCCGCGACTATGTCTACGCCCAATTCGCCGAAGCTGACTACAAGCCTAAGAAAATCCCCTACGGCGCCGAGGGGCTTCCTTCCATCAAAAACGGCTTTCAGTTCGACAACGTGGAGGCCGTCCTGCCGGCGGCTCCCGCCGACCAGAACGGCGTGTGGATTGTCGGCGCCCATTATGACTCCGCTCCCGGCACCAGCGGTGCCGACGACAACGCCAGCGCCGTGGCCGTCCTCATTGAGGCCGCGCGTCTGATGAAAGCCCGCAGGCCAGCCCGCGACATCCGCTTCGTCGCGTTCGGCACGGAGGAGCCGCCCTCATTTGGCACGCGCAATATGGGCAGCTCTCATTACGCGCACGCGATGCGCGACAACGGCGTGAAGGTCCACGCGATGATCAGCCTGGAGATGCTGGGC
>JBBTJN010000046.1:0-32561 GCA_038059415.1 Elusimicrobiota bacterium | reverse complement strand
GTTCGCGGCGGTCGCCATGACCTGGTTGAAATTGCGCGCGGTCTTGCGGTACTCGAGGTTTCCGAGCGCATCGCCCTTCCACGCCTTGATGAATGCGAAATCTCCTTTCAGGGGCTTTTCAAACACCATCCAGCGCCCATTGATCTGGCGCGTCTCCTTGCCTTCGGCGACGGGCGTGCCGTAGCCGGTCGGCGTGAAAAAACCCCCGATGCCGGCGCCGCCGGCGCGCAGGCGTTCGGCCAAGGTGCCCTGGGGGTTCCACTCGACCTCGAGTTGCTTGGTGAGCGTCATCTCCTCGAAGGCCTTGCACTCGCCGCCGTAGGACAGGATCATCTTGCGGACCTGCCCGTTGCGCAGCAAGGTGCCGATGCCGAAGTCGTCGAGGCCGGCGTTGTTCGAGACGAGGGTGAGATTTTTGGCGCCGTTTTCGAGCAGCGCGGGGATGAGATTTTCCGGGAGGCCGCATACGCCGAAGCCGCCGAGGAGAATCGTGTCGCCGTCTTTGACGCGCGCGGCCGCTTCAGCGGCGGTGGCGATGGTTTTGTTCACCAGGGGGGGCTCCTCGAAGGCGGATATCGTAGACATTTTGCAGCTGCCGGCAGGCCTCGAAGGTCGAGTAGACGAGGAGGCCTAAGGTGAGGTAGGGCATGGCGTCGTAGATGCGGCTGGGGGGCAGACCGAGCCATTTCAGACTTGCGAGAATGATCGCCAGCGCGATCGTCGAGAGGATCATGGCCGCCGCCTGGCGCCAGGTGAAAGACCACCAAAGGCGCCAGGCGGAGGGTCGAGCAAGCGGCGTGCCGCTCACGAATGGTCCTTAGGCGACGGCGAGGGCTTTCTTCGCCTTCGCGCTTTTGCCGAGAACTTCCTCGCGCAGAGCGACCGCCTTGTCCGTCTTCTCCCACTCGAACCCCTTCTCCGTGCGGCCGAAGTGGCCGTAGGCGGCGGTCTGGCGGTAGATCGGGCGGCGCAGCCTGAGCGTGTCGATGATGCCCTTCGGAGTCAGGGGGAAAAGCTTGCGGACGGCGGCTTCGATGCGCATCTCATCGGCGGAGCCGGTGCCGTGCGTGTCGAAGTAGACGCCGACGGGTTCGGCGACGCCGATCGCGTAGGCGAGCTGGACCGTGCACTCCTCGGCAAGACCGGCGGCCACCACGTTCTTGGCGATGTAGCGCGCCATATAGCAGGCCGAGCGGTCGACCTTCGTCGGATCCTTGCCGGAGAAGGCGCCGCCGCCGTGCGGGGCGCGGCCGCCGTAAGTGTCCACGATGATCTTGCGGCCGGTGAGGCCGGTGTCGGAGGCGGGGCCGCCAACGACGAACTTCCCGGTCGGGTTGACCAGGAAGCGGGTCTTGTCGTCGATCAGGCGCCTGCCCAGGACGGGGCGGATGATGACGTCGATGATCTCCTTGCGCGCCTTTTCTGTGATCTGGTCTCCGGACTTATCAAGAATCTCGGGCCCGTGCTGGGTCGAGACCACGATGGTGTCGGCGCGGACGGGGCGGCCGTCGAGGTACTCCACGGAGACCTGAGATTTTCCGTCGGGGCCGAGATAGGAGAGATGGCCGGAGCGGCGAACGTCGGCGAGCTTCTTGACCAGCTTGTGGGCGAGCATGATGGGAAGGGGCATAAGCTCGTCGGTTTCGCGGCAGGCGTAGCCGAACATGATGCCCTGGTCGCCGGCGCCGCCCGTGTCCACGCCCTGGGCGATATCGGGAGACTGCCGGCCGATAGCGTTCAAGATGGCGCACGAGGCGGAGTCGAACGCGTATTCGGGGCGGGTGTAGCCGATCTCTTTGATGACCTGGCGGACAATCTGGTCGATGTCGAGCATCGCCTTCGTGGTGATCTCGCCGCCGACGATGACGAGGCCGCGGGCGACGAAGGTCTCACAGGCGACGCGGCTCATGGGGTCTATGGCCAATACTGCGTCCAAAACGGCGTCTGAAATCTGGTCGCAAACCTTGTCGGGGTGGCCTTCGGTCACTGACTCTGAATTGAAAAAGTACTTACCTTTGCGCTGCATGGTAGTGAGCCCTCCGGGCCGTGCTTTGGGCGGTGTCCGCCAACGGCCGACGCGGCGATTGTACTAATTTTACGATGAGAGAATCAGATCTCCCCGGGATCTCACGGACTCTCTAGAGATCAGGCTAGAGACGATGGCCCGCCGATATGCGTACAATATGGCACGGACGCCGAAGTTATAGCGGCCTCCGCAGAAATGATTCCACGCGAGATACTCATCATCAAGCTGGGGGCGCTAGGGGACGTTTTGAGGACGACGCCTTTGCTTAGGCGGCTCGGCGGCCGCGTCACATGGGTCACGCGGCGGGAGGCCTTCCCCCTCCTGGCGGGCAACCCCCGCATCGAGCGCCTCGTGCCAGTCGAGGACGGCGACGCGATCCGGGCCCGGGCCTACGACCTCGTGATTAATTTCGACGAGGACGATCTGGCCTGCCGCCTCGCCTCCACGGTCCGTGCGCGACGGAGAGTAGGCGCTTGTCTGCGCGACGGCGCCAAGACGTATTGCGCGGCCTCCGCCCCTTGGTTCGACATGAGTCTTATCAGCCGACTCGGCCGCGAGTCGGCCGACCGCCTCAAGGTCCGGGGGCGGCGGTCCTATCAGGATTTCCTGTTCCGGGCTTGCGGCTTGAGGTTCGGAGGGGAGGAGTATATGCTTCCCCTGCGCCCTGCGCGAGTAGACGAGCACCTCGTAGCGCTCGAGCGTCGGGTGGGCCCGACTTGGCCGGCAAAGTTTTGGACGGGCTTCCCGGAGCTTTCCACGGGCCTGCGCGCGGAGGGCTTCGTCGCGTCGACGCTGTGCCGGCGGCGACGCCTGGAGGACTACCTGGAGGACATCAACCGCTGCGGCATGCTCGTCGCCGGCGACACGCTGGCCATGCACGTCGCCTTGGCCCTGCGCAAGAATGTCGTGGCGCTGTTCAACTGCACGAGCCCGCACGAGATACACGGCTACGGACGCATGACAAAGATCGTCCACAAGCGGCTGTATGAGTATTTCTACCGGAGAGACGCCGTTCCCGGACTTTCAGCGGCAATCCCCGCGGAGAGGGTCCTGCGCGCCGTTCGCCACCTGGCGGCGTCATGCGCGCGGCGGGGTCTTGGTTCGATCGACGTCGGCGATGAAGCGGTCCACGGCGGCCGCCGCGTCCCCGCAGAAGGCCGCCTCTCCTCCTCGAAGATAGAGCGCTCGCGAACAGAGCGATCGGACCATGTCCAGGCTGTGAGTGATCAACACCAGCGTCTTGCCCTGCGCCGCTAAGCTCGTGATCGCCGTCGTGCACTGGGCTTGGAACGCACGATCCCCCACGGCCAGCATCTCGTCGATCAAGATGATATCCAGATCGGCATGAATGGCGACTGCGAAAGGCAGCCGAGCCGCCAGGCCCGAGGAGAGCTCGCCGTAGCGGGCATCGCGATAGTCATGGAGTCCGGAGAAGTCCAGTATCTGCGGCAGACGCCGCTTAAACTCACGACGCGAGATGCCCAGCAGGGCTGCACACAGGGACAGGTTGTCGAGAACGCTCAGGGTCGGGCGCAGGCCCGCGGCCAGCTGGAAGAAGGGATCGGTCTTGCCCTCCACCTGAAGATGGCCTCTCGACGGCGCCAGTATGCGGGCCAGAAGCAGCAGCAAGGTGCTCTTGCCCGCGCCGTTGGGGCCGATGATTCCCAAGATGTCCCCGCGCCGGATTTCCAAGTCGAGGCCGCGCAGGGCCCACAGCTCGCGATGGGGAGTTATGCCCGTCAGGGCGCGATGAAGGCGGCGGGCCACGGTCCTGCGCTCATCCCTCGCACCAATGAGGAAACGTTTACCCAGCCCTTCGGTCCGTATGACTATGTCGGAGTCCATCAAACGAGGAGCTTGTCCGCGATCTCGAACTCACGGTGCCTCAACAGGGACAGGCCCGCTGCCGCCAGGATCAGCCCGCCAATCAGTAGGATGAGCATCGACGCCGGCTTGGGGGCGCGGCCGGAGACGGCGCAGTCGCGGAAGGCCTGGATGATATGGGTCATCGGATTGAGGTGCAGGATGGCCCGTTTGTCCGGGCTGAGTATGTCGAGGGGGTAGAACACGGGAGTCAGATAGAACAGCGCCGAGGTCAGCACGTCCCAGATCCTCTCGACATCACGGTACTCCGCTCCCCAGACTGCCAGGAACAGGCCGACGGCGGTCGCCAGCAGAAGCTCCAGAGCAAGAAGGCCCGGCAGAAGGAGCCACGTCCAGTGTGGAGCCTGCCCAAGGAGGACCAATGCCAGCATCAGCACGATGATTTCCAGGAGAGAGGACCAGCACACCGCGCCCAGCGAGGAGAACACCGCGATCTCACGAGGGAAACGGTAGTTCAATATCGTTCCCCGGGCTCGGCGCAAGCTGCCGAGCGCGTAGA
The DNA here is from genome assembly GCA_038059415.1 of Elusimicrobiota bacterium. Lineage (GTDB taxonomy): Bacteria > Elusimicrobiota > Elusimicrobia > UBA1565 > UBA9628 > GWA2-66-18. The sequence continues at coordinate 28,152 of JBBTJN010000046.1, read as the reverse complement.
CGGTCGCCTTTTGGAAAAAATTCCACAGCACGAGGCCGATGAGGAGATAGGCCACGTACTGGTCCACGAACTTCCCCATCCACTTGGAGAACAACCCGTAGAGGACGATGAACATGAGGATGGGGTGCAGTAAAGTCCACAGGAAGCCCAGCACCGTGCCCTGATCGCGCATCAGGATTTCCCCGCGCGTCATCTCCCAGAGAAGATTCCAATACGGGAACGCCGGCCGAGCGGACGAGTTTCTTCTCATCTACAGGAATAATACTTCATAGACCAACCCTCAGACTCTCCTGATCTCCCGTTCCGCATATCTCGGCGGCGATATCCGACGAATTATCGGGTCTCCCGTCCACGCCGCATAAGCTCGTGAGGACGCACTTTCTCGACGTCGTGGTCAAGAGACTGCAGGCCTACCCCGAGATAGGGGCGAGTTGGCGCCTACGTGTCTAGCTTGTTCCGCCAACGAAACATCTCAGGGCCTCGGCCGCCAAGCGCGGTTCTCCGCCCAGGACAAAGCGATGAGCTTGCCTAGCCTCCAGCGCGCGCAGTGAGAGTCTCGCCCGCGAGGTGGCGGCTCTCGCCAGCATTCGGAAGGCTAACGGCCTCAGACGAAACTCCGCCATTTGCGGCACTCCCCAGCCCACCACGAGGTTGAGGCCCAGGGATATCAGCGTCTCGCCTTTACCGGCCCGTTCAAAGGACGGCCCCTGCCCTCGTCGTCCGAGGAGCAGCCAGCGTAGGGGAACCGATTTCGGAGGCCGGCCTAAAAATTCCGCGTCGAGAAGGCTCTTGTCGCCATAATCGAGCCGCCGGAAGGGCCTCAGCGCCTCTGCCGGGATACCCGAGAGATCAGCGTCTGAGCGGAAAGCCAAACGCAGCGGGAAGGCCCGCAAAGTCAGGTCCGACGTCAGAAGCGGCGTGTCATCGGAAAGCACTGAAAACCCAGGCAGCCGCGAGAGTTCCAACGCCAATGTTGTCTTACCTCCGCCCGAGGACAGCAAGAGCAGCCCTCCCTGCCCCCCCCAGGAAAATCCCAGTGCATGCACACGGTGCAGGCCGCGCGAATCAAGCTCCTCTCCCGCGCGCGAAAGGGCGCAGAGATAGCCCAACTCATGAAGTCGATCCAGTGAGTCAGCCCAGATCGTCCCGCGCCCTAAGGTCGCGTCGATTTCCGCCATCGCGCCGTCGCGATAGCGCACCCATCTGCGTGGCCAGCGGTCGACGACGCGGTAGCCGCGCGTCCACAGCGTGATCGGCCACGCGGGTGCGCGCGGAGAAGGCCCGAGCTTTAGATCCAAATGCAGCAGCGGTTGCCGCGCCGCGGGCGGCGCCAAGAAGAAGGCGAAGTCGCGCCTCAGCTCCTCGATAATCTCTCCGGATTCAGAGGTTAGCCGGAGTCGAGCTCCGTACAAGTCCAGGTCGATGGAGGGCATGGTCGGTGGGGCCGGTTAGAAATCCGGTGATAAGACCTGCGGCGTAGGACGGATGGGCCGCAGGCAGCCTCCCTCTAACTGGGCCAACGCAATTGCGGCCTTGTGGTAGTCCGGCCATAGATCAAGCGCTTGGCACAGATGGCTCCGGGCGAAGTCCAAGCGATTGGAGTCGGTGTATGCCTCCGCCAACGCCAGATGCGCCCGCGGTACGGAAGGGTCGTTTTTGACGGTCGCTTCGTGCAAGGCTATATCGCTGGAGAAATCAGGCAGGCGCATTCCGATGCGCGCAGCGCCCAGCAGCGTCAGTGAGGCGCCCAATGCCAGAGCCCCTGTCTGCCCGCGGCTGCCGCGACTCCAGAGCGCTCGCAGTCCGCAGGCTGCTGCCATGCAGACGCCGGCTCCAGGGAAATACAGGTATCGTTCCGCCTCGAGGTTACGCAGCAAAAAAATCCCGCTGACCGGCAGCAAAGTTGCGAACGTCCACAACAGACCAAAACTGGCTAAAGGCTGACGGTGTCGCAGCGTCCAAGCCGCGCCCAACATCAGCCCTAATGCCAGGATACCGAGCACGGGCGCTGGACTCAGCCATCGGCGAGGCGGGCGCGGGGCGTAGTCGGCTTGTAAACGCGCAGGCCACAGCAGCAGACGAACGTTGTCGGCCAAGATGGACAATGAAGTTCTCAGCCGGACCTCAGGATCGGCGTAGTAGTCGGCCAGCCACGGCGGAACCTGTGGGATACTGCTGTGAGGACTTACCCTCGGGGACGGACTGTCGAAGGGTGTGAATATCTTCGGATGGCGGCTCTGCACGACGCTGAATATATCCTTGGTTCCTTCGAGGCGGTAGCCAGAACGCGGCGTTCTGAAGCCGATGTAGAGGACCGTCAGAACGGCGCAGCAGACCAAAAAGGGAGCGCGTGAAGTCCTCGGGACCGGGAAGAGGTAGTCGGCCAGCAAGACTAGGAGAGGGAAGATCGCGGCCATCTCCTTGGAGAGAAGGGCGGCCGCAAAGCAAGTCAAGGAGGCCGCCCAGAAGGCGCGGCGGTTGGACGCAAGGCGGCCTTTACAGTAAAAGCATAGCGCCAAAATACAGAAGGTGCTCGTCATTATGTCGGCGCGGTTGGTCACCAGCGACACCGCTTCACTGTTGACGGGATGGCAGAGGAACAGCGCCGCCGCCGCCAGCGCCGTCTTCTTGCTGAGGGTCAGTTGCCAAACCAAGGCCAAGAGAGACGCTGCCGCAAAGCCGTGCCATAAGATATTGCTTGCCCGAAAGATCCCGAAGCGGCCGTTCGCCAGGGCGCGGTCGATTAAAAGGCTGGCCAACCACAGTGGCCGCGCCGCGCCTCTCACCGGCAGCGGTTCACGAAAAGACTTGAGGCCCAAGATTAAGGTGAGGTTGGCGGGTTGCCTTAGGAAGGGTTGTCCCTGGACGAAGGTGTGGTCGTCCCAGACTGGCGGGTAGGACAGTAGCCGGGCGTAGAGTAGAAACGAGGCCGCGATCAGGGTCAGGACGGTCGCCATTCCAGGGATTGCCGATGCGCACGATTCTAGCATCGAAACATTATCTTGATGACGCCGCATTTTTTTATTTTAACATTTCCATATATGTCCCAGGCCGATGATTGGCTGGAAATTCCCAATAGATTCCGGCATAATACTCACCGTGCCCTTTCCTGCTTCCGGCGCAAGAATTGCCCTCATCCAATGCCCCGGCTGGGGGCGTGAGTGTCCGCCATACGCCTTAGCTTGCCTGGCGGCCTATGTCCGCCGCGAAGGCTTCTCCGCCGTCTGTTTCGATCTTAACAACGAGTTCTATCACGCCTCGCCGGAGTACCGGCGCATGTGGGAGGACAAGGACTGCTATTCGTTCTGGGAGAATGAGAGTTCCGTGCGTCGTCTCATTGCTAAGAACGAGTCTCTCGTTGATTCCGTCGTCGAGCGTATCCTGGCTACGGGGGCGCGCGTGGTTGGGTTCTCCACGCACACGACCTCTTTCCGGGTCAGTCTGGAGCTGGCGTGCCGACTCAAACGGCGTGATCCTTCCTTCACCGTGATCTTCGGGGGACCGCAGTGCTCCCGCGCGCAAGCCGGGCGTTCTTTCGCGGAGGAACCCTGCGTTGATGCAGTCGTCGTCGGCGAGGGGGAACTCACGCTGGCCGCGGTTCTGCGGCGCGTGAGCGACGGGCATGCGCTGAAGCCACTGCCCGGACTTCTGATGCGGCATCAGGGCCGCGTCATCGACGGTGGCGACCGCGAACTCATCGCCGATCTCGATTCGCTGCCCCAGCCCGATTACTCCGACTTCGATGAGGCCATCCGAGGCGGCCTTTACGCCGACCCTGAGAGGCTCGATATCTTCGACAGCCGCGGCTGCGTGCGGACCTGCCACTTCTGCAGCGAGTGGCAGTTCTGGCGGCGTTTCCGCACCATGACCGGCGAGCGGATGTTCGCGGAGGTGTCGGCCCATATTCTCCGTTACCCCCGTGTCAATCGTTTCTACTTCATCGGCTCTCTCATCAATGGCAGCATTCGGTCCTTGGAGCGCTTCTGCGACCTGGTCATCGCAACGGACCTGCGCATCCGATGGCAGGGTCAGGCCGTCGTCAGCCCCGCCATGGACGACCGCCTGCTGGGCAAGATGGCGCGCGCCGGCTGCGAGTGGCTGGGCTTCGGCATCGAGTCCGGTTCTGAGTCCCTGCGCGCGCGCATGAACAAGAAGTTCACCAACGATAACGCCTTCGAAACCCTGCGCGCGGCGCATCGCGCCGGCATACGCGTCCAGATCAACATCATGTTCGGCCTGCCGACCGAAACACGCGAGGACTTTGAGGAGACCATTCGATTCCTCGCGCGCGTGCGGCCCCACATAGAGACCGTGCTTGCCAGCCAGTCCTTCACGGTCATCGACAAGGGCACCGAGCCCCACGCTCATCCCGGGAGGTTCGGCGTTGCGGGCGAGGATCATCATTTATATTGGACCTCCAACGAAGGAGAGAACGACTACGCGGAGCGCTCCCGCCGCCATGAAGAGTTTTGCCGCGTCGCCATCGCGCTCGGTGTTCCTGAGACCTCGGGTATCCTGCGCGAAAAGCCCGACAAGTGGCGGCTGCTGGGCGAGTATGCCCTTCATCGCCGCGATTGGCTCGGGGCGGTACGCGCCCTTCGCCGCGCCCTTCGCCGCGAGCCCGGAGACGAAGGCTTGCTGGCCGGCCTCGCACGCGCGAGAGAAGAATCGCGGCCGGCCCGCGTGACGGCATGACCAGCGAGATCTCCGGTCCCGCCTGCGCCGGCGCCTTGGAGCGCCTGCCTCGCGAGGAGAGCGTCGCGCGCAATCTTGCCGAATCCTCGGCGCGCCGGACGACGCTGAGCGCGCCCCCGCGGCTGGTGACGCTGGGCACGCACAACTCCTGCAACGCGAAGTGTATCTTCTGTCTGGAGGGGAAGTATCCGCGCTTCGACCTTTCCCTCTATAAAAATTTCTTCGAGGGGAAGATGGGGCACTTCATCCGCCAGGCGGAGAAGGTGACATTCACCGGCTTCGGAGAGGTTCTGTGGATTCCTGAAGTCCTGCCGTTCCTCGATTATCTCAACGAGACCATCCCGGAGACTTGGAAGATCTTCACGACCAACGGCACACCCCTGCGCCCTGCGCTCATCGAACGTCTGCTGAAGTCCCGCTACGTCATCCAACTCTCCCTGCACTCCTCGCGCGCGGACCTGCATGCGGAGATCACTCAGTTGCCCGGAGCTTTCGAACAGATCGTCGCGAGCCTAGGGGACCTCTGCCGCCTGCGCCGCGAGCGGGATCTCGGAGATCGCCTGCATGCGGTGATCGTAGACGTGGTCACACGCCGAAACGTCGCCGACCTCCCCGCCCTCGTGAAGATGGCCTGGGAGATGAAAGTCCCGGAGCTCCAGTGCCAGTACGTCACGATGTTCGACCTCGACCACATCGAGATGTCCTGCTGGTTCGAGCCCGAGCGAGCCAATGCCGCGATCGACGCCGCCGAGCGCGTACTGGCCGAGATCAAGGCGAGCGCCGATCCGGATGAATTCGCGCACTTCGGCGTGCGCCTGCCCCGGCGTTTCGGCCGACAGGCCTCTGCGCCGGTCGCGGGGGGCTTTTGCACGGACCCCTGGGAGATGATCTACGTGGAAGGCCAGGGGCCCGTCCTGCCCTGCTGTCAGTGGGGCGCTCATGTGGGGAACCTCGAGAAGGGAGACGACCTCGACGCGCTGTGGAACGGGGGCTTCTACCGTGGACTTCGCGCGGGCCTGGCCTCGGATAAGCCTCACCCCTGGTGCGCGCACTGCGTCAATCTGCGCGGCTACAACGTCGACAGCCTGCTGGCGCACCTGACCAACCGCCCCGACCAGCAGGGGCGCCTGCTCGACGAGATCGCCCGCCGCGGTCTGGCCGACGTCGCCTCCTATCGGGTCGAAGTTTCGGCCGCGGACCAGGCGGCGCCGCGATGATCGTCCGCTTGCGCGAGAGGTTCCTGCCGGACGCCGAACCGCGCGTCATCGCCCGCCTGCGCCGGGAGCGGCAGTGGCGCAAGCTCCTCAACTATCTCCTCGTCGAGTTTCAGGCTGGGCGCGGCGCGCAGCGCATGCCGGTCGGTAAACCCTACTGGCTCACCGTCGACCCGACCAACTTCTGCCAACTGAAGTGTCCTTTCTGCCCGACGGGCGCCGGGCGGGGCGTGCGCGATAAGGCGACGATGCGTCTCGAGCATTTCCGCCATCTAATCGACGCCTTGGGCTCGACTCTGATCCACATCGACTTCATGAACTGGGGAGAGCCCCTGCTCAACGCGGAGTTGTGGGCGATGGTCGCCCTGGCCAAGAGGCACGGCATCGACACGATGGTCTCGACCAACTTCAATCTTCTGCGCGAGGGCGAGGCTGGCGCCATCCTCGATTCGGGCCTCGACCGGTTGGTTTTATCCATCGACGGCCTCGAGCAGGCGACTTACGAAAAATACCGCGTCGCGGGGGACTTCTCGAAGGTCCTCGCGAACCTGAAGACTTTCGTCGCCCAGCGCCGCGCGCGGGGCCTTCTCAAGCCGGTGATTGTTTGGCAATTTCTGGCCTTCAAGCATAACGAGCACGAGGCCGGCCGAGTGAGGGAGTTCGCCCTGGCGCTCGGCGTCGACGAGGTCGGCGTCACTCCCGCCTTTCTGCCCTTCCGGCCCGGCATCAAGGATGAATGGCTGCCGACGCGCGCCGACCTGCGCCTTTACGACCCGGAGAATTTTCCGGACAGCCCGCCCTGGCATTGGGAGGGATTGACGTCCCCGAGGGAAGCGGTCGCAGCGCAGGTCAAGGTCGATGTTTACGCGGCCGCCAAACGGGCGACGCGTCGGCGCTGCAACTGGCCGTGGGCTGGCATCGCGGTCAATCCGGACGGCTCGGTGTCGCCCTGCTGCTCGGTCGAGGAGCAGGAGTACGATTTTGGAAATTTTTTCAGCGCGGGTTTCGCCCGGCTCTGGAACAATAAAAAATACATCCAAGCGCGTCGTCATGTTTCTGACTATGAGGCCGGCCGAACGGAAACGATCCCGGCGTCGAGACATGCCTGCGAGCGTTGTTTCTCCATCGGACAGTCGCGTTTTCAGTTCCCGCACTCGTGGCTCGCGGAGGGAGAGAAGTGACTTTCCTTGCCCGCCCCGAGGGGGAGTCTCGCGCCGTCAATCTCGACTCGCGCCTGCCGGCACGGCCGGTGGTCTTCGCCTGGGACCTGCATTACAGCTGCAACTACCGTTGTCCCTATTGTTTCTATAACGAGGCAGGCTGGACGGAGCTGGCCAAGAAGAATCTCTATTTCGAGCCCGCCAAGTGGGAGGAGGCTTGGTCGCGGGTGTACGGCCTCTACGGACGCTGTCAGCTGCGCATCACGGCGGGAGAGCCGTTCACCTACCCGCGCTTCGACGAGCTTCTGGAGCGCATCGCGCGCCTCCACGACCTTCAGGTCACCACCAACTGCTCACAGAGCGCGGCGATCCGGCGCGTGGCTGAACGCATCGATCCCGCCGCCCTGGAGCTCGACTGCACGTTCCACCCGCTCTCGGGCGAGCTCGAGTCTTTCGCCGACAATGTGTCCATTCTGCGCGAGCGCGGCTTCGTGGCCAATGTCTGCTTCCTGGCTTATCCTCCGCAGATACCGCGCATGGTCGAATACAAACGCCGCTTCGCCGAGCGCGGCCTCTACATGAACATGGCCATCTTCTGGGGCCGCTTCAAGGACGCGAAGTATCCCTTCGCCTATACCGATGCGCAGCGCCTCGTGATCAAGGAGACGATCGGCCGCGAGGTCGGCCCGGAGACCGTCAACCTGGAGCCCGTTTCGTTTCGCGGCAAGCTCTGCGGGGCGGGTCAACGCTACGGCGTCGTTCAGGGTGACGGGCGGGTCTTCCGCTGCGGCCAACTCGGGCTCGAGCATCAATCCATCGGCAGCATCTTCGACCCGGCCTTTCGTCTCTGCGAGGCCGCTCTCCCCTGCGAGGTCGACTATTGCCGTTCCAAGGAGTTCCAGGTCGCCTGGGATCAATCGGATCGGGAAACTTTTCTCAAGGAGAACCGCCTGAGATGATCAAAGCGGCGCTCGTGCAATGCCCTGTCTGGTGGACCGTGGACCCGCCCCTGGGGCTGGCCCAGATCGCCGGCTGCCTGGGTGCGCGCGGCATTGAGACAGTGGTCGTGGATCTCAACGCGGAGCTCGCGCGCGGACGCGCGAGCGGCTACGAGAGTCTCTGGAACTGGGAGCAGTTCCACTACTGGAACGATCCCGCGTTCGTGAAGCGGGCCTTCCATGACAACGCCAAGGTGGTCGACGATGCCCTCGAACGGATACTGCGCAGCGACGCCGCTGTCGTCGGCTTCTCGGTGAGCGCGGGTAGCCAAGCGCCGACTTTGGAGTTCGCGCGCCGCATCAAGGACGCGGACTCTCGCCGCGTCATCGTACTCGGCGGCCAATATTTCTTCCGCGGAGACGCTGCGGCGCGTCTGGCGGCCGATCCGGCCGTGGATGCGGTCCTGCGCGGTTCAGGCGACGAACTATTTCCTCTTCTCGTCGAGGAACATGCCCGGACCGGTCGCATCGAGCCGTGCCCGGGCGTCGTCGCGCGCGCCGACGGCGCGGTCGTCGACGGCGGTTCGGCTGAGGCGCTGCGCGACCTTGACCTTCTGCCCTTCGCCGATTTCCGAGGCTTCCGTCTCGAACTCTACGACGTTCCCGAACGCCTGCCCATCCACATGAGCCGCGGTTGCGTCTGGCAGTGCCGCTTCTGTTCCTCGCACTCGTTCTGGCCCGGCTATTCCTTCATGAGCGGCGAGCGCGTCCACGACGAGATGCTGGAACACAAGCGCCGCCATCCGGAGAAGACTCATTTCGAGTTCTACGACCTCACGGCCAACGGCAGCGTCAAGAGCCTGCGCCGTCTGGCCGAGTCAATCGCGGCTGATTGGAAGACTCGCCGTCAGAAGAACTTCTTCGGCTGGAAGATCAACGCGATCATTCGGCCCGAGATGGACGCCGAGCTCCTCGGCCTGCTGATGAAGGCCAACTGCCACGATGTGATCTACGGCGTCGAGAGCGGCTCGCCGCGAGTGCTCGGGCTGATGAACAAGCCCTATGAGCCCTCCGTCGCCGAGCGAGTGCTGGCCGATACAAAGCGGGCCGGCATCGTAACGGTCGGCAACTTCATGTTCGGCTTCCCCGGCGAGACCGAGGAGGACTTCGGCCTCACTCTCGAGTTCCTGCGCCGCAACCGAACCTCCTTCGACCGGGTCTACGCCAGCGCCACCTTCACCAGCCTGGAGGAGAACGCGTGGCTTTCCGAACACCGAGCCGAGGCCGGGATCAAGGACGAAGGACCCGAGGCGCACCACCTCTACTGGGAATCGGAGAATGGGACCAACACCTACCCCACGCGCCTGGCGCGCTACGAACGCTTCCGTACGCTCGCAACCGAGCTCGGTCTGGACGCCTACAAGGGGATCAACGGCAGCCTGGAGCTGGAGCGCCACGCGAGTCTGGCGGCCTACCATCGCTATCGCGGCGACCACCTGGCGGCCGTGCGAGAACTGCTTGATTATCTCGATCTAGATTTCAGGCATCCGGCTTTCCGAGAGGAGCTCGCGGCTTACGCCCGCGATCTCACTTTCCTGCGCGGCGCCCTGAAGGCGACCGTCAAGGCCGCGGCCGGGCGGGGCGGACCGTGGCGTGCGCGGGCTGAGTCCGCGCTCGCGGCCATGCGCGACCGCGCCAGGATCGAGGCCGGGCCCGAGGGGCTGCGTTTGCGTTGGGGCCGCGCCGAGCCCGGACTCGCGGAGCTCGAGGCCCTGGCACGGCGCGCCGCGCTGTTCCTTCGCCTGGACGCGGGGGAGCGGGCGGGCGATAGGGTGCCCGCGTGCGCGAGATGAGTACCAAGATCTCTCACCCGCTCGCCGCCCTGCGGCGCAAGGTCCGTCTTGAGCGGCAGCGGACGAACCTTGCGCTCAGCGCTCGCGAGTACGACGAGAAGCGCGTAATCCTTGCGAGTACGCCGCGCCGCGTCTTCCTTCAGATCAACGCGGCGTGCAACGCGGACTGCGTGTTCTGCTCCAAGGGTTATGATTATCCGACCTTTTCCTTCGACGACTACCTCAAAACCGCGGGACCGCGGCTCAATCGCGTGCTCTCCCAAGCGGAGGAGCTCATACTCACCGGCTCCGGCGAGTTCCTGGGGCTTCCCGACGCCGAGCGCATCCTGTCTTACTTTAATCGCGAGTTCCCGCACGTGGACAAATTTATCGCCACCAATGCCTCGCATGTGCGACCGCGGGTCTGGGAACTCATCGCGGGCGGCGAGAGCCGCTACACCCTGCAGCTCTCACTGCATTCGGTCGATCCTGAGTCGCACAAAGCCATGATGCGCTACGGCGCTTGGGAGCAGGTCCAGCGCAACATTCGATTCCTTGCCGAGCGCCGCAAGGCGGGGGGCAACCCGAGGCTTAAGGCCATGTTTGTCATGACCACGCTCAACGCCGAACTTCTGCCCGAGTTCGTTCGCTGGACTGCGGGCGCGGGTGTCGACGAGGTCATAGCCGGCTATTTCTCCATCTACGAGTCCTCTCAGAAATATCTGTCGCTGTACTTTAAGCAGAATCTCGCCAACCGCGCCATCGATTCGGCCCGCAAGATCGCGGGGGATCTCGGCGTGACTTTGCGCCTGCCGCCGAAATTTGGTGACCGGCTCCCCGGCTGGGTCAAGCCCTCCTCCTGCCCTGAACCTTGGCACCAGATCATGATCAACGCGGACGGGCGCGTCCTGCCCTGCGATGTCTACGGGAATTTCGATGAGTCTCTCGTCGGTCGGTCCTTCGAGGAGGTCTGGAACGGTCCATCCTACCGGGCGGTGCGACAGGCGTTGCGTTCCGGGGACGGGTGTCTGACGACCTGCCCGCGCCAGAACGCCGCGGCCATCAACGACTGGAGCGCGCACGTCATCCACCGCCACAAGGACCCCGCCCAGATAGTCAAAGAACACCACGAGGCGCTGAAAAAACCGTGAGACCCGATCCCAAGATCCGCATCACCTGGAACATCCACTGGAACTGCAACTATCGCTGCAGCTATTGCCTCTTCGACGGTCACTGGACCGAATACGGCAAGCGCAACGTCTATCTGACTCCAGACGAGTGGATGATCCACTGGCAGCGCCTCCATGATCGTTATGGCCGAGCTTTCGTCACCATCAACGGTGGTGAGCCTTTCGCCTACCCCAAATTCGTGACCCTTCTCACCGAGATCTCGCGGCTGCATTGGCCGATCAACGTGACGACCAATGGTTCTCTCCACCTCGACGACTACTTGCGCCGCGTCGACCATGCGAAGGTTTCGCTGTCCTTGAGCTTTCATCCCCAGTACCATACTCTGCGTGAATTCCTCGCGACCGTGCGATCGGTCCGCGAGGGCGGCGCACAGCTCGGTTGCCTCAACTTCGTGGCCTGGCCGCCCATGCTCGCCGACCTCACCTCGATCCTGGAAGCCTTCACGGCCGCCGACGAGAGCTTGAAGGTCATCCCTTTCGTGGGTGAATGGCGCGGCGCGCGCTATCCCGACGCCTACTCGCAAGACGAAAAGACTCGGCTCGGCATGACCGCCGCTGAGCCCGGGGAGAAAGACTGGCTTGAGAGCAAGCGACATAAGGGAATGCTCTGCCGCGCCGGCCACGCAGCGGCGCTGCTTCTGCCCGATGGGGAAGTTACGCGCTGTGGCCAGATTGGCGACCCCGGCATTTTCTCGAACTTTCTCGTGGAGGATTTCCGCCTTCTCGACGCTCCCGCCCCGTGCGGCGTCGAGTTCTGCCCCTGCGACGAGTGGAAGGTCATTCCGGACGAAAAAGCCCCCGCGCACGCGGGACCCTGGCTGCCATGAGACTCCTGCGGCGTGCCGCGCTGGGAGCGATGACGCGCGAGTGGTGGCTTGAAGAACACGCGCCAACCTTCACCTGGGACCTCTGGTACGGCTGCAACTACCGCTGTTCCTACTGCTGGTGGGAGATGGAGAACCTTTGGGAGGAACTGGCCAAGACTCATCGTCTGCTGCCGCCTGAGGATTGGGCCGCAGCCTGGGGCCGCGTGCGCGAGCGCCACGGAGAGGCGCGCATCGACGTGTTGGGCGGTGAGCCGCTGGCTTATCCGCGCGCCGCAGAGCTCTTCGAGGCGCTCGCGAAACTCCATCGCCTGGTCATCACCACGAATCTTTCTCTGGAGCCGGAGAAGCTTGAGGCCCTGGCCCGGCGCCTGCCATCCGAGCGCGTCCACTTCAGCGCGAGCTTTCATCCCGAGTTCACGACGTTTGATAAGTTCATGAAGAAGCTTTTACTTCTGCGCGAGCAGGGCTTGCGTCCGGCGGTGCTCTTCGTGACCTGGCCGCCGTTCCTTCCGCGACTGGCGGAATATCGCGCGGCCTTCCAGGACGCGGGCTTTCCCTTCAGCACGATGGTGTTCCAGGGAAAGCACGCCGGGCGCCGCTACCCCGACGCCTATACCCCGCAGGAGCGCGTCCTCATAGAGAGATCGACAGGAGGCGAACCGACGAGCAAAGCAGCTGAACGCGATTACCGCCTCGGCGCGCGCTCGACATTGGGCAAGCCCTGCCATGCGGGCCGGGTCTACGCGAACGTCAAAGCCGATGGGCGGGTCTTTCGCTGCGGCCAGGACGCCTTCGGCCGGAAGCCGCTGGGAAACCTGTTCGACGCCGACTTCCGGCTGCACGATTCGCCGCGTCCGTGTCCCTACGAACGCTGCAGCTGTTTGGAGTTTAAGTATCTCGACGATTTGCGTGCCTTTGAGGTGCCCCGATGAGCGTGCCGGAGCGGACGGAGACTGCGGCGGCCGGTATGGCTCGTCCGGCGGGCGAGGGCGGCCTGCTCATCGAGCGCGGCGGCATAGTCGTCTACATCGACCCGTGCGGAGCATGCGAAGGTCTGCCGAAGGCCGACATCGTCTGCCTGAGCGCGGTCAATCCGCGGCGGGTGCCGGAGGAGGGGGTGCGCGCGGTTTCGACGCCGATGACGATCGTCGCGGGGCTTCCTCCGTGCGTGTCGCGCTTCCGCCTCAATCAATTGCCGCTTCTGCACGGCCAGTCGCGCCAGGCGTTGGGTCTGGAGCTGTTCCTGCTGGGCGACGACGGGACGACCGTGAGCTGGCGCCTGCGTTGGCCCGACCTCGACGCCGTTTATCCGTGAATGGTAGTATGAGAACATGAAGAAGACGCTCGACGGCGAAAAGAAGCGTTACCGGCATGCCGCCCACGTTTCGTGGCGGCGCGTCGATGCCGAGGTCGTGATTCTTAACGTCGACACCAGCGAGTACTACTCCCTCGACGAGGTGGCTGCCGAGATATGGGATCGTCTGGGCCGCGGCAAGAGCTTGGCGGCGACCGTCTCCGAGGTCGCCGTTCTGTATGGGGAGCGTTCCGAGCGCGTCGAGAAGGATGCGCGCGCTTTCATCTCGGACCTCCTGGCGGAACGTCTTCTTGAGGCAGTCTCCCGCTAGCTACAGCAAAGGCGTTAGGCGGATCGATTCCCTTGAGATGAACTCGCGCACCTCGGGATCGGTCAGCGCATGCAACTCGCTGTCCCAATCGTAGCGCCAATGGCCATAGCGCTCGCGCGCCGTGCGGTCGGCCTGGCCGGGATGGCAGACCAATTCAGTGTCGCCGTCGGGCAGGCGTCGGAGGATATCCAGAAGTCTGTGCTTGTTCAGCGCGCCGGAATGCAGCAGGCCCACCACATGATCCGCGCAGCGGACCTCGGCGGCGGGAAGGCGCCCCTTCAATATCCGCGCCCAAGATTCGACGCCGGCCAGCAGCAGCGAGCGTAGCGCGAGCCGCGGACGCGGCAGGTCGCCGGGTTCGAGCGAGAGAGGGCCTACGGGCAGGCGCAAATATGGAATCCGGTATTCTCGCGCTAGCTGGATCATCATCTGGAAGCACGAGGGCATCACGCCGACGTGGCAATGACTGTCGAGGTGTCCGGGTCTCAGCCCCGCGTTCAAGACCCGCTCGATCTGAGCGCGCACTTCTCGTTCGAGTTCGATGCCGTCGATCCCGCCCCTCGCGCCGCGCAGCGCCAAAGCCTGGTAGTCCTTGAGAAAACGGCCCTCCGGCCCCAGGAGGGTGCGTACTCGCGCCGGTACGCAGACGGGTCTTTCCTCGGTCAGCGCGAGATGGACGCCGATTGCCAGTCCGGGCGTCGATCGCGCGAGCGCGACGGCATCGTCGAAGGCTTCTCCCGTCGGGGTGAGCGAGGCGCGCGTCACGATCCCTTCGCGAAAGGCCGCGGCCACGCCGCGGTTGATGCCCGAGCATAGTCCGAAATCATCCGCGGTGACGATCAAGCGTCTCATCGCGCCTTTATCCCCGTGATGACGACATGGGAATAAGGAAGCCGCGTTTTGGGCGTCATCAGACGGACCTCGAAGCCCAGGGACTCCAGACGCACGCGATGCCGGTCCGCTTTCTCGAAATGAAGGTTCGTGCTTCCCGAGGGAGTCTGCGTCAGCCCCATGGCGAGCGCGGCGCCCTCCTGAAGGCGCGTCCATGCGTATTTCCAACGCGGCCGCATGTCGATCTCCTTGATCAACAGGACGCCGCCAGGCGCCAGCGACTCGCGGCAGCTTCTCACGAAGGCGTCCTTTTCGGCGGCAGTAAGGTATGCCAGCACGTCGATCGCGGTGACGGCGGTCAGCGACGACGGGGCCATGATGGGGAACTCCGCTCCCGAACGAAAGCTGAGATTGGGCAGCGCCGGCAGGCGCCGGCAGGCCAAGTCGATCTTGCGCGCGTCGGGATCCCAGGCGGTCACGTCGCGCCGGAGCGAGCGGACGGACAGCCAATGCGCGAAAAGGCCGTGTCCGCAGCCGAAATCCAGGATTTTCCCTTGGGTTGGGACCAGGCTCTCGAGGAACTCGAAGGGGCAGCTTCTCCAACGGTAGGACGTGTGAATCATGTCGCGGAGACCCGCCGGCCGGTAGCCGCAGGGAGAAGCCAGAAACTTCCACTGCCGGCCCAACTCGCCGAGCATCTCGACGATGGTGGCCAAGCTCGACAACTTTGAAATTCCGTGCCGGCGGTGCGTGTAGACGATGCCGATTTCCGCGAGACGCAAGCCCGCGTTGCGCGTCTTGATCAGGAACTCTGCGTCGATGAAGCTGCCGCGCGACTCGAGCTGAATCTTCTGGAGCACGTGCCTCTTGAACAGCTTAAACGAGAAGTTGACGTCACGTACCGGCAAGCCGAACAGGGTCTTGATCAGGAGGTTGTAGGCCTTCGAATAGACGATCCGGAGCGCGCTCTCCCCGTGGTTGAGCCGGAAGCCGGCTACCAGATCGGACTCGCCCAAGAGAGGCAGCGCCCGGGCTAAAATGGACAAGTCGTAGGGGAGGTCCGAGTCGCAATAGAGCACGACTTCGTGGCGGGCCGCTGAAAAGCCGTCTCTCAGGGCCGCGCCCAGCCCCTCGTTGCGGGAGCGCGAGATCAGTCGCACGCGGGGCTCTTCACGAGCGAGGCGCGCCACGATTGCGGCGCTCTCGTCGCCGCTCCCGTCATCGACCACGACGATCTCCCACTCCGCCGCCAGAGACGAGAGGACGTGCGCGCCGTGGGCCACGGCTTGCGCGATGTTCGCGCGCTCGTTGTACATCGGGTAAACGAGGGAGATTCCCGGGCTCAGGTCGCTCATCGAACTAGCGGATGCGGTAGCTCAGAGCCGAGGGAGCCAGTAGGACGTGCTTGGTCAGGGCCAGGCCGCTCCCGGCGAGAGCGACGAGATGACGTCGCGTCTTGATGCGCCGCAGATAGTCCGCGAGCACGCGCGGGCGGCAATAGAACTCCCGGAAAATCCTCCGTTGTTGCCCCTCGAGCACGGCGCGGCTGAGGCCGCGGGGGATGAAGGTGATCTCGAAACAGCTCAGCCTTTCCCAGTTCCGGTCGAAAGATCCGTATTGCTCGCAGACGCCCCAGACGGCGGCGCCCGGATAGGGGGTGAAGTAGGTGATGCTGATGTCGTCAAGGGCGGCCGACGTGACGAAAGATCTGGTCTCCTCGAGGGTCTCCATCGTCTCCAGCGGACCGCCGAGGATCACGAAGCCCTTTGTGTGAAGGCCGGCGTCCTGGGTCATTTGCAGGGCGCGCGCGGACTGGGAGACGGTGATCCTCTTATCGTAGAAGTCCAGGATTTTCTGGGAGCCGGACTCCATCCCGTAGGAAACCTGCCAGCAGCCCAGGCGCTTGGCGAGATCGAGGGTCTCCCGATGGGCGATGTCGACGCGCGAGGTGCAGGACCACGTCATGTCGACGTGCTCACGTTCGATGTGAGCCTCCAGTTCCTTGAGGCGCTTGCGGAAGGCCAGGAAGTTGTCGTCCTCGAACATCACGCAACGGATGCCGTAGCGTTGCTGGACCAGCTTCAATAGACGTGCGACGTAGGCCGCGCTGTGCCCGCGCATCGTGTTCCCCGTTACGCTGGTGTCGCAGAAGGTGCATTTCGCGTAGCAGCCGCGGGAGGTGATCAGCGAGACCGCTGGAAACCGGTCGACGCTTTGCGCCGTCACGCTATAGTGGCGATCGAGACGGGGCAGCAGGTCGAAGGCCGGAATCGGCAGAGTATCCAGATCCTTGATCAACGGCCGGGGGGGCGTGCGCACGACCGCTCCAGCGAGCCGGAAGGCGAGTCCAGGGACGCGCTCCGGGATCATTGCCTGGTCGAGGCAGCGCAGCAACTCAAGGATCGTGACCTCGCCCTCGCCGACCACCGCGATGTCAAACGAGGGGAATGCGGACAGAGCCTCTTCCGGGACGGCCGTGACGTGGCAGCCGCCGACGATGACCTGGACACCGGGTGCCGCCTGCTTGATCTTCTCCGCCACGCGCGCCGCGCTGACGATCGCTGGTGTCGTCGCCGTCAGCCCGATATAATTAGGTTTGTGCCTTAGAGCCTCTTGGGTCGTTTCCTCGACGGAGAGCCCGAGTGCCTCGGCGTCGAAGATCATCGTCTTGTAGCCCTGCTCGCGCGTCACCGCGGCCAAGTGGCAAAGCCCGAACGGAGGCTCCATCGCCCCGGCCCTGGCGAGACCGCCGTAGCGCGCCTCGAGGGTCATCGGCGGGTTGATGAAGACGATGGTCTTCATCTCTGGCCCACTGGCTGCCGCTGGGCTTCCTTGATCAAAGTCCTCACTATCGGATAGAGGTCGTCGCCGGAGCGTGTGTAAAAGAGATGATTGAACAGCAAGCCGGCTGGCCGCCAGCCCAGCCGTTCTAGATTCTTGCGCTCCGAACGGGCGATGATCATGCGCACCAAGAGCCGCTTGAGTTCCCGGTCGAGTTCGTCGGTTGGAAGCTCTAGGACGGAAGGGGTGGTCGTGTCCAGCATAAAGGTCGCGACCGACCCGTCATGATAATGTCGGTACCTGAAGGGGCGATCGAATTTCATCTCCGCTGGAAAAGCCGCCAGCCTCATGATCTGAGGATCCTCGAATCTTTCGCTGCCGGGCCAGTGGCCCCCTTTGATCGGCAATTCCAGCAGTAGACGTTCGCCTGGCTTGAGTCTTGTCCCTATCTGGCGCAGCAGTTTGACGGGGGCCATCCCCACGACCTTCGGCAGAGGTTGCATCATCCAACCGATTGCCGCGCCCGATGTAAGGAGCAAAGTCAGAGCCAGCCGCGCCGGACGGTCCCAGGCTGGGGACCAGGTACGCAAGGACGAGCCCCAAGCCTCCAAGGCCCGGCTCGCGAGCGGGGCCAGTGGGATCATCTGGAGGGCTAGAAACGGCGCCAGATGCTCGCGCGGCAAAGGAAACCCCAGGAACTGGGCCATGCCGCTAAAGGCCAAGAACGGAAGCCAGACCAGTCCAAGAGTCTCCCGAACCGAAGCCTGACTGAGGTCCAGCGTCGGAAACGAGAAGAGGATGAAGGGGAGCAGCAACCCGTCCATGAAGACGCATTCCCATACCTTGCTGATGACACGCCAATCGGGCGAAGGCGCGCTTATCAGCCAGGGGTCGCGCTGGAGCCGCAAGAAATCCAAGCCTCCGTACGCGGAGAGTTGATGGAGCAGGCAGAGCGCGATCGGCACCAGGACCAATAGACGCAACCTCAGCCCGGGACGTTGACGCGTCAGCGCCAGCCATGCGACGACGAAAAGCCAGCCTTCGTAGCGCGTCAAGGCTGCCGCCGCCATGGCCGCGATGGCCGCCGCATGCCAACCGCGCCGCGTGCCGCCATCGCAGCTCAACCAGGCGTAGATGCCGCATAGGACGATCAGGATGAAGAGGGGATCGAAGAAAGGCTGCGCACTTATCCAGAGCGTCAGAGGCATGAACCCGGCTGCTGCCGTCACCAGCAGGCTTCCTTCCCGTTCCCCTCCGATCTTCCGGCAGATTCCGTACATCGGCAGGAGCGACAGACTGCTCAAGACGGTGGTGAGGACTGACGACGCCCAGGCAGGGTTCGGCCAGATCCGCAAGAGGGTCCCATAGATCCAGAAGAAGGTCGGCAGCCAGGCGGACGGCTTGATGAAAAATGTCGGGTGCCGGCTCCAGGAAATCGCGATGAGGAGCCGGTCCGCGCTGTCGGCGGAATAGGCGGAGAAACCGCCGATGAATCTGCTGGCGTGCAGCAGGAAATAGGACTGCGTCGTCGCGTGGAACGTCACGACCGCGGCCAGCGGCACCGCCTCCGTCCATTCGATCCGGCCCCAGGAGAGCCGCTTCATCCGTCTATCGTACCATGAAGGGCCGGCGGATTCCGGCACGCCGTCCATCCCGCATGACGTTCCCTGCTGTCCAGGCTCAAAGGAGGCGTGCCAGCTCTCGCATCTGGTGGCCCAGGAAGCGCAGGTCTCCCGTGCGGTCATCGAGCGCCGTCGCTCCCAGCACCCGGTCCTCGATCCAGGCCGAGTCCTTTGGGTGTCGCAGGGCATGTCGACGAGCCAGCGGCTCGAGCGGGAAGGAGGGGAAGAGTTTTCCTTCCTCCAGCCAGGCGCGCACAGCCAAGGTCCGGCCGTAGAATCGGGTCCAGAGGTCCAGCGGGCTCGCGGCGTCGGGGCCAGTGAGGCGTCCGCGCCAGTGGAGCAGCAGCAGGGCGGCGCTCTCGCGCAGAAGACTCTCGGCCAGCGCCTGGGGCGGCACGGGAGGCAGCCCCTCCGCTCCCACGATGGCCACGACGTGACGGCTCAGGAGCGGGCCGCACCCCGATGCCGCAGCGGGGACGGCCGAGCGCCAAGCCAGGGTCTTAAGCGGGTCCTCTGCGTAGGCCGACCAGGCGAGCAGTCGTAACGACGTCTCGGTCAGGGGAAAGACCGTACCCGCATAGGCGGGGTCTTGGCGCTTGAAGGACTTTAGCGCGTTCCAGAAACCGGCGCTGTCATCACCGTCGGCCAGGCGTGGGAAGACGAGCCAGGCGCCCAAGGTGGAATCGAAGACCGCCGTCTTCGGGCGGCCCACCGCCGCGCCTAGGCGTGCGATCGCTGACTCCGCCTCCTGTGCTGCGCGTGGGGCGGGGATACCCGCCGTGACGACTGCGGTTCCTGCTTCGGGCAGACGCGCGGCGATCACACGCGCCCGCGCGTCGAGGAGTCGGGCCGATTCGGCGCAGAGCCCGGCCAGGGCCTCCCCATCATCCGCCGCCGCTCGTGCCGCGATGCGCGCGAGATCGCTCTCGAGCCCTTTCATGGCCGCCTCGCGCGCGGGCGGGGTGCCCCCTTCTCCGCCGTGGCGGACCACGTCAAGGAAAGACTTCACGGCGGTGCGCGACCTGCGGGGGCCGGCGGGCTCATCGAGATAGGCCCGCGTCAGGCATATGGCGCCGTGCAGTTGTTCCGTCCAGCGGTCTATGCTCCGACGGGCGTTCTCTTCCGGCGTAGTGTCCGCGACGTTCTGCGCGCGGAAATCGCCGTGACGGTGGTAGCGCCGCCAGCTTGCCTCATCGGCAATGATCGTCTCTCCCAGAACGGGGAAGATGCGGCGCAGCCGGTTGTAGCCGCGCGCCCATCGCTCCAGGGCGGCCGATTCCGCGACCAGCCCGGGGTCGCACCAAACGGCCGTCAGATCTATGTCGCTGATGCCGGGGCGCCAGTCGGGCCCGGAGTAGCCGCGGTGGACGTTCAAATCCGAGATGGGCTGTCCGGACGCGCGGGCCCAGAGGCGGACCGAGGCTTCGGCTGCGGCGTAATAGGCGGCGAACGGGACGCTCATCATCCCATGCAGGGGCCGGCCGGCGGCCCAGTCGGCCAGGGCCCGGCGCACGCCGCGTGGCGCGGCGATGCGACCGGCGGCCGCGATCAACTCCGCCCAGAAGCCAAGTCCGTATGCCGCGTGTCCGGTTGGGATAACAATCACGCTCCAGAGAGCCGCAGCGGCGTCGCGCCGCCGCGCATAGAAGAGGCCGCCGACGGCGGCGCAGGCCGCGGCGTAAGCCAGGAACAGGAAGCAGGTCTCAGGGACCCAAACGGTTAGGAGAGCCGCGACGGGCAGCAGCGGCGGGGCAAAGCATTCTGCGGGCAGGGAGCCGGGTAGGACGAGGGTCTGCCGCGCGCGTCCGCGTCCCGAGCGCCAGGTCTGGCGCGCGAAAGAGAACCAGTCGGCTCGGCGGCGGTGGCGCACACGCATCGCGTTCTCGCGGACGAGGCCCAAGCCCGCCAGGCGCATGCGGGCCAGAAGGAGAGTCTCTTCGCCGTAATCGAGACGTTCGTCGAATCGGTGCTCGAGGAACGAGGTCTTCTCCACGGCGAGGTTGCAGGCGATAAGAGACCTCTCGTCGACCGCCCCGTCGCGTCCGCCATCGATGTAGCGGGCGCGCATGGTGCCCGCTCCCAGGGGTGAGGTGAGGACGGCATCGACCGCGGTTTCGAAAGCCCCGCTGTCTTCGGGCAGAAGATTCGGCCCGCCGATGGCGCGAGAGTCGGGATAGAGACTGATGGCGCTCTGCAACGCGGCCAAGGCGCCGGGCAGGACCGTAGCGTCGTCGTCCAGGAAATAGAGCCAGTCGCCGACGGCCAGGGGTGCGGCCTCGTTGCGCGCGATGCTGCGCGAGAGACTGCGTGTGTATGTTCTTTGCACGCGTTGGTCGCGGCGAGTCCAGTCCTCGGCGATGCGCGCGCCTTCAGGGTCGTCCTCGTGGACCACGATCAGGATCTGGATGAGACCGGAATCTTTTTCGGCCAGGAGGCTCGTGAGACATCGGTTGAGCAGGAGGGGGCGGCGGTGCGTGGGGACGATTGCGGTGATCCGGGATGGCTCCATCAGCGGTAGTGTAGCGCATAGCGCGCGGCTACGGATTTCCACGTAAAGGCCTGCGCGTCGCTTCGTGCGCGTCGACCGAGGCGGACGCGTAGGGCGGGGTCTTCTAGGAGCCGGTCCATCGCGGCGGCGAGTGCGTCGGGGTCCTTGGGCGCGATGAGTATCCCGTTGACGCCGTTCTTTATGTAGTCGACGATGCCGCCTACTCGAGGGGCCACGACGGCCTTGCCGCAGGCCATGGCCTCGATGTTGGCCATGCCGAAGGCCTCGGCGCGGGCGGCCGAGACATGAAAGAGGCATCCCTGGGTCAAGGCGCGGGCTTGCGCAGCGGGTCTCAATCCGGTCAGTCTTACGCGGCCTCTCAGGCCGAGGCCTTTGATCAAGCCGGCGATGTGCGCGCGATGGAACGGAGCGCCGCAGAGGACGAGGTCGATGTCCTTTCGGGCGAGGAGACTGAAGGCCATCAAAGTGATATCTGTACCTTTGTAAGGCGCCAGGCGGCCGACGCTCAGGATGTAGGGGCGTGGAGCGCGGGGTGTTTTCACGAGAGGCAGAGGGCGCCAGCCGTTGGGGACGACTTTCACGCGGCCGACTAGGGCGGGCAGGCCCTTCGCGAGAGCCTTGGCCAGGCTTTTAGAGACGGCGGTAACGGCTTCAGCCTTCGCAGCCAACTGCGAGAGGGCTTGTCGCTGCACAGGAGCATTAGGGGGAAGTTCCGGATGGGCATAGTCCTGGAAGGTCAGTACGATCTTCGTCCTCGATCGCGTCAGAGCCTTCATCCAGGGGTGAAAGACACCGGAGAAGTGCAGGTGGACGACATCAGCCTGGCGTAAAAGACGGGGCAGGTCACGCGTGATATCTAAAGAGCCCTTCGGGGCCTTTAGGGCGAGCCTGCGGTCATGCGCCGGGCGTCCGGAGACGAGGGAATGATGGCCGGCTGCCGACAAGGAATCGGCGAGCCCGCAGAGGACGGCGCTGTACGTCGCGTCCGCGTGCGAGGATCCGGCCAACAGCAGCACCTTCACGCAAGGAGGACGCGACTTTTAATAGAGGGCGCTGAAGGCCGCGACATCGGCTTCGAGCGGCCCGTGCTTGGTCAGCCCCGGCTTACGGTATTTTTTTGACTTCCGGGCGTTGTTGGCGGGTTTCTTTCGTGCCATGATGCGAAGTATACCACCCGGTCGTCATTTGCGTCAATGGGTCGAATCTACGCAACGCAGTATAACTTTAAATAAAAATAATCTTATGAGAAAGTCCGTTGATCGGCTGCGCCGCTGAGGCGGAAAGAGCTACCGGGCCACTCCGGCCGCGCCGAGATATGCGCGTGCAGGCCCACGCGGCAGCGCAAGAAGACGCAGTCCTTGGCTCGAGTCCAAGCCTCGGCCGCCATCCAGAGGCCGTCAAGCGCGCAGACCGAGAAGCGGCAATCGGTGAGACGGGCGCGAGAGCGGCCATCCAGTTTGACGCCGGTGGGAGTTAGACGGAAGAGACAGCGCAGCGCCTCGAGCGAAGAGTCGTCCTCGGCAAGGACGGCCATCGAATCGCCAAGGAAGAGGCAGCGGGTCATGTTCGCGCCGGCCTGCTGGCCGAGGCGGAGAGCCTGTCCGGCTTGGCCCACGAAGCGGCCGTCCTCGAGGTTCGCGTGTCCTGCTTCTTGGACCCAGAGTCCGACGCCGTTGCCCCTCCATCGGCAGCGGCGTGCCGCGAGGCGGGCCTCTCCCGCGACGCAGACGGCGAGTTCGTGTCCTTCCAGACGGACGCCCGCCAGACTCATGACCGCCGTCGCGCGCACAGACAGGCCGCGCGGCGCGCGTTCAGAAACGCAGTCTTCGAAGACATGCCGGCCTGCGGCCATGTCGGCGTTAAGACGGCGGTTGCCGACCAGATGCACGCCGCGCAGAAGCGAGGTCCCTCCGTCGGCGGCCAGGCCGCTGGCGCAATTCAAGATGCCGCTATCAATAAGTTCGAGGGCGGCCTCGCCTTGCACGTAGACGCCGTTGTCGCCGCAGCGGGCGAGCTTCGCGGCCTTGACTTCGGCGCGGCCGCGGTCTTGAAGGCAGAGGCCGTGTCCCGAAACGTCCTCGACGACGAGGCCCGCGCCTTCCAGGCGAGCGTCCTCGGCCAGCTCGAATCCCGCGCCGCAGCGAGCGACGCGGACGTCGGTCGCGATTACGACGGCCTTGCCGGCCAAAGCGACGGCCGGGCCGGAGGCGTCCGCGAAGGAAGCGCGCGTCAGTTTTGCCGAAGCGGAGCCCGACGCCTCGAGGCCCGACGGTCCGTCCGAGAAGGAGCAGTCTTCGAGCAGGTGTTCACCCGCCGACAGAAGGGCCCCCGCGCGCCGGGACGCGCTCAGGCTCACGCCGCGCAGAAGCGAGGTCCCTCCGTCGGCGGCCAGGCCGCTGGCGCAATTCGAGATGCGGCTATCGACGAGCTCGATGGTGGAGCCGCCGCCGCCCTCGACGGCGGTTGCGCAGTTCTCGAAGTCGCAGTCGCGCAGGAGGGCTTGAGCGCCGTCTCGGGCGCTTACGGCGCACACCGCGCCCGTCAGTTTAGCGTTTCGCGCCTCGAGCACGCCGCCGTAGAGTGCAATTCCCTCCCAATCGCCAGAAAAAGTCGCAGGCGCTTCCGGTTGGCCCTCGACAATCAGCCGCCCGTAGACCGCCAGGCGCGAGCGGCGCGGATCGGCCTGGCGTGGCGCCCCCTGCGCGCGGCGGGAGACGCCGTGGTGCCAGCGTTTGGGAGCTTCCGCGACGACGCGAGAGCCGGCGGCCACCGTAAGCGTGACGCCTTGCGGGACCACCACGTCGCCGAAGAGACGGACGTTCCCTGACCAGATTTCGTCGGCGGCGAGCAGGCCGCCGGCCGAGCGCCCACCGAGGGCCGGCGTCGGCTCTTCCGTGCCCGGGCGCTCCCATATCCAACGCAGAGAGGCGCTCAGGCGGATGATCAAAGCTTCCGGGGCGATTTCGGCTCGGCTCATGGCCGCAGCCAGTACGCGCGCGGCAGCAGGCGCGGCGCTCCAAAGCGGGACGTGCAAAGCGTATTCGCTTGCGGACCAGACGGCGAGCAGAATGCCGCGCGCGGGCCAGGCGGTGAGCTGAGCCAGACGACGGCACACGACAAGCAGGGCGCCTGCGGCCGCGGCGGCCAGTCCTGCGGCGCGGCTGTCGAGCGGCCGACGCCGGCCGTAGTTGAGGACGGCCACCGCCACGGCGACTACCGCGGAGGCCGGCAGGGGCGGGTCGGGCAGCAGGCGTGCATCGCCTTTGGTCAGGAGGTTCCCGCGCCAGCAGGCCAGGACGCGGTGGGCGGTCAGGCGGACGCCGGCGTCCAGGAAGACGACGATGTCGCCGGGGCCCGCCCCGGCCCGCCGCGCCGGGTCGAGGTCGAGCTCGAGCGCGTCTCCGGGCGACAGCAATGGCTGCATCGACTCGCCGAAGACGGAGACGAGTCTCTTTCCCGGTGTTTTTAAGCGGCTCAGATGAAGTTCGGGTGTTCCCACTGTCCATCCGGAAAATCGGCCAACGTGCGGCCCTCGTCCTTGAGTTGTCCGAGAATCTCGTTGAATGAATCGCAGCGGCAGAGAGGGGGGCAGTCGGAGAAGTCCACCGAGCCGGCGACCCGTCGGCGTTTCTCAGAGTCCCAGATCGTCGCGACGGCGTCGCGGGAGAGGTTTCCGATTTCGTACTTCGGCATCCCGCGCATGTGGCAGCAGACGTACATCTTCCGGTCAGCCGCGACCACCGCGGCGAAGTTCTGTCCGTAGCACTTGCGGTAGCCTCGCTCCAAATTGCCTTGGGAGATGCGCCGGTACTTATGCTCGGAACACAGCACGCGGTAGAACTGTGTTTCGAAGTCGCGTTTGGCTCGGAGCATCTCCTCGAGCAGGGAGGCGTCGGAGTAATCGAGGTCGGCCTCGCCTTGGCGTCGAAGCAACGGCCGATATTGGCCATAGTCCACGCCCAGTTCCTTCCCCAAGCGGGCGAAGGCATAGAC
The DNA here is from genome assembly GCA_038059415.1 of Elusimicrobiota bacterium. Lineage (GTDB taxonomy): Bacteria > Elusimicrobiota > Elusimicrobia > UBA1565 > UBA9628 > GWA2-66-18. The sequence continues at coordinate 2,935 of JBBTJN010000046.1, read as the reverse complement.
GTCTGGGCGGGTCTTTGGTTCGGTGAGAAATCCCAGGCCGATGGTGACGCGGCTGTCGAGAGCTTTTTTGCACGCGACGAGCAGACGGACATTGCTCAGCACCGTCGTGAACTGAGCGGCGCCCATTCCATGCATGAGCTGGAAGATTTCGGGCGTGGCCGAGTCGAGGCTGACGCGTATCCAGACTGCCGAGCGGACCAGAACATCGGCGGCCTCGGGCTTGAGAGTTTGGGCGTTCGTGATGAAGCCGACATCGAGACCGAGGGAACGGGCATGCGCGACCGCGTCCGGCGTGGAGGGATTGACGAGCGGGTCGCCGCCGCCCGTGAAGGTCACGCCGCGGGCACCGGCCTCTTTGAGTTGTCCAAGGATCGTCTTCGCTTCCTCAAGACACATCCTTGATTGATCTCTCTCGGGCCAGTAGCCGAAGCAGTGCGGGCACTTCTGATTGCAGACGTTAGTCATGTCGAGCTCGACCGTGACCGGGCGGGAGGCGCCGGTCTTCAGCCACTCTGAGACGCGGTCCTTGTGGGCAAAAATCTTGTCAGGCGCGAACGCTTGGGGGCGCGAGGCGGGAGTCGAGACGGTCGCGGCACCATCCGTCCCATTTATCCCAGAATTTATCCCGGTTGCGTCCGCGCAATTCTTCATACCGCATGTTGGCATAACCCCTTCCCCCATAATGGTGGATGTACACGTCTTGCGCCACGACCAGCCGGTAGCCGGCCAATCGCGCGCGCAGGCAAAGATCGTAATCCTCGAAGCCGCCGGGACCGTAGCTCTCGTCGAGGGCCCCGATCTTATCCAGCACGCGCCGAGGCGCCAGCACGCAGAAGAAGACCAGCCAGGGCGCCTCCAGCCGCGAGCCTTTTCGCGTGGCCGCCCAGCGCCGCGCCCAAGACGGGAGTTCACGCGGCGTTCGGTAGGCGGGAGGCCAGACCACCTGAAGCCCGGCGGCTTGGTTAGTGCACGGGCCGACCAGTCCCACGCTCGGGTCTTCCTCGACCGCGGCGATCAGGCCCTCGAGCCAACCGGGAGTGACCAAAGTGTCGGCGTTGAGCAGGACGATGTGGCGGCCTTGGGCGACGCGCAGTCCCTGGTTGTTGCCACCGGAGAAGAACCTGTTCTCCCGGTTGAGGATGAGTTTGACCGGGAATGGATAGTCGCGGCGGACGGCGCGCAAATCCTCGCGCACGCCGTCCTCGGAGGCGTTGTCGACGAAGATCAACTCGTGCGGCACGCGCGTATGGCGCCGGAGGCTGGCCACGCAGCCGCGCAGGTAGTTGCGGTCGTTGTGGCAGAGGATCACGATGCTGGCCAGAGGATTCATCGTCCCGCCTCCAAAACGCGGTCGAGCACCGGGTTGGCGATGCAGTTGAGCCAGCAGTCGCAACGGCAAGACTTGACAAAGCGGCGCTCGGACTCTGATTTTTTCCCATTCCAGAGTTCGTCGAAGGGGGTCGCCGACGCGTCGCCGATCACGCGATGCTTGTTGACGGGGCAGAAGAAGAGTTCACCTTCCGGGTTGAACATGGCGTAGCGCCGGCCGGCGAGGCAGTCCTTGAAGAAGCGCTCGGGGCGGCGTGCGTATAGCTTTAGATATCGCCAGTAGAGTATGCGCGACCAAAGCCCCAGGGACTGACCTATCTTGGCCTCCAACAGGCGCCGGGCGGCGCCGCCGTCGCGGCAGAGATCCAGGATCACGCCGTCGATCTGCTCTTCGACGCGGGCGAGCATCGCCTCTGTCCACTCCGGCTTCTCGGGGGAGGCGAAGCCCTGGTGATCGACCACCATCTGCGCGCCGAACCAGAGGCCCATGGCCTTCACGTGCTGATAGGTCGCCCAGAGTTCGTCGTGGTTGCGCGGCGTGATGGTAAAGTTGAAGCTGAAGTCGAGGCCGGGGAACTCGCGGCGAACCATTTCCGTGCTCTTCATAAGACCGCGGAAGGCTCCCGGCATGCCGCGTATCTCATCGTGGGTCTTCTCCAGGCCATCGAGGGAAGAGCCCAGCCAGAGATTCTTCACGCTGCGGTGCTGCGCCTCGTCGAGATGACGGCGCAGAATCTTCGGATTGGCGAAATTCGTCAGCACGCCGAGGCGGGCCTTGGGCAGCGCGTGGGAGAGATACTCAAGGATGTTGTCGACGTCGGGTCTCAACCAAGGCTCGCCGCCCGTGACGACCACGACCTCGACGCCCTTGAGAAGCTTGGAGCCCTCGAGGAGCTTCTTGATTCCCTCCAGGCCCATCTCGCGCTGTACCGAGGCGGGGTTGCGAAGAGGCATCTCCCAGTGGTGGCACATGGCGCAGCGAAGGTTGCAGCGGTGCGTGAGTTCCAGATGGAGTTCGCGCAGGGGCTGCGGGCCGGGGAGGCGCTCCAGCTTCCTCAGACCCTTCTCCATCATGGCCTCCAGGCGCCGCAGGACGAAGTCGGTCTCGGTCGCGACCTTCACGCCAGCTCCTCGTAGAGGCCCGACAGGAGCCGGGTGGAGAGGGTCCAGTCGCAGCGCTGCTCGGCGAACGCGCGCCCCCGGATGGCAAGCTGGGTCCTGAGGCTGGGGTGTTCGAGTAAAGAGAGGCAGGCGTCGGCGAATCCACGCGGTGAATCGGCCGCGAGCAGGTGGCGTCCCGGCACGGCGCCCGCCAGACCCCGGACCACGCCGCGGGTTGCGACGACAGCGCGGCCGCGGGCGAAAGCTTCCAGAACCTTTCCCTTCACTCCAAAGCCCAGGCGGACGGGTGCGATGAAGATGCGGGAACGGTCGAGCCAGGGGCGGACATCGGGCACGGTGCCGGTGACGGTGACCCCGTCGCCGGCCAGCTCGGCAACGGCGGACGTGGGCGCGGATCCCACCAAGGCGAGGCTCGTTTCGGGGCGAGTCCTGCGGATCAGGGGCAGGACGCGGCGCGTGAACCAGAGGGCGGCGTCCTCGTTCG
>JBBTJN010000045.1:0-7812 GCA_038059415.1 Elusimicrobiota bacterium | reverse complement strand
GGGGAAAGGCGAGATCGTAGTTGTTCATGTACCCGTCGTCGAAGGTGATCATGACCGGATTCACGGGCAGGGGCTTGACGCCCTTCTCGGCGTCGCGCCAGTCGCGGAAATCGACGGCGGTGTAGCCGTGGTCTCTTAGATACTCGAGTTGTTTACGAAAGTCGGCGGTCGTGACCCAGAGCTTCTTGAGCTCGGAGCCGGACGGATAGTCGCCGATCTTATGGTACATCAAGACGGGCATGCCGCCACGGACGCAGGGGCGCCACCAGTTCCAGCGGGCGCTTAAGGCCGCCGTGGCGGCGCCGATAATTGCGAGAACGCCGATCACCGGGAGACCTCTTCGCTCATCCGCGCCAGTTTCACATATTTGAGCCAGCTGTGGAAAGACGACAAGCCGGCCCAAACGAGCCCCGGGTAGCCGTCGAGAATGCCGAGCTTCAGGAAAGCCCGGATGAAGAATTCCCCGGGCAAAATCAGGTGGTGGAAAACGGAGAAACGCTTTCCCGCCTCGAAGCGTTTTTGGGCCGCCAAGGTCGTATAGCGGTCGAGCTTGGAGAGGTAGTCGGGGATATCTCGGTAGGGTTCATGGACGATCTTGTGCTTGAACTTCGACACGGGGCCATCCACCAGGAGGCTCTCATGCAAGGCGCCGTCGCTGAAACGGGCTTTGCCTCGGCGGAACAACCGGATGTGGGATTCATGACCGAGGCCGCCCCAACGCATGGCGCGGCCCAGAAAACGGACGGAAAAGGGAATGTCGACGGCAACAAATTGAGGGCGCGCTGCGAGAGCTCCGCGGATTTCCGCCGCCAACTGCGGCGTCACGCGCTCGTCGGGATCGATCCATAAACACCAGTCGCCTTCGGCGGCATCCAAACTTTTTTGGCGCATGCGAGCGTAGTCATCGAACTTGCGCAGAAACGTTTTCGCGCCGAATGACTTGGCCAAGGCTTCGGTGTTGTCCGACGTATCGTCGGACACGACAACGATGATTTCGTTGGCCAAACCCTTTAGCGATTCTAAACAGCCGGGGAGGTCGCGTTCTTCATTTTTCGAGATCAAGATCGCGCTAAGAGATGGAGTCATAGACCTCCTCCATGGCGTCGGCCATGCGCGTCAGGCCGAAACGGCTCACTCTTTTACGGCCTTCGGAGGCCAGCCTCTCCCTGAGAGATTTGTCGTCGATCAAACGAATCAAGATCTGCGCCAGCCCCTCGGGATGGCGCGGCGCGACGAGAAGCCCCGTCTCGCCGTCCGACACCACCTCCGCAATACCGCCCGCGTTGGTGGCCGCTATCGGCACGCCGCATGCGGCGGCCTCGATCAGGACCGAACCCATGCCCTCTCCCCAAGACGACTGGACGTAAATATCGAGAGCCTTCATGAGGGGAATGGGATCGGGAATATGCCCGAGTAGGAGCACTTTGCCGAGCAAACCCATGCGTTTAATGCTCTCGAAAAGATTGGTTTCTTCCGGACCGCGGCCGGCAATGAGGAATTTGACCTTGGGCCGTTGGAACAGGGCGATGACCGCGGCCGCGAGCAAGGCGGCGTGGTCCTTGTGCGGCACGAGCGCGGCGAGGTTGCCGATCATGATCGCATCTTGCGGGAAACCGAACTGCGAAGAGATTGCGCGGCGATACGCAGCGCGTTCCTCGACGGAGGGGGGCGTGAAGCGCCCCGGCTCGACCGCGGCCCATAGGCTCTCTTGAGCAGTCACGGGCAGGCCGTCGGGGACGACGGCGAGCTTAGCTGCCGGCGCGCCGGCGGCCTTCATAATCCCGGCGATGGCCTTCGAAACGCAGACGATCCTGGACGCCGCTCCATACTTCAGGCGCGCGCTGAGGTCGTTCACCGGGAAGTCCACGCGGCGATGCGTTACGACGCGGAGGCCGGCCCAGGACGCCAAGGCCGCGGTCCCGGCGGCGTGCCCGGTGTGGGCATGGATGATCGCTCCTTCGCGGCGGGCACGCCAGACGAGCCTCGCCGCCGAAGCGCAATCGGTTTCAAAGCCCTGCTTGCGGGCCTCGGCCTCGAGTTCGCCGCCCGCGCGCGCATAGACGACGCCGCGGCGGCCGCGGGCGCGCAGGGCCGCCGCAAGATAGAGGAGTTGTCGCTCCCCGCCGCGCAGGCCCGGCTCCGAGTCAAGATGGTATATGGGCCGCGGCTTCATCGTAAACCCGCTGAGTCTCTTCGTAAAATGTGTTCAGGCCGAATTCTTTTTCCCAGCGCGCGCGCGCGTTGCGGCCGTACGCCTGAGCCTTTTGCGGATCAAGGAGCAGCGCGCAAAGGGCCTCGGCGAGCGCGGCCGGGTCCCCGGGCGGCACGAGCAGGCCGGTGACGCCGTCATCAATAAGGTCGGAGATGCCGCCGACGTTTGAGGCGATCACCGGGCGGCCCATGGCCATCCATTCGAGTACCGCCCGCGAGATCGCTTCCGAGCCCACCGACGAGACGACGCCGACGCGGCACGCGGACATGAACGCCCATTTGTCGGCGACGCGGCCGAGGAATTCGACGACGCCCTCGAGCCCGGCGGGCTTGAGTTGCCAGCGCAGACGCTCGAGGAGGAGGCCCTCGCCGGCGCAGCGGGCGCGCAGGCCGCGAACCTTGGCCTTCAGGCGCACGACCGCGTCGATGAATATCTCATGTCCCTTGACCTTGTCGAAGCGCGCGATCATGCCGACGGTGGGTTGGGCGGGCAGCAAGGCCGCCTGCTCCGGGCCATCGATGCCCTGCGCCACCCGCGCGACCTTCGCTCCTGGGAATGCGGACTTGAGCGCCTCCTCGAGCGTCCTGTTGACCGCGATGAAGACGTTCGTGCGCGCCGCGATGCAGCGCGTGAGCATGTCGGCCTTGGGCAAGCGCGCGTCGCCGCGCGTGCGCACGACGGCGCACGTCCGCTTGGCCGCCAGCACCAGCGCCGTCGCGTGCGCGCTGCCGGTGTGCGCGTTGATGATGCGGGGAGCCAATACGCCCGCCATGCGGCGCTGGGCGCCCCAGGAGAGAATTCCGCGGGCGCCGCCCGGCCAGCCGCACACCGTCAAGCCGCGGCGCCTCGCCTCTGTCAGCACCGGCGAGTCGGCCCGGCCCCATAACTCGACCCGGTGGCCGTGGCGCGCCTGCTCGACGGCCAGCGTCACCGCGTAGTGGGCCATGCCCGAATCCCAGGGCTCGTCTTCGATATGCAGGATATTCACGCGGGCGCCCCGGCCTTCAACACGTCCCGGCAAGCCGCGTGAACCTTCTCCACGCTCAGCAGGCGCATGCAGAGAAAATGCCCTTCGGGGCATTCGCGCGCTCCGTGGAGGCCGCACGGGCGGCAGGCAAGGTCCGACTCGATGACACGGTGGCCCGGGCCGTATGGGAAGAAGCCGAGTTCGCGCGTGGTAGCTCCGAAAATCGCCACGACCGGCACGCCCGCCGCCGCGGCGAGGTGCATCGGGCCGGAATCGTTGGTCACGAATACGGACAGACGCCCCATCAGAGCCTTGAGGTCCTCCAGGTCGGTCTTTCCGACGAGGTCGAGCGCGCCGCACTCCTCGGCGATGCGCTCACCTAGACCCTTGACGTCGGGACCTCCGACTATGACGGGGGTCAGGCCGTCGGCCTTCAGCCGGACGCACAGCTCGGCGAAGCGCTCGGGCAGCCAGCGCTTCGTCGTCCACGCCGAGCCGGGATGCACCCCGGCGAGCACCGCGTCCTGGAGCACTCCAGCGTTGGAAAGAATGCCGGACAGTTTTCCGCTCATCTTCGGCGGCGTCACGTATCGGGACTCGCCCGCCGAAGGCGCGGCGCCCGCGCCGAGCGGCAGGGCCAAGGAGAGGTTGCGTTCAAGATCGTGCATGAGCCAGGAAAACGGCACGGCGTCGGTGAGCAGGAAGCTTCCCGCGCTCGAGTCGAAGCCGATGCGGCGGGGAATCTCGGCGAGCTGCGCGATCAGCGCGGAGCGCAAGGAGCGATGGGGGATCACGGCGAGATCGAAGCCGTGCGTCCTCATCTCGGCGGCGATGCGCCAGGGGCCCGTCAGGCCGCCGTGGACACCGCGCTTGTCGTCGATGAGCACCGAATCGACCCAGGGAGCGCCCCGGAAGATATCCGCGGTCTTGGCGAGCGTCAGCACGCTCACTCGGGCGTCCGGCAGGATCTCCTTGAGGCGGCGAATAAGCGGCAAGGTCAGCAGGCTGTCGCCGAGGAACGCGCTCTGCATGACGAGGACCTTCTTCGCCCCGCTCGGCGCGCGCGGCACGCCCCAGGCGGCGAGCGCCTCGTGGTAGCGGTCCACGGTGTGGCGCTGCAGTCCCGGCGTCAAGACCCGAAAGGCCACGAACAGGCGACGGGCGAACGCATTCTTACGGTAGGTCGCGGTGTTAGGCACCCGCGCCAAGGTCCGGATCAGCAACGAGCGAAGGTTTCCGTGCAGGTCCAGAAGATGGGTGAAGCCCTGGGCCTTGATCAAGCGCAGTGCGTCCCCTATGCCGGTGAAGGGCACGACCTCATCGACACCCGGGTGGCCCTTGAGGGCGGCCGTGAACTGGGGTTTGACGAGGACCGTGACCCGACAGTCGGGCCAATGGGCTTTTAAGCTCTTATAGACCGGCCCGGTCAAAACGACGTCACCGAGGCTGGAAAGCCGAATAACGAGTATTTTGGGCGACAACTTCAATTATATCATTTCGCCCGGGGGAGGGCCGGCTGCGCGTCTGATTCTTACTGCGGTTTGGGCTCGAACTTTGAGATGCGGCCTTCGTGTTCCACGAGCATATTCTCTTGAAAACGGAACCACTTCGCCGTGCCGTCGGGCTCGAAAGGTGCTAAAAATATACAAATCTCGCGGGCCGCGGAAGTGAAAGTGGACTATACTCTGTCTGTGAGCGGTATTACGGAGTTCCTGGGCCCGGAATGCCCGGCTAATATGATGACCTATCGCGACGTCGCACGGGAGGAGTCCATGGATGAAGTTCTCGACGCCGCCGGTCTGGTGGCCTATGCGGAAGGCTCGGTCGTCAGCCGCACTCTGATCAACCGGGACACGGGCTCGGTCACGGTATTTTCCTTCGACAAGGGCGAGAGCCTCAGCGAGCACACCGCGCCTTTTGACGCCCTCGTACACGTGCTGGACGGGGAAGCCGAGATCACCGTGGGCGGCGTGTCTCACCGGGTCAAGGCGGGGCAGATGATTCTCATGCCGGGCGGGACGCCCCACGCGCTCAAGGCGGTGGAGCGCTTCAAAATGACATTATTCCTGGCGCGAATCAAAGGCCCGGCCAAGAAGTAGATAAACGACCCGCCGCGATTTGCCGTGGGCGGGCTTCCCGCTCAGGCACCGAGCGCCTCGATCGTGCGACCGGTGGCACCTCGCAGGCCGTCGGCGACCTTCCGAGCCGATTCTCCGGCCGCGCGCGCGGCCTTTTCGTCCTTCGCGAATTCGATCAGCCGCGCGGCGAGTTCGACGGCGTCGCGCACGCGACGCCCGCCGCCTCCCTGGGCGGCCAGCATTTCGGCCGGACGCTCGATATGGTCGGTATGGGGCCCGAACAGAACCGGCACGCCGGCTAAAGCCGGCTCGAGGAGGTTGTGGCCGCCGACCTTGACCAAGGTCCCGCCGACGAACGCTGCGCGGGCCAGTGCGTAAAAAGAGGGGAGCACGCCCATCTCATCGAGGAGCAATGCAGAGCAATCCGGCACGGGGGCGCCGCTCCAACGCGAGAACGTCAAGCCCGCATGAGAGAGCAGATCGGCGGCGTCGGCGGCGCGCTCGAGATGGCGCGGAGCGATGACCAGGCGCAGGCGCGGCGAAGCCCGACGCGCGGCCAGGTACGCGGCGATCACCATCTCCTCCTCGTACGGGTGAGTGCTCCCCGCGACGAATAAAGGGTCCCGCTCCCAGCCCAGCGCCGCGACCTTGGCGCGGGCGCAAACGCTCGCGGACGGGACGACCTCCCTGTCATACTTGGCGTTGCCCGTGACCGTCACGCGCTCGCGCGGCACGCCGAGGGCCGCGAAGCGCGCGGCGTCGTCTTCGCTTTGCGCGGCGACCAGAGAAAGCGCGTCGAGCGCCGGGGCGAGAAACGCGGAGACAGGAAGGTAGCGGGAGAGGCTTTTCTGCGTGAGGCGCGCGTTGACCAAGGCGGGGGAGAGGCCCGCGCGCCGCGCGAGGATCAAGGTGGTCGGCCACAGCTCGGTCTCGGCGAGTATAAGACGCCTCGCGCAGAGCGCTTTCAGAAACCGCGCGACAAAGGGCCAGGCGTCGAGCGGGGCGAGCTGGGCCCAGGAGACGCAGGTCAAGGCGCGCGCCGCGTCGCGGCCCGAGCGGGTCGTCGTGGTGAGAACGAGAGCCGCGGCATTCTTTTTTGATATCGCCTCCAGGATCGGGGCCAGGCCGGCGACTTCCCCGGCGGACGCGGCGTGGAACCACCATATCTCGCGGCCGTGAAGCCGGTCCAGCGTCGTGTCGCGGATCGACCCGAAACGCTCGGGGATCTCGTCGCAAAGCCCCCCAAGACGTCCGCGGTTGGCTGAGAACAGGAAGGAGAACACCACGCCGAGCCCGGCGAACGGGGCGAGTAGCGTTTCGAGAAGAAGAAGCAGGTAAATCATCGGATCAGGCGGTCGGCTTCAGCGGTGAGCGCGTCCATCGCGGCCTTGAGCTCGGCGGCCTTCACGGCCAGATCGTCGCCGGCGGCGACCTGGATAGGCTCGCCGTAGATCACGACGGCGCGCCCAAACGGAAGGGGCACCTGGAGACGGTCCCAGGCCGTGGCGATCGCGACCTTGTTCGACAGCGCGTTGGCGATCGGGATGATCGGCATGCCCGACAGCTGCGCGACGCGCAGCGCGCCCTCCTTCACCTCGCGCGCCGGGCCCCGCGGTCCGTCGGGAGTGATGCCGATGTCGCGGCCGGAACGCAGGATCGCGACCATTTCGCGCGCCGCGACGGCGCCTCCGCGAGAGGAGGAGCCGCGCACGACGCCGATGCGGGAGAGCTCCATCGTCCTGGCGATCAGCTCGCCGTCCTTCGACCTGCTGACGAGCACGGCCGCGCCGACGTTCCGGTGCGACCAGGTGAAGAATATCTGGCGCTGGTGCCAGAATGCGTAGATGAACTGTTTGCCCGCATTGTGGACCTTCAAGGGGATGTCGTCGCGAAGCACTTGCGAGCGCGTGGTCCAGCCGATAAACGTCACGTACAGATAGGCAAGGTAGGGGACGAACTTCCGGATCACTATTTGCGGCCCTTGGCCTTCAACTTCGCGAGCCAGGATTGGCTGACGACGATGGAGGCCGCGGGGGAAAGACGGCCCGCGTCGAGCCTCACTCCGAGCTTGGCGCCGGCGTCGAGCTTGCGCAGGGCCGCCTCGAGCGACGCGTCCGCGGTAATCGCATTGAGAGGGGAGAGTTCGCAGTTGTCCTTCTCGGCCTCGTCGGCGATCAGGGCGGACGCGAAGCGGACCGCCTCGTCGAGCGCGTGATCCTCGAGAATCGGCCACAGATCATCGGGAATCGCCGATTCCTTCCCGCGGATGGACGCGAAGCCGTCGCCGAGGCCCGCCAGGATCAAGCTGTAGGCCAGGCCCGGCATCGGCGACAGGAGGGGCCCATCCGCGTCAAGGTGGCCGAACGTATCGAAGACGACGCCCGGAGCAAGAGACTTCGCGGCACGTTCTAAAAATTTGGCGAGCGGCAATTCGCCAAATCCGGCGGCCTCGAGGTTGATGCGCGCCTTCTTGGCGCGCTGCTTGATCACATGGGGCCGCAGCGTGAGCTTGAAGCCCTTGATCTTTCTCACCGGCGGCGGCGGCCTTCCTTGAC